>JAGOEM010000248.1 GCA_017997715.1 Ottowia sp.
ATCCCAACCTTCCCCCAGCGGGGGAAGGGGCTTTCACGCGCCATCTGTCAGATCGTTCTCTCCATGCGGGCTTGTGTGGGAGCGGGCTTGCCCACGATGACGGCGTTCCTGCCCCCAGCCATCGCCCTATCGCGGGCAAGCCCGCTCCTACAAAGAGAGGGGAACAGCGCCGCGCAATGACCGATGCGGCCGGGTGCCGCCCGCGCCCAGCGCTCACCCGGGTGGCGCGTCGTCCACCTGCTCGCCCAGAAAGCCGCCGCTTTGCCGCGCCCACAGCCCGGCGTACAGGCCGCCGCGCGCCAGCAGTTCGGCGTGCGTGCCCTGCTCGACGATGCGGCCGCGGTCCAGCACGATCAGCCGGTCGAGCGCGGCGATGGTCGACAGCCGGTGCGCGATGGCGATCACCGTCTTGCCCTTCATCAGCTCGTACAGGCTGGCCTGGATGGCCGCCTCCACCTCGCTGTCGAGCGCGCTGGTGGCCTCGTCCAGCAGCAGGATGGGCGCGTCCTTCAGCATCACGCGGGCAATCGCCACGCGCTGGCGCTGGCCGCCGCTCAGCTTCACGCCGCGCTCGCCCACGTGCGCGTCGTAGCCGGTGCGGCCCTGCAGGTCGGTCAGGTGCTGGATGAAATCGTGCGCCTCGGCGCGCGTGGCGGCGGCCACCAGTTCGGCCTCGCTCGCATCGGGGCGGCCGTACAGGATGTTGTCGCGCATCGCGCGGTGCAGCAGCGAGGTGTCCTGCGTCACCATGCCGATGTGCTGGCGCAGGCTGTCCTGCGTCACCTGGGCGATGTCCTGCCCGTCGATCAAGATGCGCCCGCCCTGCACGTCGTGAAAGCGCAGCAGCAGGTTCACCAGCGTGGATTTGCCCGCGCCGCTGCGGCCAATCAGGCCGATCTTCTCGCCAGGGCGAATCGTCAGGTTCAGCTTGTCGATCACCGCCTGGCTGCCGTCGCGGTACAGAAAGGTCACGTCCTCGAACCGCACCTCGCCGCGCGTCACCACCAGCGGCTTCGCATCGGGCGCGTCCACCACCGCGCGCGGGCGCGCCAGCGTGTTGATGCCGTCCTGGATGGTGCCCACGCTCTCGAACAGGCTGGTCATCTCCCACATCACCCAGTGGCTCATGCCCGACAGGCGCAGCGCCATCGCCGTCACCGCCGCCACCGCGCCCGTGCCCACCTGGCCCAGCGACCACAGCCACAGCGCCGTGCCGCAGGCGCCCATGATCAGCGCCACGATCAGCGCGTGGTTCAGCGTCTCGAACAGGCTCACCAGCCGCATCTGCGCGTAGCCCGTGGCGCGAAAGTCCTCCATCGCCGCGCGGGCAAAGTGCGCCTCGCGCCGCGTGTGCGAGAACAGCTTCACGGTGGCGATGTTGGTGTAGGCGTCGGTGATGCGCCCCGTCATCACGCTGCGCGCATCGGCCTGCGCGCGGCTCACCGCGCCCAGGCGCGGCACGAACCACCAGCACGCCAGCCCGTAGGCGATGGCCCACAGCAAGAACGGCAGCATCAGCCAGCCGTCGAAACCCGCCGCCAGCAGCAGGATGGTGAGCATGTACACGCCCATGCCGATCACCACGTCGGTGGTGGTGAAGATCATGTCGCGCACCGCCAGCGCCGTCTGCATGATCTTGGTGGTGATGCGGCCGGCAAACTCGTCGGCGTAGAAGGCCATGCTCTGGCCCAGCATCAGGCGGTGGAAGTTCCAGCGCAGCCGCAGCGGAAAGTTGATCGCCAGCGTCTGGTGCTTCACGATCGTCTGCATCGCCACCAGCCCGATCGACGCCACCAGCACCCCCGCCAGCAGCCACAGCGTGCCGCCGCGCGCCGCCCACAGCTGGCCCGGCGCCACGCTGCCGAGCCAGTCCACCACGTGGCCCAGCAGGGCGAACAGCAGCGCGTCGTAAACCGACGTGCCCGCCGACAGCAGCGCCATCAGCGCCACATGGCCGCGCAGGCCCGTGGTAGCGCTCCACACGAAAGCCAGGAAGCCCTTGGGGGGCAGTCCTGGCTCCGGGTCGGGGTAGGGCGGAAGAAGTTTTTCGAAATAGCCGAGCAAGGCCGCTGCGCGCAATCAAAGGACGCCGGCGCGCGCGCCGTGCGGGCGCTGCGCGCGTGGGTTCCTTATTTCTGGATGACGATCTTGCCCGTCTTCAGGTACTCGTCGAACTCCACCACCGGAATGGCGGCGTTCATCGGCTGGCCGTCCTCCTGCCAGCTCATCACCAGGCTTTGCGGCGCGCGCTCCAGCGTCAGCTGGTAATCGGGCTCGATGGTGATCAGCGGGCCGTCGCCGGCGCGAAACTCCAGCCGCCCCGGCGCCTTGGCGCGCGCCGTCTGGCCCGGCTGCAGGCCATCCTGGCCGGGCACGTAGTCCAGCTTGTCGGGGTTGGTCACTGTGGTCATGGGTGTTCTCCAGAGGTTGCGGCCCCGCAAAAGGGTGATCCCGCCCATTGTGCCTGCGCGCGTGGCGCCGCCGTGTAGGACGGTGCTGCGGCCGCCCGCGGGCGCTGCCCAGTCACGTCCAAGCGCAGGGCATCGGGCGCAGATGATGGTGGAGTATGCATGCTCAGCGCCCGACGGACGGGCGCTAGCGGACAGGTAGTTGGGGAGTATATGGTCTTGCCAACCCCGCTCAAGCCCCGCTGCCAGCCCGCGCCAGGTTCAGCGCCAGCAGGCGGCGCAGGATTTCGTCGTCGGGCATCTGCGGCGTGTAGTCGGCCCAGCCGTAGGCGGCGGCGACGGCGGCGTCGAGCTGCTCGTGCGCCTGCGCCAGCCAGGCGGGGCGCTGGTTGTAGAGGTTGGTCAGGGTGCGCTTTTGCAGCGCCTTGGCGTCGGCTTCGGAGAGGCCCAGGCGCGGCTCGATGCGGTCGGGGTAGGGCGAAGCGGCCAGGCCCAGCGGCACCACCTCGGGCACCTTCACCGTCCACTCGGGCGGGTTCAGCCAGTTCTGGCGCAGCGCGTCCAGCCGGTGCGCGGCCTCGGCAATGGCGCTGGCGTGGGCCTTGCTTGCTTTTGTTTCGATAGCTGCCGGCGCTTGCCCCGCCTGCGCTGGCGCCGTTATTGGCTTGGAATCTGCCGCCGCCGCCGGCGCGCCCAGCCCGGCCGGAATGCGGGCGCCGCTGGGCAGTGCCTCGGTCTGCTGGTGCGCCGTGTCGGCGGGCGTCAGGCCGGCGGGGAAGGGGAAGGTTTCGAAGCAGGTGGTGGGGGTGTAGCGCGGCCGGTCTTCCAGCGAGGTGCCCATGCGCAGCGACCAGAGTTCGTGCAAGCGGCTGTGGAGGATGCCGAAGGTGGTGTCGTCGGCGCGAGCGACTATGCACGTCGCATGACTCGGCAGAACATTGCAACTGAACCATACCCACACGCGATGCTTTGCGACGATCGATGTTGCGAAGAAGCGCGAGACAGATGTCAGGGCCGTACGCATATCTGGCGCTGCGCGCGCGTGAAGCCACCAGCGCCGACGTTCGGCCTCATTGCGTACTGCCGCCTTTTCAGGCTTAACTATCCGCAAGATGTGTTCGTAAGGCAGTTCAAACAGTGCAGCGTCACCCTCTTTCGTGTCGACACCAAAATCAACGATCCAAGTATCTGACGGCCGTCGCACGATGTCGGCGCCGTTGATCCATTGTTTGACGACTTCAGCGTTGCTTCGGCCGTTTGGATTGGGTTTCCCGAGCCACGATCTCGCAAGTTCACCCGGAACGTCGAACGAAGCTTTCTTGGACGTGCCGACGAAGCAGGCGTTCAAGTTGGGCAGTAGCGTCTTTGCAGATGTCAAATCCACTGCGGATTTGGCCGACTGATAACCAGTCAAGTCCGAGTGAATGGCTTCAGATGGTTGGCCGTTCAGTTGGACCGGTTGGCCAGCCTCCCCAAACGCCACCAACGACACCCGAACCGCCGCGCCCTCGTTCACCCAAGGCTCGTCGCTCCAGGCTTCGTAGATGCGGCTGTCACGCACGATGGCGTCGAGCACCTTGCGGTTTGCGCCGCCGCGAATCGAGTTCGTTGCTACCAAACCCGCAGCACTCAGCGCTTGACTGGCAAGCGCTGCACGTGCTTTTTCAAACCAATAGCAAACGAAGTCAGCGCCGCCGGGCACGCGGCCGGCGTAGGTCTTGCGCAGCGTTTCGGTATAGGCATCGCCCAGCTCGCCGCGCATCTTCTTGTCGCCCAAGAACGGCGGATTTCCAATCACCACATCCGCCTTCGGCCATGCTGCTTCGCGGGCCACCAACCGTTCGGGCTGAGCCTGTCGAAGCCCTGCGCTGTCGGGTAAAAGCCCTTCGACAGGCTCAG
>JAGOEM010000078.1 GCA_017997715.1 Ottowia sp.
GTGATGGTCAGCGCCACCATCACCTCGATCAGCGTGAAGCCGCGCGTCATTCCGGCTGCCCCACGGTGAAGGGGCGCAGCCCGTCGGTGGCCACGCGCATCTGCTGCGGCGACGCGCTGCCCACGCGTTGCAGCACCACCGCCTGCGCGCCAATGATCGGATCGGGCCCCAGCACGATGGGGGCGTTGCCGATGGCGGCGGTCTGGCTGTCCAGCCAGCGCGTCGGCATGGGCGCGGCGCTGGCGGGCAGGCCTTCAAAGGCGAAACCGCCAGCGGTGCTGTGCCAGACCACCGGCACACCGGCCGCGCGCGACTGGGCGCGGGCCGATTCAAACAGCGCCGACAGCCGTTCGGCATCGCGCGCCAGGGCGCTGCCTTCGCCATCGCGCAGCGCCAGGCTGGCCAGGGCCGTGCCCATCGCCACGATGGCGATCACCACCATCAGCTCGATCAGCGTGAAACCGCGCCGGGTATTCAAGTAAAGCATGGTGTTAGCGCCCGCCCAGTGGGCGCAGGCAGCTATCATTTCAGAAGTGTTGACGGCCGCGTGACGGTGTTGCCGCCCGCTGGTGGCGCGCGGGCGATGCGGCTAAAAAAGCATGCTTCAAAGCGCTTTCCTGCACGGCGTGGCACGGTGGCGTGGCCGTGAAGCAGCCAGCCAAGCCGCGCCTGCGCCGGCCAATCGCAAAAGCGCAGCCGCCGGTCGCACTGCCGCTATCGATAAGCCGTGAAGCGAGCCAGTCCCGCGAGAGCCGTGCCCGAATCTGCACCGGGCAATGGCGCTGTTCCCCGCCCAGCAGCGCACAGCGCGCAGCGAGAGGAGGGCAGGCGCCGCCCGGCGACACAGGGGCGTGCATCTTTTACTGCCAGCTGCCGATGTCCGCGTTCTTGCCCTCGCCGCCGCTCTGGCCGTCGGCGCCGAAGCTCATCACGTCCACCTCGCCCTGCACGCCGGGGTTCAGGTATTGGTAGGGGCGGCCCCAGGGGTCGTTGGGCAGCTTTTCCAGGTAGGGCTTCCAGTTGGTGGGCGCCGGCGCGGTGGTGGGGCGCGCCACCAGGGCTTGCAGGCCTTGTTCGGCCGTGGGAAAGCGCAGGTTGTCCAGCTTGTACAGCTTGAGCGCCTGCATGACGTTGTGCACGTCGGTGCGGGCGGCGGTGGCGCGGGCGTCGTCGGTGCGGTCCAGCACGTTGGGCACGATCAACGCGGCCAGCACGCCGATGATGACCAGCACCACCATCATTTCGATCAGGGTAAAGCCGGCACTGCGGCGCAGACGGCGGGCAAGCGTGGAAAAAACGGTCATGGGTACGGCGTGGATACAGATCGGATCAATCGCATCAATGATAATCGCCGCATGTTGAGACGAGGCAAACGCTGGTGAGGCTGTTACCTTCCTCCCGCTGGGGGGTCGGCGGCGTGACGCTGGCCGTGTGGGCACTGGCTGCGGGCAGTGCGCTGTTCTGGTACTTGCGTGCCGGCGACGCAGGCGCGCCCACCAGCGTGGCCGCTGCTGGCGCGGCGCCGGGCGTGGTGCAGGTCGATACGCGCACGGTGGCGCGCACGCTGGGCGCGCCCGATACCACCGCCGCCCAGGCCGCGCCGGATGTCCTAGGCCGCCTGGCTTTGCGCGGCGTGGTCACGCACCTGGGGCGCGGCGCGGCGCTGATATCGGTGGACGGCAAGCCGCCGCTTCGCCCGTTGCGCGTAGGGGCTGCGGTGGATGGGGTGGATGGTTGGTCTGTCCGCTCGGTGTCGCAGCGCACCGTGGTGCTGACGGCCGACGGGCGCGAAGCGCGGCTGGAAATGCCGGCGATGGAACTGCGCTCATCCGCAGGCGACGCGATGGCGCCGGCCACGCTGCCGCCCATCATGCCCGCCACGCCTATGCTGCCGCAGCCATCGGTGGTGCCGCCCCCGATGCCGCCCGCCATGGGCATGCCGTCTGGCGCGCAGAACGTGCCGACGCCCAGCGGCACATTGCCGGCCCGCCGCCCGCCTGGGGTGTGAGCGCGGTTTGGGGGCTTGCGCGCAGCGCCGCAAGTTTCAGGGTCAATTCAGGGTCAAATCGGCCGTTGGCGCCCTAGCAGCCTGCGCAGGCAGCTATCAAAATCAAAGTGATCGGTTGCTGCGCTGGGGCTTCGGGTTGAGCGCGCCCGGCTAAGCCGATCCGGGTGCAGCCAGGCCGCTGCGAAACCTGCGCGCGCCGTTGGCACCCCCGCGCCTGAGCAGCTGAATCCGCGCGCTGCGCCGCGGTCTTCAGCGCTGCAGGAACAGCCGGTAGGCCGGATTCTGGGTTTCTTCCACCCACGGGTAACCCAGCTCGTCCAGAAACGCGCGGAAGGCGGCATCGTCCGCCGCTGGCACCTGTATGCCCACCAGAATGCGGCCATCGTCGGCGCCCTGGTGGCGGTAGTGGAACAGGCTGATGTTCCAGTTGGGCGACATCAGGTTCAGGAATTTCAGCAAGGCGCCCGGCCGCTCGGGGAAGACGAAGCTCATCAGGCGTTCGTCGTTCGCCAAAGGTGAGCGCCCACCCACCATGTAACGCACGTGTTCCTTGGCCAGCTCATCGTGCGTCAGGTCGATGGCGCCAAAGCCCGCGCGTTCAAACGCAGCGGCAATGCGCGGCGATTCGCCTTTGCCAGAGGTGGTCAAACCCACGAACACGTGCGCCTGGCCCTGCGACGCGGCGTCGCTGATGCGGTAGTTGAACTCGGTCACATTGCGCGGGCCGGCCGGCAGGTTGCCGATGGTTTCGATGAAGCGGCGGAAACTGCCGCGCTCTTCGGGAATGGTCACCGCAAACAGCGCCTCGCGCTCTTCGCCCACTTCGGCGCGCGCTGCAACGAAGCGCAGCCGCTCGAAGTTCATGTTGGCGCCCGACAGCACCGCCACATAGCTTTCGCCCTTGGTCTTGTGGGTGGCCACGTACTGCTTGACGGCCGCCACGGCCATGGCGCCCGATGGCTCGACGATGCTGCGGGTGTCGATGAACACGTCTTTGATGGCGGCGCAGACGGCGTCGGTGTCCACCGCGATGAATTCGTCCACCACCTGCGTGGCCACACGGAAGGTTTCTTCGCCCACCTGCTTGACGGCGGTGCCGTCGGCAAACAGGCCCACGTCTGGCAGCGCCACGCGGGCGCCCGCCGCCACCGACTGCGCCATGGCGTTGGAATCGCTCATCTGCACGCCGATGATCTTCACATCGGGCCGCACCGCCTTGATGTACGCGCCCACGCCACTGATCAGCCCGCCGCCGCCAATGGCCAGAAACACCGCGTTCAGCGGCCCCTGGTGCTGGCGCAGCACTTCCATGCCAATGGTGCCCTGGCCGGCAATGACCAGCGGGTCATCGAACGGGTGGATGAAGGTCAGCCCCTGCTGGGCCTGGAGCTGCACCGCGTGTTCGTAGGCGTCGGAATAGCTGTCGCCCGCCAACACCACTTCGCCGCCCAGCGTCTTGACGGCATCCACCTTCACCTGGGGCGTGGTGGTCGGCATGACGACCACGGCGCGCGTGCCCAGCTTGTTGGCGCTCAGGGCCACGCCCTGGGCATGGTTGCCGGCGCTGGCGCAGATCACGCCCTTTTGCAGCTGCTCGGGCGTCAGGTGCGCCATCTTGTTGTAGGCGCCGCGCAGCTTGAAGCTGAACACCGGCTGCTGGTCTTCGCGCTTGAGCAGCACCTTGTTGTGCAGCCGGCGGCTCAAGGTGCGCGCTGCGTCCAGGTGCGACTCGATCGCCACGTCGTACACGCGCGCGGTGAGCACCTGCTTGAGATAGTCGGTGGACGTGAGTGCGCCCACAGGGGCGGCAGAGTGGGAAGCAGGCATGGGCAGGGTCAACGAAGGCGGTGGCGCAGGGCGCGCCGGGCGAAGCGCCGATGATACGGCGCAGGCGGCAGCACGTGGCGTTGACGAGCCGCTTGGGTGCGGTGCAACAAAAAAAAGCCCCGGAGCCAGAGCTACGGGGCTTAATCCACCTGTTGAAGGGGTGGAGGAGACAAAAGGCGCAGAAGGAACCCCCTCTGCATGCGTTGCAGTGTACGTGAAAAGTACGGTCGTTCGTCAGACTTTGCTGCGGCGCAACACAACTTGCCGGATATTTCCGGCAGTTTTTCCCATCCGATGCCCCGGTTGTGCCGAATCCGCTACCCTCGCATCCGATTGGTTACGTACTTTCTAGGAGACCCCACATGGAATGCACAGTGAGCTGGACCGGCGCCGCAGGCACGCGATCGGGGATGGGCTTTGTCGCCGAAACCGGCTCTGGCCACGTGATTGCCATGGACGGCGCCCCTGACGAGGCCAAGCCCGCCAACGGCGGCCAAAACCTGGCCCCGCGCCCGATGGAAACGGTGCTGGCCGGCACCGGTGGCTGCACCGCCTACGACGTGGTGCTGATCCTGAAGCGCGGCCGCCACGACGTGCGCGGCTGCTCGGTCAAGCTGACCAGCGAACGCGCCAGCGAAGACCCCAAGGTCTTCACCCGCATCCACATGCATTTCACGGTGACCGGCAAAGGCGTGCCCGCCAGCGCGGTGGAGCGCGCGGTGGCCTTGAGCCACGAGAAGTACTGCTCTGCCTCGATCATGCTGGCCAAGACGGCCGAGATCACCACGTCGTTCGACTTGATCGACGTGGTCTAGGAGCGCGTTCGATGTCTCGGCGCGGGTGTGTGGGCATGGCCTCGGGTGGTGTGCTTCGCTGCAAATCCACGCGGTTTTACCTGGCACCACCACCCGGTATCGCTGCGGTTTGCGCCTCGCAGCCCATCCCGATCCACGTCTCCCGCCCCTCCCGCTGAGGCGTTGAACACGCGCTAAGCCTGCGTGTGACGCGCTTAGCTATTGTATTGATAGCTGTTAGCGCCCGCTGGTATTGCGCTAAACCCCATTTTTATTAAGAAAAGCACTCACTGCGTATGTCTGGAGCACCTGCTTCGCCGGGTCATGCCAGCGCGGTGACTGCCGATCCAGTCCGGCGGAACGCACTGGCTGCCGGCCCGGCATGGCGCCTGTGTGGGGCGATCAGATTCGATGCGCCACCGTGGTCATCACCTTGGCCGCCACGCGCATCAGGCCGCGCACAGGCGCTGGCAAGGGCGCGCCGCCAGCTGCCAGCGCTTCTTCGGCATGGTGGGCCTCGTCCTCTTTCATTTGCGCCACGATGGCGCGCGACGCCGCGTCGCCAGCCGGCAAGCGGCTCATGTGGCTGGCCAGGTGCGCTTCGACCTGGCGCTCGGTCTCCACCACAAAGCCCAGGCTCAATTTGTCGCCACCGATGCGCCCGGCCAGCACGCCCACGCCGAAAGCGCCCGCGTACCAAAACGGATTCAGCAGCGAAGGGCGGTCGCCCAACTCGTCCAGCCGCTGGCGTGTCCAGGCCAGGTGGTCGGTCTCCTCGCGCGCGGCGGCCTCCAGGTGCTTGCGCAGCTGGGGGTCGCGCGTCGTCATGGCCTGCGCCGTGTAAAGCGCCTGCGCGCAGACCTCGCCGACGTGGTTGACGCGCATCAAGGCGCCGGAAAGGCGTTGATCCGCCTCCGGGAGCGCTGTGCCGGGGTCGGATGCCCTTGGTATGGGCCTGGCGGCCTGTGGCGATACAAACAAGGTACGCAGGCCGGCGTCGGCGGCGCAAAGGACTCGATCGGTGACTGTCATATTGAGATAGTAGGCTCGTGGTGATCGAATTTGAATCGGGGCAGTGCAAAAAAAGGGCGCCTTGCGCGTGTTGTGACTGTGCAACAAACGCGCGTTTACCCTAGGCAGGCACCAACGAAGCACATAGAATTTGCGAACACCCTGGATTCAAATGTTTTCAGCTAAGGGTGGGGCGACACTGGGGCCCAAGAAGGAGATTTCTCCCACCCCCGAGTTGCTTCGATTTAAGTCTTCCGTGTCAATCTACCCTGGAGAACCTGCAATGAAAAAATCTCTTATCGCACTGGCTGTGCTGTCTGCCTCTGGCTTTGCCATGGCTCAATCTTCCGTGACCCTGTATGGCGTGGCTGACGCTGGCGTGGGCAAAATTGAATCCGCCGGTGGTACGGATTCCAGCGACAAAACCGAATTCACCAGCGGTAGCCTGATGAACAACGGCACCAGCCGCGTCGGCGTGCGTGGCACCGAAGATCTGGGTGGCGGCCTGAAGGCTGGTTTCCAGTTTGAATCGGCACTGGATCTGGACGACGGCGCTGCTGATAGCAAATTCTGGGCCCGCCAAGCCAACGTTTGGCTGGGTGGTAACTGGGGTACTGTGAAACTGGGTCGCCAGTTCACGCCTTCCTACCTGACGCTGGCTACGTACGAACTGACGGGCGCCGCCAACTACTCGGTGCTGGCCAATACGTACAACTACGGTGGCATCGGTTCGCGTGCTAACAGCGCTTTTGCTTACGTCACCCCCACCTTCGGCGGGTTCACTGCTGTTGCGGCTTATGTGACCAAGACCGACCTGGGCCTTTCCAAGGCTGCATGGGATCTGGGCTTGTTGTACAACAATGGCCCGATCGCTGTCGCTGCTTCGGTCAACAAGGTTGCTACCAGCAAAACGAACTACCAAGTTGGCGCCAAGTACAGCTTCGGTAACTTCGCTCTGGCCGGTTCGTACACGGAGGCTTCCGATGTTTCCAAAAATGTCCGTCGTGGTTTCGGTCTGGGTGCATCGGCTGGCTTCGGTGCTTTCACAGTGACCGTGGACGTGACGCGTGACACCAAGAACGAGTGGACTGGCAAGAAGTTCACCAACGGTGTGGTGGAAGCCAAGTACGCGTTGTCTAAGCGCACGTTTATCTACGGCGCTGCCCTGCGTCTGGATAAAACCAACAACTACGGTGCCGGCATTCGCCACAACTTCTGATCGAAGTATTTATCCGGATCAGGCGATTTCAACTTGAACGTCTGATCCGGGTAAACCCGCAGGGGCTGCAATGGCCCTTGCGTTGAGTTCGCGGTTTTGTTGCTGTACGCCAACAGAACCGCTCTAGCGGCCCGATTCCTTCTTGGAATCCTTTGCATGTTCGGCCGATGTTAGGTGCAATAGAGCCAGCTTCCCGATTGGGGGGTCGTGCCGGCTCAGTTGAACAGTGATGGTTCAACCCAGGCGCCTATTACATCTAGGAGAACTTGCAATGAAAAAATCGCTAATCGCCCTGGCCGTCGTGGCCGCTTCCGGCGCCGCCATGGCTCAATCGTCTGTCACGCTGTACGGCGTGGCCGATGCCGGTATCGGCAAGATCAAGTACGGCTCCGGCGGTACTACCCCTGGCAATGACGCCAGCAACAAAGTCGAATTCCAGAGCGGCAGCCTCATGACCAACGGCAACAGCCGTATCGGCGTGCGCGGCGTGGAAGACCTGGGTGGCGGCCTGAAGGCTGGCTTCAACTTCGAATCCGGTCTGGATCTGGACGACGGCGCTACGCTGGGTTCCGGTGGTGGCTTCTGGGGCCGTGCAGCCAACCTGTGGCTGGGTGGCGGCTGGGGTACCGTGAAACTGGGCCGTACGCTGAACCCGTCGTACTACGGCATGGCCGCATGGGAACTGACCGGCGCCGCCAACTACTCCGTGGTCAGTAACACCTTCGGCTACTCGGGCAACCCGACGCCTCGTCACAACAGCCAGTTCAGCTACAAGACGCCTGACCTGGGTGGCTTCAGCGCCGAACTCGGCTACATCTTCAAGCCCGACAACGGTGGCAACGCTCGTTGGGACGTGAACGCCATCTACGCCAACGGCCCGATCGGCGTGGGCGTGGCTGCACACAAGCAGAAGAACGGCAAGCTGGGCTACGGCGCCGGTCTGAAGTGGAGCTTCAGCAACTTCGCGCTGGCCGCTTCGTACAACGACAAAGAGAAAGTCCGCCGCGGCTTCTCGCTGGGTGGCTCGGCCAACTTCGGCGCCTTCACGCTGACCGCCGACGTGACCCGCGACACCCGCAACCAGCTGGGCAAGAAGCGCACCAACTTCCTGCTGGAAGGCAAGTACGCTCTGTCCAAGCGCACCTTCGTGTACGCCGCTGGTCTGCGTCTGGACGGCACGACCAACTGGGGTCTGGGCGTTCGCCACAACTTCTGATCGTGGATTGCCAGCCCGATGGCAACATCGGGCAGCCACTCAAGAGGGCCTTCGGGCCCTCTTTTTTTGTGTCTGTTCGGGGAACACAAATGAGGGCGGGGCGGCGGCGCAGTCGCAGGACTCGCGAGACCAGCGCCGCGGCTTGGCCGTGGCCGACACCGCGCCCGCATCCCTGCGCAGGCGCGGGGGTGAAGGACGGCATCGATCCCGCAGAATCGACTCGCCCAGACGGCCGGCGGCGCCGCTCGGCACCCTGTCATACCCGACCGCCTATGCGCGCAATCCCTGCCTAAGGCGCCGACGACGCGGTGTTAGGATTCCCCATCGCTACGGTTTTTGAGTATGGGTGCCTTTATCCTCCGCCGGCTGATCCAGGCCGTCATCGTCATGGTGTCGGTGGCCTTTATCGCTTTCTTGCTGTTCCAGTACGTGGGGGACCCGGTGGTGTTCCTGCTGGGGCAGGACGCCACGCCCGAGCAGATCCGCCAGCTGCGTTCTGAACTCGGGCTGGACCAGCCCTTCTTCGTACAGTTCTGGCACTTCCTCGTCAACGCGGCGCAGGGCGAGTTTGGCCTGAGTCTGCGCCAGGGCGCCAAGGTGTCGCGCCTGCTGGGCGAGCGCTTTCCCGCGACGTTCGAATTGGCCATGGTCGCCGCCGTGCTGGCACTGGTGGTGGGCGTGCCCATGGGCGTGTACGCGGCACTCAAGCGCGGCACCTTCATGAGCCAGGTATTCATGACCGTGTCCCTGCTCGGCGTGTCGCTGCCCACCTTCCTGATCGGTATCCTGCTGATCCTGGTGTTCTCGGTCTGGCTGGGCTGGCTGCCCAGCTTTGGCCGCGGTGAGACGGTGCAGTTCGGCTGGTGGAGCTCCGGCCTGTTCACGGTGGATGGTTGGTTGCACATCATCCTGCCGGCGATCACGCTGGCGGTGTTCCAGCTGACGCTGATCATGCGCCTGGTGCGGGCCGAGATGCTGGAAGTGCTGCGCACCGACTACATCAAGTTCGCCCGCGCGCGCGGCCTGACCGACCGCGCCATCCACTTCGGCCACGCGCTGAAGAACACGCTGGTCCCCGTCATGACCATCACCGGCCTGCAGTTGGGCGGCCTGATCGCGTTCGCCATCATCACCGAGACGGTGTTCCAGTGGCCGGGCATGGGCTTGCTGTTCATCCAGGCCGTCACCTTTGCCGACGTGCCCGTGATGGCGGCCTACCTGTGCCTGATCGCGCTGATCTTTGTTGTCATCAACCTGGTTGTGGACCTGCTCTACGTCGTGGTCGATCCGCGCCTGCGGGTCGCCAAGGCGGGCGGTCATTGACGCGCACGCAACCGTCTTCGCCACCTCCCGATTTCTTCAATCCAGCCTACGTCACCGCCATGAATATGTACAGAAAATTGACCCTGGCGCCCGTCGCCATTGCGCTGGCAGCTATCGGTTCAGTAGCATCCGCGCAGACCGTGCGCATCGCCAACCAGGGCGATGCGCTGTCGCTGGACCCGCATTCGCTGAACGAATCGCTCCAGCTCAGCGTGGACGGCAACGCGTACGAACCGCTGGTGGGGCTGGACCCCAAGCTGAACCTGGTGCCCGCCCTGGCCACGGCCTGGAAGCAGACCTCCCCCACCGTCTGGCGCTTCGACCTGCGCAAGAACGTCAAGTTCTACGACGGCACGCCGTTCACGGCCGATGACGTGGTGTTCACCATGGCGCGCGTGGCGGGCGAAGGCTCGGACATGAAGGCCTACGTCAACGACTTCAAGGAAGTGCGCAAGGTCGACAGCCACACCATCGAGATCGAAACCAAGACCCCGCTGATGATCCTGCCGAACATCCTGACGCAGGTCATGGTGATGAGCAAGAAATGGTCGGAGGACAACAACGCCACGCGCCCGGTGGACCGCCGCAAGGGGGTGGAGAACACCGCCTCGTTCAAGACCAATGGCACCGGCCCCTACCACGTCAAGGAGCGCCAGCCCAACGTGCGCACCGTATTCGTGCGCAACCCCAACTACTGGGGCAAGATCGAAGGCAATGCGCAAGAGGTGATCTTCACCACCATCGCCAGCCCCGCCACGCGTGTGGCCGCGCTGCTGTCCGGCGAGATCGACGTGATGGAACCGGTACCGGTGCAGGACATCGCGCGCGTCAACAGCAATGCCTCCACCAAGGTCTTGACCGGGCCCGAACTGCGCACCGTCTTCCTGGGCATGGACCAAAAGCGCGACGAACTGCTGTTCTCCAGCGTGAAGGGCAAGAACCCGTTCAAGGACAAACGCGTGCGTCAGGCCTTCTACCAGGCGATCGACATCAACGCGATTCAGAAAAGCGTGATGCGCGGTGCCTCGCGTCCGACGGCGCTGATGATCGGTCCTGGCAACAACGGCTGGACCGCCGCGCAGGACAAGCGCCTGCCCTACGACGTGGAGGCCGCGAAGAAGCTGATGGCCGAGGCCGGCTACCCCAATGGCTTTGAGCTGACCATGAACTGCCCCAACGACCGCTATGTGAACGACGGGCAGATCTGCCAGGCCGTAGCGGCCAACCTGGCCCGCATCAACGTCAAGATCAACCTGCAGGCCGAGACCAAGGGCACCTATTTCCCGAAGGTCCTGCGCCGCGACACCAGCTTCTACATGCTGGCCTGGACGCCGTCGACCTACGACGCGCACAACCCGCTGAATGCGCTGATGCGCTGCCCGGACGACAAGACCGGCGCCGGCCAGTTCAACCTGGGTTCGTACTGCAACCCCAAGGTCGATGAACTGACGCTGAAGATCGGCTCGGAAACCGACAAGGCCAAGCGCGACGCCATGATCCAGGAGGCGTTCCAGATCCACATCGACGATGTGGGCCACCTGCCGCTGCACCAACAGGCGCTCGCCTGGGGCGTCAACAAGCGCGTGGATTTGCCGCTGCGTGGCGACAACTACATGCCGTTCAAGTGGATCACGGTCAAGGCCAAATGACAGCGTGCAGCACCTTGGCGTTTCGCCCGTGGTGCTGGTATGGTGAATGAAATTGGGCGCTAGCATCCGCCCATATTGCGCAGGCAGCTATTGATTCATGAGCACTCTGGTTTCCCGCTGGTGGGACAGCGACGTCGGCTACAGCTTCCGCCACTCGCCCACGGCGATCGTGGCGGCGGTGATCGCGTTCATCTGCCTGTTCTGCGCCGTCTTCGCGGGCTGGGTCGCGCCGCACAACCCGTTTGACCTGACGACGCTGGAGCTGAGCGATTCGCGCCTGCCGCCCGCCTGGTACGCGGAAGGCAGCGCGAAGTACCTGCTGGGCACCGACGATCAGGGCCGCGACATCCTGTCGGCGCTGATGTACGGCACGCGCATCTCGCTGTTCGTCGGCCTGGCGGCGGTGGCGCTGTCGCTGCTGATCGGGGTGACGCTGGGGCTGATCAGCGGCGCGCTCGGCGGCTGGGTCGACGCGTTCCTGATGCGCCTGTGCGACGTGGTCTCGTCCTTCCCCGCCATCCTGGTGGCGCTGCTGATCGCAGGTGTGGCGCGCGCGCTGTACCCCAATGCGGCCGAGGGCGTGGCGTTCGGCGTGCTGGTGCTGGCCATCGCCTTTGCCGGCAGCAACGGCTGGGTGCAGTACGCCCGCACGGTGCGCGCCAGCACCATGGTCGAACGCGGCAAGGAATACGTGCACGCCGCGCGTGTGACCGGCGTGCCCAAGTGGCGCATCATGCTCAAGCACATCCTGCCCAACGTGATGGGCCCGGTGATGGTGCTGGCCACCATTCAGGTCGCCACCGCCATCATCACCGAGGCCACGCTGTCCTTCCTGGGCGTGGGCGTGCCGCCGACTTCGCCTTCGCTCGGCACGCTGATCCGCGTGGGCAACGACTATCTGTTTTCGGGCGAATGGTGGATCACCATCTTCCCGGGTTTGGTGCTGGTGCTGATTGCGCTGTCGGTCAACCTGCTGGGCGACTGGTTGCGCGATGCATTGAATCCACGCCTGTCATGACGCGGCCATGGCCACGCACCCGCTGAGCTGCGGGCGCGCCCCATGGTTTGATTGCCGAGGCGATCTGGGCCGAAGAATAGAGTTAAAAGCGGCGCTAGCGCACGTCAGATAAGCGCAGGCAGCTATTAAATACGGAGTAAAACCAACCACGATGTCACTGCTGCAAGTCAAGAACCTGGTGGTCGAATTCCCCAACCGGCGCGGCACCCTGCGCGCGCTGGACAACGTGTCATTCGACATCGCGCCGGGCGAAATCCTGGGCGTGGTCGGCGAATCCGGCGCGGGCAAGTCGCTCACGGGCGCGGCCATCATTGGCCTGCTGGAACCCCCGGGCCGCGTGGCCAGTGGCGAAATCTTGCTGGAAGGCCGGCGCATCGACAACCTGCCGCACGAAGAAATGCGCCACGTGCGCGGCCGCCAGATCGGCGCCATTTTTCAAGACCCGCTGACTTCGCTCAACCCGCTGTACTCGGTGGGCCGGCAGTTGATCGAAACCATCCTCACGCACCTGCCGGTCAACGCCGCCGAAGCCCGCCAGCGCGCCATCAACCTGCTGAAAGACACCGGCATTCCCGCCGCCGAGCAGCGCATCGACCACTACCCGCACCAGTTCAGCGGCGGCATGCGCCAGCGCGTGGTGATTGCCCTGGCGCTGGCGGCCGAACCCAAGCTGATCGTTGCCGACGAGCCCACCACCGCGCTCGACGTGTCCATCCAGGCGCAGATCATCAGCCTGCTGAAACGCGTGTGCCAGGAACGCGGCGCGGCCGTGATGCTGATCACCCACGACATGGGCGTGATCGCCGAAACCTGCGACCGCGTGGCCGTGATGTACGCCGGGCGCATTGCTGAAATCGGCCCCGTGCACGAGGTCATCAACCACCCCGCGCACCCCTACACCACCGGGCTGATGGCCGCCATTCCCGACATGGACGCCGAGGTGGACGTGCTCTATCAGATCGACGGCGCCATGCCCCGGCTGAACGCCATTCCCACCGGCTGCGCCTTCAATCCGCGCTGCCCCTACGGCTTTCAAGAACGCTGCCAGACCGAACGGCCCGAGCTGCTGGACGCTGGCGCCACGCGCGCCGCCTGCTGGCTGCATGCCGGCGATGGCCGCGTGCAGCGCATCACCCACAAGGCGGTGGCCGCATGAACGCCGTGACCCCAGCCCCCACCGAAGCCACGCCGCACCACACGGCGGTAGGGCACGAACCGCTGGTGCGCGCCACCGGCCTGGCCAAGACCTTTGACGTGTCGCCCCCCTGGCTGAACCGCGTGCTGGAGCGCAAGCCGCGCCAGCTGCTGCGCGCGGTCGACGACGCCACCTTCAGCATCAAAAAAGGCCAGACGCTGGCGCTGGTGGGTGAATCGGGCTGCGGCAAAAGCACCGTGGCGCGCCTGCTGGTCGGCTTGTACGAGCCCACGCGCGGCAATTTCTTCTTCAACGGGCAGGACGCGCACGCCGCCTTCAAGGGCAAGGCCGGCCACCATCTGCGGCGCAGCGTGCAGATGATTTTTCAAGACCCCTACGCCAGCCTGAACCCGCGCTGGAAAGTGGCCGACATCATTGCCGAGCCGCTGCACGAGCACGGCATGGCGCAGTCTGACGCGCAGGCGCGCGAGCGCGTGGGCGAACTGCTGCTGTCGGTTGGCCTGTCGCCGGCCGACATGGTGAAGTACCCGCACCAGTTTTCAGGCGGGCAGCGCCAGCGCATCTCGATCGCGCGGGCATTGGCCACCGCACCCGAGTTTCTGGTGTGCGACGAGCCCACTTCT
>JAGOEM010000079.1 GCA_017997715.1 Ottowia sp.
CTTTTTCACCGTGTATGGCCCGTGGGGCCGGCCCGACATGGCGCTGTTCAAGTTCACCCGCGCCATGCTGGCGGGCGAGCCGATCGACGTGTACGGGCACGGCCAGCTGGTTCGCGACTTCACCTACATCGACGACATCGTGGAAGGCGTGCTGCGCGTGCTGGACAAGCCCGCCACGCCCGACCCCGCCTACGACCCGCTGGCGCCCAATCCCGGCACCAGCAGCGCGCCCTACCGCATCTTCAACATCGGCAACCGCACGCCCACGGTGCTGATGGACTACATCGCCGCCATCGAAGCGGCGCTGGGCGTCACCGCCCACCAACGCATGCTGCCCATCCAGCCGGGCGACATGCACAGCACGGCGGCCGACACGTCCGCGCTGGCCGCGTGGGTCGGCTTCGCACCCTCTACCCCCGTGGGCGAAGGCGTGGCGCGCTTCGTTCGCTGGTACCGCGAGTTTTATCAAGCATGAAAGTCACCGTTTTTGGCACCGGCTACGTCGGTCTGGTTCAAGGGGCCGTGCTGGCCGATGTGGGGCACGACGTCATGTGCGTGGACATCGACGCCGCCAAGGTCGCCGCGCTGCAGGCCGGCCACATCCCGATCCACGAACCCGGCCTGGCGCCGCTGGTGCAGGCCAACCATGCAGCGGGGCGCCTGCATTTCAGCACCGCCGCCGCCGAGGGCGTGGCGCATGGCGAACTGATCTTTCTGGCCGTGGGCACGCCACCCGACGAAGATGGCAGCGCCGACCTGAAGCACGTGCTGGCCGTGGCGCGCACCATCGCCACGCACATGGCGCAGCCCAAGACCATCGTCAACAAATCCACCGTGCCCGTGGGCACCGCCGACAAAGTGGCGGCCGAGGTGCGCCAGACGCTGGCCCAGCGCGGCGCTGACATTGCCTTTGAAGTGGTGTCCAACCCCGAATTTTTGAAAGAAGGCGCCGCCGTGGCCGACTGCATGCGGCCCGACCGCATCGTCATCGGCACCAGCAGCCCATCGGCCGAACGCCAGCTGCGCGAGCTGTACGCGCCCTTCAACCGCAACCACGACCGCATCGTGCTGATGGACGTGAAGAGCGCCGAGCTGACCAAGTACGCCGCCAACGCCATGCTGGCCACCAAGATCAGCTTCATCAACGAAATCGCCGGCCTGGCCGAACGCCTGGGCGCCGACATCGAAGCCGTGCGCCGCGGCATCGGCAGCGATCCGCGCATCGGCTACCACTTCATCTACCCCGGCGCGGGCTACGGCGGCAGCTGCTTTCCCAAAGACGTGAAGGCGCTGATCCACACCGCGCGCAGCGTGGGCTATGCACCCGAAGTGCTGGAAGCGGTAGAGCGCCGCAACGACGCCCAGCGCGAAGTGCTGGCCGAACGCGTGCTGGCGCATTACGGCGGCCAGGTGCGCGGCAAGACCATCGCCGTGTGGGGCCTGGCCTTCAAGCCCGAAACCGACGACATGCGCGAAGCCCCCAGCCGCAACCTGCTGCAGGCCCTGTGGGCGGCAGGTGCAACAGTGCGCGCGCACGACCCGGTGGCCATGGACGAGGCCCGCCGCATCTTCGGCGACCGACCCGATCTGACCCTGTGCGATTCGCCCATGGCCGCGCTGCAAGGCGCCGATGCGCTGGTCATCGTGACCGAATGGAAACAGTTCCGCGTGCCCGATTTCGCCCGCGTGGCACAGGCACTGGCCGACCGCATCGTGTTCGACGGCCGCAACCTGTACGACCCGGCGGTGGTGGCGCGGCATGGGTTGACGTACGAATCGATTGGCCGCCCGGTCACACCGGCCGCGCAGCCGCCCCGCTGACGGCGGTCGCCCATGCCCCGCTTCGCCGCCAACCTCAGCATGCTCTATACCGAGCTGCCGTTTCTTGATCGCTTCGAGGCCGCTGCGCGCGATGGTTTCACGGGGGTGGAATTTCTGTTTCCCTACGCCTGGGCGCCTGAGGAGATCGCGGCGCGCTTGCGCGGCAATGGTTTGCAGCAGGTGCTGTTCAACGCGCCGCCGGGTGGCGGCGATGCGGCGGGCTTTGATGCTGCCTGGGCCGCCGGCCAGCGCGGCACGGCCAGCGTGGCGGGGGCCGAGGCGGACTTTCGCACCGGCGTGCAATGGGCGCTGCGCTATGCCGATGCGCTGGACTGCCCGCGCATCCATTGCATGGCGGGATTGCTTGCCAAAGAAGGCGCCAGCGCCCGCCAATCGGGCGCAGACAGCTCTGTTTATGAGAGCAACCTGCGCTGGGCGGCGCAGCAGGCGGCAGCGGCGGGGCGCGACATCCTGATCGAGCCGATCAACACGCGCGACATGCCGCGCTACTTTCTGAACCGGCAGGCACACGCGCACGCGGTGGTGCAGCGCATCGGCGCGCCCAACCTCAAGGTGCAGTTCGACCTGTACCACTGCCAGATCGCCGAGGGCGATGTGGCGACCAAGATTCGCCAGTACCTGCCGACGGGCCGCGTCGGCCATTTCCAAATCGCGGGCGTGCCCGAACGGCACGAGCCGGACGTGGGCGAGCTGAACTACGCCTATCTGTTGGGCGTGATCGACGAAGTGTCTGCCGCCTGCGGCTGGGATGGCTGGGTGGGCTGCGAATACCGGCCGCAGCGCGGCGCCGTGCCCGGTGGAACCAGCCACGGCCTACGCTGGCGCACGGGCGTCACGCCTTGAGGCGCGGCGCGACACGCCGACCCACTTGAACGCCCCGGCGCCCATGTGGCGCCGCCGGCAGCCCCTGAAGGCGGCGGCGTCCTACAGTTTTATCGCGCCGCCGACCTAAGCTGGTAGGCCGGCAAAGCGAGGCCGCTGCGCTTCGCCTGACGTGCCCCCACGCCACTTGCCGGCACCGTGACCGCTGCTTGCTTTTGAAGGAGAAGCCTTTTGATCACCCAACCGCTTCATGCGCTGCGCACGGGCCTGCTGGCGCTGGCCGCCGTGCTGGCTTGCGGCGCCACCTGGGCCCAGAATTCGCCCGCGGGCCGCAATGGCTTGAACGAATTCAATGGCCGCACCGGCATGAGCGACGTCGGATCGCGCGACCGCTATCGCGACGATGACCGGCGCCGTTACTCGCGTCAGGCGCGGGCAGAGCGCGAACGCGCCGAACGCCGCCGACAGGCGCGGCGACAGGCCGAACGCGAACGTCGCGGCCAAGATGGCCGGTACGTCGATCCGCAGCGGCAAGGGCTGGACGGCCTGAACCGGCGCCGCCAAGCCGAACCCTACCCCGGCGGCAGCTGAAAGGCCGCGTGACCGCCATTTACGCAGACCGCTGCCGGCAGCGGCGCCCTTCGCCGGGTGGCGCTGCACGCCGCGCCTGGCCCAACGTCCCGCTAAAGTGACCCCCATGCAATCCCACCCCATGACGCGCCAGGGCGTGCTTCGCCTGCTGGCTGGCGCCGGTTTGGCGGCGCTGCTGCCGCCGCTCACTGCCTGCGCGGCCGCCGGCAATGCGGCCAACGCGCTGCGCACCATCACGCTGTCGCAGGCCAAGCTGAACGAGCTGGTGGCCAAGCGCTTTCCGTACACCCGCAACTTTTCGGGCCTGGCCGATCTGTCGCTGCAATCGCCGCGCCTGCGCTTGTTGCCGCAGGACAACCGCCTGGGCACCGCGCTGGATCTGGTGGTGGCAGAACGCCTGACCGGTTCGCGCTATTCCGGCGGCATTGATCTGGACTACGGCCTGCGCTTTGACGACCAGGAAGGCGCCATCCGCATGACCGATGTGAAGGTCAACCGCATCGCGGTGGACCAGGTGCCGCCGGCGCAGCGCCAGTTGATTTCGCAGTACGCGCCGCGCGCGGCGGAAACGCTGTTGTCCAACATGGTGCTGTACCGCATTCCGGATGAGTACCTCAGCATGGCGCGCAACCTGGGCTGGGTGGTCAGCACCTTGCGTGTGCAGCCGGACGGCTTGCGGATTGAACTTGGGCCGCAGGGAGCGCGCTGAACCCCGCCGGCGGGCCTTGCATCGTTCTGGCCCATGCGCGATGCGCTGGTGATGCTGGCGGCTTGCGCTGAACAAATTCTGGCCGGCGTGCCGGCCAGAAACAGCAGCAGATTATCCAACAAAAAGCCTTCTAGCGCCCGCCATTATTGCGCAGGCAGCTATGTTTTTTGTAGTTTTAGTGCTGCGCCGATCGCTTGATCTACAAGGCCGCGTGTACCGCCAGCGTCTGCTGGCAGGCACGCGCGGCTTCGGCGCCTTTGTCGACGAAGTGCTTGCTGAAGAAGTCGCGGTGCACGGCGTGCTCGTGAAAATCCTTGGGTGTCAGCACCACCGAAAACACCGGCACGCCGCTGTCCAGCTGCACGCGCATCAGCCCGTCGATGACGGCCGAGGCGACGAATTCGTGGCGGTAAATGCCCCGTCGACCACCAGGCCGCAGGCCACCACCGCGGCGTAGCGGCCGCTGCGTGCCAGCCGCTGGGCCAGCAGCGGAATTTCAAACGCGCCGGGCACGACAAAGCGCTCAATGGCCGGCGGCACGGCGGCACCTCCCTGCGGCGCGCGCGTCCATTCGGCAATGAAGCCGTCGTAGCCACGGCCAACGATGTCGGCGTGCCAGCTGGCGGCGATCCAGGCCACGGGCAAGCCCGCCGCCGGCGCGGCAGAGGTAGGTGAAGGGGAACGAAAAACAGATTCAGACTGATTCATGGCACTTTCCACAAAGGGGATGTCGACAGAATCAGGGCGCACGCGACGCGCGGGCCACGGCCGCGCACGGCCAAGCAAAGGCCGCACGCAGGCTGTGGCGCCGCGCGTCGCACGCTCTCTTTCATCCGGACTGTGACCGTCGGCCCTGGCATCTCACCAGATCTGCTGACCCTGGATGGCCATGGTTGGCCATCCAAGCGCTCGCGGGCTGCTGCCATCCAAGTGGCAGATACCGCCGGTGGGGAATTTCGCCCCGCCCTGAGAACGTGTGTGCCAGACGGGCTGGCACAGGGCGAATCATAGAACGCGGCACGAACGCCCGCGTCGCGCCGATGACAAAGCTGGGCGGCGCCCGCGGTCTTGCGCGGCGCTGGCCGGCCAGCGCTCAGGCTTTGGCCAGCCTACCGATCAGCACCTGGGCCGCTGCCGGCTTGCGCGCCTTGGCGCCACCGATGGGCTGCACGCACACATCGCGCCGCACGCCCTGCCCCGCACGACGCGCGTGCGCTGCGCGTCGTGCAGCGGCAGATCGTCCGGCAGATGGCTCTGCTACCCGTTGCGGATGCGATGGGCCCGGCGCGCCAGATCGGGCGGGCGCGGGCGGGCGCAGGCGTGCGGCCCTCTGTGGCATTGATTTCCAGCCCGCTGAGGTGCTGGCTGGGGTAAGCCAGTTCATCGGCCGCACGCAAACCGGTGGGGTAGCACGCCCCGCCGCGCCAGCCGTCGATGTTTCAGCCGCCCACGCCGATGGGGATGCGGGCGTCAAGGGCAGGCTTTGGCATGGCGATTTACTATACAAACAATAGCTGCTTGCGCCCTACCAGCAAGCGCTGGCGGCTGAAAATGCATTCAAATCCAGCCGCCTTGCCTGGCGCTATTTCGCGGCGGGAATCTCCAGCCCGCGCTGCACGGCGGGTCGCGCCACGAAGGCGCTGAGCACGCGGTCCAGCTCGGTGAAGCGGTCGTAATGCACCAGCTCGCCCGCGCCGTAAAAGCCGATCAGGTTGCGCACCCAGGGGAAGATGGCGATGTCGGCGATGGTGTAGTCGTCGCCCATCATCCAGCGCTTGCCCTTCAGGTGGCCATCCAGCACGCCCAGCAGGCGTTCGCTTTCGGCCACATAGCGATCACGCGGGCGCTTGTCCTCGAAGTCCTTGCCGGCGAACTTGTGAAAGAAGCCGACCTGGCCAAACATGGGGCCGATGCCGCCCATCTGGAACATGACCCACTGCAGCGTCTGGTAGCGGCGCGCCGGGTCTTGCGACAGCAGCTGGCCGGACTTGTCGGCCAGATAGATCAGGATGGCGCCCGATTCGAACAGCGCCAGCGGCTGCCCGCCCGGCCCGTTGGGGTCGATGATGGCGGGAATCTTGTTGTTCGGGTTCAGCGACAGGAAGGCGGGCGACAACTGGTCCTGCGTATCAAAGCTGACGCGGTGCGCTTCATAGGGCACGCCAATTTCTTCCAGCGCGATCGACACTTTGACGCCGTTGGGCGTGGCCAGTGAATACAGCTGCAGCCGATCGGGGTGCTGCGCGGGCCATTTGGCGGTGATGGGAAAGTCTTGAAGCATTGTCATGCGGGCAATATACGCTGCACCCATGACGCGCGGTTTGCCCCGGGACACGGTGTGTCTTTCGGCCTTTTGGTACAGCCGGCGCTGCCGGCCGGCGTGCCGCCGCATCTACCAGACCTGGTGATCGCCTGCTATGCGAAGCGAACCAGTTGAGAGTAAAGTTGTTCACCTTGAAAGCAATGGCCCCGGCCGCAACGCCCCTCCATGAACGCTCCACTGCACCGCGAACTGTCCGCTCCGCTGCTTGACGCCGTTCAGGCGCGCCAGGAAATCGACGCCCAATGGGATGGCGACATCGTGCGCCGGCTGACCGACTACATCGCCGTGCCGGCCAAGTCGCCCGGCTTTGACCCGGACTGGGCCAAGCATGGCTTCATCGATGCCGTGGTGCGCGACGCCGCGCAGTGGGTCGAAGCGCAAAAGGTGCCCGGCCTGACGCTGGAAGTGGTGCGCATTGGCGAACGCACGCCGGTGATCTTCTTTGAGATTGCAGGCACCAAGCCAGGCAGCACCCAAACCGCCCTGATGTACGGCCACCTGGACAAGCAGCCCGAATTCAGCGGCTGGCGCAACGACCTGGGCCCGTGGACACCCAAATACGAAGACGGCAAGCTGTACGGCCGTGGCGGCGCCGATGACGGCTATGCGGTGTACGCCGCCATCGCCGCCGTGCAGGCACTGAAAAGCCAGAACCTGCCGCACCCGCGCATCGTCGGCCTGATCGAAACCAGCGAGGAAAGCGGCTCGCCCGACTTGCTGCCCTACATCGACGCCCTGCGCCCGCGACTGGGCGATGTCGGCCTGGTGGTGTGCCTGGATTCGGGCGCCGGCAACTACGACCAGCTGTGGCTGACCACCAGCCTGCGCGGCATGGCCAGCGGCACGCTGAAGGTCGAGGTGCTGACCGAGGGCGTGCATTCCGGCGATGCGTCGGGCCTGGTGCCCAGCAGCTTTCGCATCCTGCGGCAGGTGCTGGACCGCCTGGAAGACAGCGCCACCGGCCGCCTGCTGCCGGCCAGCTTTCATTGCGAGGTGCCGGCTGAGCGGCTGGCGCAGGCCAAGACCACGGCGGCGATTCTGGGCGACGACCTGTTCAAGCGCTTTCCGTGGGTGCACTACGACTGCGGCGGGGGCGAACAATCCGTGCTGCCGATGACCGACGACCCGGTCGACGCGCTGCTGGCGCGCACCTGGCGCCCCACGCTCAGCGTGACCGGCGCCGAAGGCCTGCCAGCGCTGCAGGACGCGGGCAACGTGCTGCGCCCCTACACCGCCTTCAAGCTGAGCCTGCGCCTGCCGCCGCTGGTGGATGGCGCGCAGGCGGTGCAAGAGCTGAAACGCCTGCTGGAAGACAACGCGCCCTACCAGGCCAGGGTGACTTTTCACAGTGGCGGCGGCGCAACCGGCTGGAACGCGCCCGAATCCGCCCCGTGGTTTGCCAGCGCGCTGGATGCCGCATCGCAGGCGTACTTTGGCGCGCCCTGTGGCCACATCGGCCAGGGCGGCACCATTCCGCTGATGAACCAGTTGAGCGAAGGCTTCCCCACGGCCCAGATGATGGTCTGCGGCGTGCTGGGCCCCAAAAGCAACGCGCACGGGCCGAACGAGTTTCTGCACGTGCCCTATGCCAAGCGGCTGACCGCCGCGGTAGCCGAAGTCATCGCGCGAATGCCTTGACTGCCGACACGCTACGCTCGCCAATCACCAGCACGCTGGGCGAGACGCTCTCGGTGCAGGACTGGCCCCTGCCCAGCGGCCTGCTAACGCGTGGCACCGTGGTGTTGGTGCATGGCCTGGGCGAGCACATTGGCTGCTACGCCGAATTGGCCAACTGCCTCAACCGCTGGGGCTTTGCGGTGCGCGGTTATGACCAGTACGGCCATGGCGAGGCCAGCGGCACGCGCGGCGATCTGCCCCAGCCGAACCAGCTGCTGGACGACCTGGCCAGCGTCATCGACGACACCCGCGTGCGCATGGACGACCGCCTGCCCCTGCTGTTGCTGGGCCACGGCCTGGGCGGCCTGATCGCCGCGCAGGCGGTCAGCACGCAGTTGCGCCAGGTGGACGGGCTGGTGCTGTCCTCACCCGCGTTGGCGGTTCATGTCAGCCTGTGGCAGTACGTGGTGCTGAGGGTACTCAAGAGCGTGGCGCCCCAGTGGCGCCTGGACAACCGCGTTCACCCCGCCGATCTGACGCACGACCTGGACGCGGTGGAAGCGTTTCGCAACGACGGCCTGCGCCACGGGCGCATGAGCGCGCGCCTGGGCCACTACATCTACACCCAGGGTTCTGCCGTGCGGGCGCGGGCGCCGCACTGGCAGACGCCCACCCTGCTGCTGTACGCGGGCCAAGACGCGTCGGTCGACCCGGCGGGCAGCCAGCAGTTTGCGCAGGCCGCGCCCGCAGGGTGGGTGACGGCGCACCGCTTTCCCATGCACTTTCACGCGCTCTTTCATGAGCTGGAGCGCCAGCCCATCTACGACACACTGCAGCAATGGCTGTGGGCGCGCTACCCCACCCTGGCGCTGGACCAGCCGGTCGGGCGAAGCCAGCTTTCTGACGATCAATCAGGCTTCTAGCGCTTGCTGCGCCTGCGACAGAAGCTATTGTTTTGATATCAGGCAGCACCCAGCCGCGCGCGCCGCGTGCGCATGGCCAGCCACAGCAGTGCGGCCGCAATCACGGCCAGCGCGGGCAATGAGCCCAGGTTCAACCAGGCCCAGCCGCGCGTCGTGACCAGCGCGCCGCTGGCGAACGAGGTCAAGGCCATGGTGGCAAACACCCAGAAGTTGAGCGCCGCCTGGGCGCGGTCTTTTTCCTCGGGCCGATAGGCCGTCAGCGCCAGCGTGGTGCTGCCGATGAACAGGAAGTTCCAGCCCACGCCCAGCAGCAAAAGCGCCAGCAGAAACTGCTGCAGCTCGATGCCCGACAGCGCGATCGCCACGCAGGCCACGTTCAGCGCCACGCCGACGCCCATCACCGGCAGCACGCCAAAGCGCTTGATCAAATGCCCGGTGAAAAAGCCCGGCGCAAACATGCCGATCACGTGCCACTGCAGCACCTGCGCCGTGGCGCCAAATTCAAAACCGCAAACCTGCATGGCCAGTGGGGTGGCGGCCATCAGCAGGTTCATCACGCCGTAGCCCAGCGCCGCGCTCAGGGTGGCGACGATGAACACCGGCTGGCGCATGATTTCGCCCAGCGGCCGACCCGTGGGCGCGCCCGCCTGTTTCAGCGGCGCGGGCGGAAACTGCACCCACGCCATCACCGCCATGGCCAGCACCGCAATCACCGCCAGCGCCAGATACGCCCCGACAAAGGGCGTGGGCAGCAGGGTGCGCGTCCAGGCGGCCAGGTTGGGGCCGACGATAGCGCCCAGCAAGCCCCCCGCCATGACGAAGGACACGGCCTTTTCGCGCCAGTGGGGCGCCACCACTTCCGCCGCCGCAAAGCGGTACAGCTGCCCGTTGGCGCTGTAGTAGCCGGCCACCACCGTGGCCAGCACCAACAGCCAGAACTGGCGCGACCAGGCCGCATACGCCGCCAGCAGCGCCGACGCCAAGGCCACCGAACGAGCCCTTGCGCCCAAACCGCATCTGCGTGGCGGCCACCAGCGGCGTGGACAGCGCGCCGCCCACCACATAGCCCATCACCGGCAATGTGGCCATCCAGCCGTAGGGCGCCAGCTGCAAACCCACCAGACCGTTGATGGCGATGAAGGTGACGTTGTTGGTCAGAAAAAGGCCCTGGGCCAACGTCAGCAGCAGCAAATGGCGGTTCATGCCGGCAGTGTAATTTATATCTGTTGCTACTTATGAAATAGCGCACTGCGCCCACCTGTCGTGCGCTACAGCCTTAAAAGGCTTCAAACCTTTGGCTGATCTGCCGGTGGGTTCAGCTGCCGCATCAACACCCAGGCCATGCCGCCCAGCAGCAGCACACCACCCGCCAGCACGGCCCACAGCAACCAGCGGCGCAGGTCGCGCTGACCGGCGGGCGCGGTGGTGGGCAGCGCGGGCAAGGGGTTGGCCGCGGTGGCGATGTCCAGCGTGGCCAGCGGCAACCTGGCTTGCGCGCCGGGTTCGTGCCCTGGGATCAGGCTGGCCAGTGGCAGGTGCACGGCGGGCGCATCGGCGCGCCCCGCCGCCAGGGTGAAAGGCCCCGCGCCGCTGGCCACCACCACCAGTTGCGCGGGCGCCAGCCAGGCGGTAACGCGCGGCGCGGTGGTAAAGCCGGGGGTGGCCGCATCGGCCTCTACCCGCCATTCGCGCCAGGCCGCCTGGCCCAATTCCAGCGGCGGGTTGTGCTGCGTCTGCGCGCCCTGCGCCAGGTTGAAGAGCACCAGACTGCCCACCGGCGCCCACGGCGCCTCGCGCTGCTGGCGCCCCAGCACGCGCACCGGCACCAGCGCGGTGTCGCCATCGGCGCGGATGTCCAGCGCCGCCAGCGGCGTGGCAAAGGGCAGGCGCCATTCCAGCACCTTGGGGTCGGCGGGCGAGCCCTCTGGCAGCGCCAGCGGCACGGCGATGCGCGCGGGCGGCGCGATTGCCGCCATGGGGCGCAGGCGCACGCCCGGCACCTTGACCGCGTCGGGCGCGGCGGTGCTGTCCCAGGTCACGCGCAGGTAACGGTCTTTCAGCGATTCGCCCTGCAGGGCCACCTGCGCCGGTGCGGTGATGGCGCCATCGGCCCCCCGGTACACGGTGACGCGGCCCAGCGACGACCAGTGCCGCAGGTCGGTGCTGGTCTGCACTTCAAAGGTGAAGGGCCGCGCGGCCGGCCAGCTGGCATCCAGCTCGATCGCGCGCAGGCGGGCGGCCTGGGTGCGCGTGTCGACCAGCACGCCGGTCAGTACGCTGGTGGGCGCGGGTGCGGCTGCGGCCGAAGGGGCCGCGCTGCTGTCCACGCGCACCACGCGCCCGCCCGGGCCGTCTTCGATGCGCAAAGACAAATCACCGCCCGCGGTGGCGGCAGTGGGCGCATACGCCAGGATGGGCAGCGTAGGCAATGCGATGGGGGCGGCCTCATCGGCGGTGGCGCTGGCGGTGGAACGGTCCAGCGCCACCGGCACGGCCTGCCCGGCGCCGTTGAACACGCGCAGGTCGCGCAGATCCGCCGTTTGCAGCCGGGTCAGCACATCGGCCGGCAGCGGCAGCCGCACCAGGCCGGCACCGACGGGCAGGCTGATGGGCCAGCGCGCGGCGTAGGCGTCGGCGGTGTCAGGGGCTGCCGCCCAGGCGGCGGGCGCGGCCAGCAGCCACAGCGCGGCGCAGGCGGCCAGTTTCAGTCGGTTCATGCGATCTCCTGCTGGGGCTTGGCCGCCGACTTGGGTGGCAGCGGCGCCAGGTAGCCCACCACCAGCATCAGCACGCCCACGCCGATGAACGCGATGATGCGTTCGCCGCCGCCCCGGTTGGACAGATCCACCAGCACCAGCTTGACGATCACCAGCGCCAGCAAGCCGGCACCGGCCAGCCAGACCGGCCGCGCCACGCGGCGGTGCGCCACCACCATCAGCGCCAGGGCCAGCAGCGTCCACAGAATGGCGTAGCCGGTCTGCACCACAAAGCTGTCGTACAGCGCCGTGGCATGCCAGGGCACCTGGAAGAAGTGGTGCGCCACGCGCAGCCAGATGGTGCTGATGATGACCAGCACCAGCAGGCCGATGGCGCCCCAAAACCCGCCCGTGCGCAACACCGACACCCCCGCTGGCGCCGGCCGCACCGTGAGCAGCACCGAACGCCACAGCAAGATCGCGCCCAGGGCCAGCAACACCACCAGGTCGGTCGGGTTCAGCACCGGGATGTAGGGCAGCGGCGCGGTGCGGCCGGACGATGTCCAGGCCAGCCCGAAGGCGGCCAGCCACAGCAGTGCGGCCAGCGGCGCGGCGGCCCGCCAGCTGTAGTCCAGCGCGTGGGTGGCCAGCGGCCAGGTGCGGGCCTGGCGCTGCGCGCCGCGCCCGGCCCACACCGTCAGGGCCAGCAGCACGGCGGTGATGGCGGCCACGCCGACCACGCTGGCCCAGGCGGTGTGCCACAGCCGAGCCTGCTCGACCCACGACCACAGCAGATCGCCCAGCAAAGCCACCACCAGCCATACCGAACCGGCGTGCTGCAGGCTCATCCAGCGCTGCCATGGTGCGCCCAGGGGCATGTCTGCGTTGCGTTCATTGCGGTACATCAGCCAGAAATGCAGGGCCAGCGCCAGCGGCCACATCAGCCAGGCCGGCCAACTGGTGACGTTCTGGCCCGCCTCCCACTGCGCCAGCAGGGCCAGCACCAGTACCGGCAGCGTCCAGCGGCTGGGCCACGAAGCCACGGCCCAGCGCGCGCGCTGCGACCACAGCAGCAACCCCAGCGAAGACAGCAGCGTGACGCCGGTCATCAGCCATTGGCCGCCGCTGCGGCTCCAGGCCGGGCCGGCCAGCTCGCCAAGCACCTGCGCGGGCAGGTGGCGCCCCGCTTCCTGCGCCCAGGCCTGCAACCACAGCAGGCAGCCGAACAGAAACAGCGGGGTCGGCAACCTGGCTTCGATGGCAGCATAGGCTTCAGCCCAACGCGAACCGCTGTGCGGCAGCGCTTGCCGCGCCCACCACGCGGTGGCGATGATCGGCAGCGCGATCAACACCCCGCCCAGGAAGGCCGAATGCAGCAGCGGCCAGCGCGCAACCACCAGCGCAGCGCCGCTGAAGTAGCTGAGGCAAGCCATGCCCTGCAGCAGCAGGCCGAACGCGCGCGGCATCCAGCGGCTTTGCCGCATGCCCACCCAGAACGCGGCCGCGCCTTCCAGCGCCCACACCGCGCTGGTCCAGCGCGCATCCAGCGCCAGCGGCACCGCCAGGGTGACGAAGCCAATCCCCAGCGCCAGAAAGCATTCGGCCAGCAGGCGGTAAGTGCCGCCCCCGCGCCGCACCAGCGCGGCGGTCAGCAGCAGATACACGGCGCCAAACGCCAGCGCCGAAAACGCTTCGCCGTACAGCAGGTGGCCGACCAGCCCCGCCTGCAGGCCAAAGCCCAGCAGCGGCGTGCCGAACACCAGCGTGCTGTCCACCGCCTGGCTGGTGCCCATGCCCAGGCGCAAAGGCGTGGCCCGCGCGTACAGGATCGACGTGGCGATGTAGATCAGCACGAAGATGACCAGGAAGACCTGCGCGCTCAGGTAGTCGGCCTCGCTGTAGCGCATCCAGCCCCAGGCACCGGCGGTGCCAAAGGTGGCGACAAAGCCCAGCAGATTGATTTCGCGCCAGGCGCGCCGCGTGGCAATGAACAGGATCGCCAGGTTCAGCAGCGTGTAGTAGCCGAACAGCGCCACGTGGCTGCCGCCGCCGGTCGACAGCAGCAGCGGCGCGGCAAAGCCGCCGGCAAATGCAATGAAGGCCAGCGCGCGGGCGTTCTGCAACAGCGCCAATGCGCAACTGAAGGCGCACACCGCCACCATCAGGCCCATGGCCACCAGTTGCGGAATCAGCCCATACACGCGGAAGGCGGCAAACACGGTGAGGTACAGCACCGCCGGAATGGCCACCGCCAGACCCGCAGCCGTCATCACCAGGGCCTCGCCCACGGGACCGGCCACGCGGTCGATGG
>JAGOEM010000250.1 GCA_017997715.1 Ottowia sp.
CTTTTCATCGGTGTCTTCGGCTTTCCATCGCTCTTCCAGCTGCTGCAGCCGTTCGCCAAAAGCCCCAGGCGTCGCTTCAGCTTCTGACTGATCGTTGAGCTCGCGCACCGCATCGCGTACGGGCGCCATGAACTGCTCGAACTCTTCGCCGTATTCGTCGTTGTATTTGAAGCTGCGCTGCGCCACACCTTCCATCAGGCGGCGCGCAGGATGGTGGTCGTCGCCGAAGAAACGCGGGTCCTTCATGGCCATGCGCAGCAGCGCCGGCTCCATGGCCACAAAGGCTTCGCGCACCGGCGCCATGACGCGTTCGTCGCCCGCCACCTGCGTGACCAAGGTGCGCACGGCATCCAGGCCCAGCGCCTGGCTGATCTTGGTGGCCTTGGCCTTGAGCTCCATCAGCGTGCGCGTGCGCGCTGCCGGCATGGCGGCTTCGCCCCACTGCTGCGGCGGCAGCGGTGTCGCCACGTCCACGGCACGCGCCGGGCGATCAACCACGCTGAGCGCCTTGTCACGCATGCGTTGCCGCGCCTGCGCGGCTTCGTCAAACGATGGCGCCTGGCTGCCAGCGCGAATCGCGCCGGCCAGCTGGGTGTTGACCTCGTCGTAATAGGCCGGCGGCAGAGGCTCGTCGTGCTCGGCGATCCACTGCGGGCGATAGAGGAAGTCGCGGATCAGGCCGTGCGAGATCGCTGGCCGCGCCTGCGCCAGATCGGCCATGCGAGGAATGATTTCCCGCCGCTCGCGCACCAGATCAGCGTCGTTGGGCATGGCGTCCGAGGTTTTGGCGGCGTTGCCGCTTCCATCGGCCCCGCCAGAGCCGCCACCGCCAGATCCACCGCCGCCCGCAACGGCCTTGGGCGGGGCGATACCGCCTTCGGTGAGCTTCAGGCGGTAACGCGCCTCTTCGACGCCCTGAGCCTCCAGCAGTGCCCCGATTGATTCGTAAAGCCGCAGCAGTTCGTCGGCGAACGGCCTGGCCATGGCACGCAGCCAGTGTCCGCGTACCTGCGTGGTCTCGGAAAATGATTCCAGCAATTCGAGCAGCGCCGCGCACACGACATCAGGGCGCAGCGGGTTCAGGTCGGCGCGCACCACGGGCAGCCCCATGGCAGAGCTCATCAGCGAATCCAGACGAGCGAGCGAGCGCTCGACCACGGGCATGGCGGTTTGCTGCAGGCGCGATGCCTCGACAAAACGCGCGACTTCGGCATCTTCCAGAAGAGAGAACGAAGACTCGTCGCCCATCGCGCGCGCGACCTTGTCCGCCTGCTGGTTATCCGGCTGCGTCCGTGCGTCGAACAGTGCGGTACCGATCGCATCGTCCAGCTTGGAGGCGAAGCCGGCGCGCAAGGCTTGCCGATGCTTGAGCAATGCCGTGGCCGCGTCGCCGAGCTCGAAGCGCGTGGCGACCGATCGGGCTTTGCGCTCGGACTCCTGCAGCGAAGCGCTGGCCGCCTCCACGCAGCGGTCGATCATGGACGAAGCGAAGAAGACGGCTTCCTGCCGGCTTCGCTTGATCAAGGGACTGTTGGTGCTGACCGCTTGCATAGATAGGATTTAAGCCGGAGATTCACCGCTGCCTGCCGTGTAGGGGCGTATTGTTCGAATACGTAACTTTATCCGCCCCAGGGCGTCTGTCGGGCGCCGATTTGCCCCGCAGGGCGGCAAACCGCGAAATAGTGCGAGTTCAATCACGAATGTCATCCGTCTGCACCTGGAAAACCGGATCCACCGGCACCTGCAGCGCGTTGGCCAGATGATTGGTCTTGCCGGCCAAGCCAACCACGGCCAGCAAGTCGGCGTACTGCGCGTCGGTCATGCCCTTGGCACGGGCAGCGGCGGTGTGCGAATGCACGCAATAGCTGCAGCTGTTGGCGATCGACACGGCCACGTAGATCATCTCCTTGGTCAGCGGATCCAGCGCTGAGGGCGAGACCATGGTGCGTTTGATTTCGGCCCAGGTCGACTCCAGCAAGGCCGGATCAAACGCCAGGTGCCGCCAGAACGCGTTGATGAAGTCCGAACCGCGGACGCGCCGAATGTCGCTGAACACCGCTTGCACGCGCGCGTCCTGCGTGGAGTCCGGGGCGGACTGGGTGGTGGCCATCGTTGTCTCCTGCGTTTTCTTCTTGAATGCCGAATACTTCAATTTTTATAGCTGCTTGCGCCCGTACTTATTGCGAAGAAGACATAAAACATGGATATTTTATTTGCCGCGACGGTGTCAATGGTCCGGCCGAATGAGCTGCGTAAGGTACACCGCCTCGCGCCCGACGATGGGCACCCGCGCCGGCATCATCACCGTGCAATCGTCGCATGGGGCGCGAATTTCCCCGGAACTGCCGTCGGTGGCGATCAGCTCGCCTTCGGCAAAGGTCTCGAAACCGCGCAATGGCCGCACGAAGCTGAACTCAGGCGTATGCACCATGCAGGTCTGCAGCAAGGCATAGCGCCGCTCGGGCGTGGCCTGGCTCAGCGATGTCGTCACGTCGATCAGGCCGAAATGGGCCAGAAAATCCAGTGCGGTCGCGGTGGCCAAGTCGGCCGCCGATTGCAGGAAATGCTGCCCGCATTCGACCACCAGCGCCACGCCAGCGGTGCTGTCCGGCACGCCGTGGCGCCCATGCTGGATCAATGGCGTGCCGCTGCCCAGGCCGCTGGGCATGACCAGATGGGTGGCCACCCGACCCAGCGCGCCGATGGCCAAGGCCGCCTGCGCATTCCGCGCAAAGTCGGGGTAAACCCAGAAGGGCGCCACATCCTGGCTGGTGGAATGGATGTCGAGAATGTGGTCGGCCGCGGCCACCACCGGGCGCAAGGCACGGGCGCGGCGCAGCTCAGGGCTGTCCTCGGGGCCGTCCAGCCATTCGTCAGACCAGATCCGATTGAGGTTGTGCACCAGTTGCCGGTTGGCAAAGGGCTCATCCTCACGGAAGGCCTCGTAGGCCTCCACGTGCGCAAAACTGATGCTCAAGGTGCCCAGCTTGGGGCGCACGCCGGTATCCAAAAGGTGCGTGGCCGCCACCATGCCGCAGATTTCGTTGCCATGCGTCAACGCATTGATCAGCACGTGCGGCCCAGGCCGCCCGGATTCAAAGCGGTGCACGTAGTCGATGCCGGTGTTGCCGGCCCGGTAGGCGCCCAGGTCGCGCGGCAAGACCTGCAGCAGCGGTGTGGGGGGCGCCGTCTGGGGTACGGACAATGTGGTCGTGGCCATGGTCCGCATCTTATCGGGCAGCAGGCGCGGCGTCATGGGAAGGCGCGCTACGCTTGCCGCCATGACGCTGTCCCATACCCCATCCGTGCGCCCTGTCGCGTTGGCGCACGCCTACCGCTTGCTCAACACGGGCGCCTCTGTGTTGATCGCCACCGCCCACGACGGCCAACGCAACCTGATGGCGTGCGCGTGGAACATGCCGCTGGATTTCCTTCCAGCCAAGCTGGCGGTCTGCATCGACAAGAACACGTTCACCCGTGGCTTGCTGGAGGCCAGCGGCGAATTCGCCGTTGCCGTGCCCAGCGCTGCGCAAGCCGCATTGATGGCCACCGTGGGCACGGTCAGCGGGCGCGACTCGCCAGGTCATGACAAGTTCAAGACCTATGGCATCGCCCATTTCGCCGCCAGCCAGATCGGCGCGCCGCTGGTGACCGGTTGCATCGGCTGGCTGGAATGCCGGGTGATTCCCACCCCTGCGGTGCAGGACGCCCACGATCTGTTCATTGCCGAGGTGGTCGCTGCGTGGGCCGACGAACGCGGATTCGTGGACGGCAAGTTCCGCCCGCTGGACGACACGCCGGCGGAGTGGCGAACGCTGCACCACCTGGGCGCCGGCAACTTCGTCGTGCCGGGCCGGCAGCTGCACGCTGAGGCGTTAAACGCCCTGGCCTGAGCGCCAGCGCCGCCCCTGCGAACGCCGTGCCACCAATGACCGTAGCGGTGCGCCTGCCACCGATCCAGCGCAGAATGAGCGCATGAGCAAAGCCCTGCACGACATCGCCTTCTCCATGCTTGATCTGGTGCCCGTGCGCGAAGGCCGCACGGTGGCCGATGCGCTGGCCGTGTCGCTGCAGACCGCGCAGCACGCCGAACGCCTGGGCTTCACCCGCTATTGGCTGGCCGAACACCACAACATGGCGTCGATCGCCTCGTCGGCCACGGCCGTGCTGATTGGCCCCCTCGCGGGCGGCACCCAGCGCATCCGCGTGGGTTCTGGCGGCGTGATGTTGCCCAACCACCCGCCGCTGGTGATTGCCGAAGCCTTTGGCACCCTGGCCGAGCTGTAC
>JAGOEM010000249.1 GCA_017997715.1 Ottowia sp.
GTATGTAAAACAACAATACATACTTGGAACGAATACTATTTTCTTCTTATGCCCTGCACGCGAAACCGGTGCATTCCCTCTTGACAAGCGTTCTGCGCCATGTCGCGTTGTTGGTGATCGTGGTGGGGGTTCGCGGGGCGGTGTTCCGGCTGGGCCGGAGCGCCGCCGAACCGATGCGATCAGGCTGCCACCGGCACCTGCCAGGCGTCGTAGCCGTAGACCCAATCCGCGTTGCCACCGTCACGCAGCCAGTTGTTGCCGCGTGAGCCAATTTGGATGCGGCTGGTCCGCTCCAGGCGCAAGTCCTCATAGCGGGCCAGCGCTGCGGGAACGTCTTGCGCGCGCTGGACGGGGGCCAGGCAGCGGGCCAGCACGACACCGTCTTCAATGGCCATGCCGGCGCCCTGCGCCATGAAAGGCATCATGGGGTGGCTGGCATCGCCCAGCAAAGTGATGTGGCCCTGCGACCAGTTCGGCAGCGGATCGCGTTCGTACAGCGCTGTCTTGAGCACGCTGTCGCACGCGCTCAGCAGCGCCCGCGCATCGGGATGGAAATCCGCATAGAAGCCGCGCAACTCGGTCACGCTGCCCTCGCTGGTCCAGGATTCCTCATGCCACGAATCCTGCGCCGTGGTGGCAAAGATGAAGGTGTCGCGCCCCTGGTTCAGCGGAAAGGTCACGATCTGGCTGTCCGGCGTGGGCCCCCACCATTTGGTGAAGGCCTGGATGTTGGGCACGTCACGTACGCGCTCGGTTGGCACCACGGCGCGGAAAGCCACAACGCCGGTGAAGCGCGGTTTTTCACCGCCAAACAGGGCGTGGCGAACCACCGAGTGAATGCCGTCGGCACCGACCAGCACATCCAGCTCTGTCGCATGGCTGTCGTCCGCAAACTGCACCGACACGCCGTCGGCTGTCGGGTGGATGGCGCTGGCCCGTTTGGCAAAGTGCACGCGATCCGCCGGAAAGGCGTCGGACAGTGCGGCCAGCAGATCGGCGCGGTGGATGGTCAGCTGCGGGGCGCCGTACTTGCGTTCGGCCTCGTCGCCCATGGCCAAGCGCGAAGTCTCGTCCCCGGTGTCCCAGGTGCGGCTGATCCGGTGAGTGGGCCGGGCGCCCGATGCGCGCGCCGCCTTGGCGATCTCTGCGCCCAGCCCGTCCAGCGCCCGCACGGCGTTGGGCGTCAGGTTGATGTCTGCGCCAACGCGCAAGAACTGGCGGCTTTGCTCATAGACATGGACATCGTGGCCAGCCGCGTGGAGCGCGTTGGCGGCGGCCAGTCCGCCGATACCGGCACCGATGATGCCTATCTTCAACTGTTGCATGGTGGGTCTCCTATCAATGCTTCTTTTCCGTCAGGAACTTGGTGGGTGCGCTGTCCACGCCCTTCTGCCGCCGCGTATGTCCATCCAGCCCGCCATCCACCGCCCATTCGGCAAACACCGTGGGGCCAGGCTCGAATTCACGCGGATGCCACTCGGCAGTCAGCTGGTCTTCGTCCGAGTAGTACTCAATCAACCCGCCAGCCGGGTTCTTGAAGTACCAGAAATAGGCCGATGACACCGGGTGGCGCCCTGGGCCCAATTGGGTTTCCCAGCCGCAGCGCGAGAAGTGCAGGCCGCCGCCAAAGACTTCATGAATGTCGCGCACGGTGAACGCCACATGGTTGATGCCCCGTTTGCCCGAGGGAATCTGCAGCAGGAACAGATCGTGGTGCCCACCTTCGGGCGCGCAGCGCATGAAGGCGCCTCGGTCGGGGTAACGGTCAGAAGACACAAAGCCGAATCGGTCGGCGTAGAACGCTTCCACGGCGTGCACATCGGCCACGAAGAACACCACGTGGCCCACCTCGATGGGGGTGGCGCGCTCGTAGATCGGGCTGGGCTGGTTGATGCGCGGCTTGTCGGCCCAGGTGTTCAGCGCTGCGCAGGGCACCTGCACCTCGTGCTTGCGCGACACCTGCAGCCGCACGGCCAGTCCGTTCGGATCGGTGCAGCCGATGCGCCGGGCGCCGTCCACCGCTTGGTCCATGAAGCCCGGGTCGCGCCGGATCGCATCGGCGTAGCGCACCAGATCGGCCTCGCTCTCGACCCCCCACACCACTTCGCGCAAGGTGGGGCCTTCTTCAATGGCGGGTGGCAGCCCGGGCTTGTCCATGGCGGCGACCACCACACGGCAGCCGTTGAGGCATTCAAAGACCAGTTCATCGCCGGCTTCGCTGATCAGCTTCAGGCCCCAGTCCTGAAAGAAGCGCCGCGACAGCGCCAAATCGTCGCTGCCGTAGGTGATCTGGTCTATGCCCCGGACGCTCATGGCTGGGTTTCTCAGCGTTCGTGCGAACGCCGCATCGGAATGACGTGACCCATGGCGCCGCCAAGCTTGTAGCCCAGCAAGCTGGAGATCTCGTCCGCGCAAGCGCGCACCCGCAGGGCCAGGTCGTCGGCGGTGCCGTCCTTGATATGGCCCGAGGTGATCGTCATGCCCAGCGCCGCCACCAAATGCCCCATGCGGTCGCGGATCGGTGCGGCGACGGTGGAGATGTTGGTCTCAAAGAAGCCTTCGCCCCAGACACAGCCACGGGCGCGATCGGCCTGCACCATGTCGAACAGTTCGGTGGTGGTGCGCGGCGTGTGGGACGAGAACGCCTCCAGCAGCGCTTCGGGGTACAGATCGCGCAGTTGCGGCAGGGTCAGATCGGCCAGGAGCACGCGACCCAGCACGGTGGCGTGGGCGGGAAGCCGGGTGCCCACGGCCACGGCGCTGCGAAACGGCAGCGAAGCGGGCGTTACCTTGGCCACGTAGACGATCGAGCGGGCATCGCGCACCACGATGTTGGTGGCCAGGCCAAACTCTTCCGTCAGCCGGTTGAGGATGGGCGTGCCCAGCTCGGTCAATTCAAGCGAAGCCAGGTATTCGAAACCCAGGCGCAGCACCGCCACGCCCAGCCGATAGTCGCGGCCGCTTTCCGTGCGTTCGACAAAGCCCATGGCCTCCAGCGTGCTGAGCAGGCGAAACACCGTCGAGCGCGGCAGCTTGAAGCGCCGCGCCAATTCGGGCGCCGACAGCGTGCGCGTGGTGCGGTCAAATTCGCACAGCAGGCGCAGGCCGCGCTCCAGCGCGGGCACGTTGTACCGATCGGCACTGTCGTTCAGCGATTCGGTGGCGTCGTTGGGTTCAGCGGTCATGACTCTCCTTTCCAGGTGGCAGGTCGGCTGCGGTTTATTCCGCCGCCGGTACGGTGGGCATCTGGGCGGGCTGCCTGACTTCGCAGGCTTGCCCGTTGTGCACCACCGGCACCAGTGTTACACCACACTTACCGGCCCGATTCGGGCGCGCCGGGGGTGCGGCTGTCGTCTCATAGGCATCTGCCAGTGAATGCGCCGACCGATGGCACAGCGGCCAGTGGGGGCAGGGCGGGCTTCGTTCATCGCAAGTCCACAGCCAGCGGTCAGCGCAACCTGGCTTCAGCGCTTGATCTTGGCCAGCGGGTGCTCGGGCGGGTAGGTGGGCGTGATGGGCTTCTTGGCGCCCAGCATCACGCACATCAGCGCGTCCTCATCGCCGATGTTGATTTCCTCGCGGTACACGCCGGGCGGCACCGACACCAGATCGCGGTCGGTCAGCACGGTTTCGTAGCGCTCGCCCTCGGGCGTGGTCAGCACCAGCTTCAGCTTGCCGCGGATCACGAAAAACACCTCTTCCACGTCAATGTGGATGTGCGGCGGGCCTTCATGGCCGGCCGGAATCACCATGGTCGAAAAAGTGAAGTGCTCTGAAGGCACGGTGGTGTTGTCCGCCGATACGCCGGTGCCCCCGGTGCCCAGGTAGCGCATCTGGGCGCGGCGGTATTTGGGGTCGTAATCGGCTTGGAACTTCAGCGCGTTCCAGTCATATTGGCGGGTGGCGAACCGCGCCACGCGTGACGTCATCCAGTCTTCGAAGCTGGCGCCTTCAGGGCGGCGCCAGCTGGGCTGGTTGTCGTCAAATTGCTGCTGCTCGGACAGATTGGCCATGAAGATTCCTTCGGTTCAACAGACTAAAGAGGTGCACGCTTCAAGAACCGCCGATGCGCATGACAAAAGCGCACCCAGGGGGCCGGACTGGGGCGCCTCTTACAAGGCATGTCCGGGCTGTTTGTGTTTTATTGGTAAAACACAGGTTCTTTAACGAAACGAATGGCGTTAGGCTACGACGATTGGTGGTCGCGCGTATCAGTATTTACCCTAGGTTTTGGGCCCTGAGCCCTGAGCCCTGAGCCCTGAGCCCTGAGCCCTGAGCCCTGAGCCC
>JAGOEM010000251.1 GCA_017997715.1 Ottowia sp.
CGGGCTGAAGGCGCGATCCATGTTGTCGGCATCAATCAGCCATAGACGAATAGCCGTGCCCGGCAGGGTTTCTGCGCTCAGTTGCGCATCACCGAGCAGGGCGCTCAGGGCGTGTTGCAGGGCCGCCGGAGCGCTCACGGCGCGGGCACCAGACGCAGTTCGCCGAGGGCTTGGGTTTCGCCACGGGCAATCGGCTGCGGCGGCAGGCGCAGGATCAGCCGGCCGGCCTGGTTGGCGCGGCCGTGCAGTTCAACCCGGCTGTGCTTGTTGAAGGTTTCCGGGTTGAAGGGCAGGTGAAATGCCAGCGGGGTGCCGTGGGCACGTAACTGGATGCTGCCGATCAGTGCCTGGGGCCGGCCGCGTGCGTCGACTGCCAGCAGCGCCAGTTCCACATCGGCGGCGTTAGGCACATTGAGCAGGCTGCCGCTCAATTCGCGCTGGTGGGCAGGTAATGGTGCGGGCGCGCTCGGTGTCTCGGGCGGCGCAACGGGGGTGGGCGTAGCAGGTGCCGTGCTGTCGTTGGCGCAGGCGCTCAGCAGGGCCAGCAGGCTCAATAGAATCAGCGGCCGAAACGGGGCATGGGCTTTCATCGGGGGAGCAACTCCGCTGTAGGGGACGGCCGCCTGTATACCGCAAAGGCCGCGGCTTGTCTTGCCTGTGGGATGCGCTACCATGGCTACCTTCGTTCTAAGGCTGGCCTTACTTATGCACTGTCCCTTCTGCGGTGCCAATGACACCAAAGTGATCGATTCGCGCCTGGTTGCCGAGGGCGAGCAGGTGCGTCGTCGGCGTGAATGCCTGGCCTGTGAAGAACGTTTCACCACCTTCGAGACGGCCGAACTGGTCATGCCTCGGCTGATCAAGCAGGACGGCAGTCGCCAGCCGTTCGACGAGGAGAAACTGCGCGCCGGTATGCAGCGTGCGCTGGAGAAACGCCCGGTAAGCATCGAGCGCCTGGAAGCGGCGATTGCCCATATCAAGCACAAGCTGCGCGCCACTGGCGAACGCGAGATCAAGTCGTTGGTGCTGGGTGAGCTGGTGATGGGTGAGCTGCAGAAACTTGATGAAGTGGCCTATATCCGCTTTGCCTCGGTGTACAAACGCTTTCAAGACCTTAACGAGTTCCGCGAGGAAATCGATCGTCTGTCCCGCGAACCCATCAAAGGTTGATGATGACTTCAGATCACGCCTGTATGGCGCGCGCGCTGGAGCTGGCCCGTAAAGGCCTGTACTCCACTCACCCCAATCCGCGCGTTGGCTGCGTGATCGTTCGTGATGGCCGCATTGTTGGCGAAGGCTGGCATGCCCGTGCCGGTGAGCCGCATGCCGAGGTGCATGCGCTGCGTCAGGCCGGCGACAAAGCGCGCGGCGCCACCGCCTACGTCACCCTGGAGCCCTGCAGCCACCATGGGCGTACACCACCGTGCGCCGATGCGCTGATCAACGCCGGCGTTGCCCGTGTGGTGGCGGCCATGCAGGACCCCAATCCGCAGGTCAGCGGTGATGGCCTGCTGCGCCTGATGCATGCCGGCATTGCGGTGCAGAGCGGTGTGCTGGAAACCGAAGCGCGTGCACTGAACGCCGGCTTTATCAAGCGCATGGAGCAGGGGCTGCCTTTTGTCCGGGTCAAGCTGGCGATGAGCCTGGATGGGCGTACCGCCATGGCCAGCGGCGAAAGCCAGTGGATTACCGGGCCAGCGGCGCGCGCTGCTGTGCAGCGCCTGCGTGCGCGTTCCAGCGTGGTGCTGACCGGTGCCGACACGGTGCTGGCCGATGATGCCCGGCTGACTGTGCGCGCCGATGAACTGGGCCTGGGGGCCGAACTGAGTGCCCTGGCGCAGACTCGCCCACCGCTGCGCGTGTTGATCGATGGACGCCTGCGCGTGCCGCTCAACGTGCCATTTTTTCAGGCTGGCGCAGCATTGGTGGCGACCTGCGCCGCGGCGTCTGCGCGTGATCGCTATCTGGACGATGGGCACGAACTATTGGCGGTGCCTGGCAGTAACGGGCATGTTGACCTGCGCAAGCTGCTGGTCGAGTTGGCGGCGCGCGGTGCCAACGAAGTGCTGGTGGAGGCCGGGCCACGTCTGGCCGGTGCCTTCGCCCGCCTGGGGCTGGTGGATGAGTACCAGCTGTTTGTCGCGCCCAAGCTGCTGGGTTCCAGCGCGCGGCCGTTGCTCGATCTGCCGCTGGCGCGCATGGCCGATGCACCGGCGCTGAAAATTGTCGAGATGCGCGCGGTGGGTGATGACTGGCGCATTATTGCGGTGCCGCAGCCTGCGGGCTGATTACCGGCCAGGCCATGGGCCAGCGTGCACGTGGCAGATAGCATGTCATTCAGGTGGCCGTTAGCCGGTGTAGGTTGGCGGCAATATGTGGTAAAACGCGTCTCGGCTGCGTAAGCAGTCAACGTTCTCAGGGCGGGGTGTGATTCCCCACCGGCGGTAATGGTTCGCAGAACCTAGCCCGCGAGCGCTCGCCACGGCTCCTGCCGCGCGAGGTCCAGCAGACCCGGTGTGATTCCGGGGCCGACGGTATAGTCCGGATAAAGAGAGAGCGGGATTCCCTCCACGGGCGCCTCGTGCGTGTCCGCGAAATCCCTATCGATCGGCATTGCCCTGTTTTTAATCAAAACAGGAGTTCGTCCATGCTGTTCAGCACCATCTTCAACGTGAAACCGGAGGGCGTATGTTCACCGGCATAATCGAAGCCATCGGCAGTATCCGCGCCATGACGCCGAAAGGCGGTGACGTGCGCGTCTACGTAGGCACCGGCAAACTCGATCTGGGCGACGTCAAACTCGGCGACAGCATCGCCGTCAACGGCGTGTGCCTGACCGCAGTGGAACTGCCCGGCGACGGCTTTTGGGCCGACGTCAGCCGCGAGACGCTGGCACGCACTGCCTTTGTCGACCTCAAGCCTGGCAGCGCGGTGAACCTGGAAAAGGCCCTGACGCCGACCAGCCGCCTCGGTGGCCATCTGGTCAGCGGTCACGTCGATGGCGTCGGCGAGATCGTCTCGCGCGCTGATAACGCCCGCGCCGTGCAATTCAAGGTGCGCGCCCCGCGCGAGTTGGCCAAGTACATCGCGCACAAGGGCTCGATCACCGTCGACGGCACCAGCCTGACCGTCAACGCGGTCGATGGCGCCGAGTTCGAGCTGACCATCGTGCCGCACACCCTGGCCGAGACCATCATGGTCGACTACCAGGCCGGGCGTAAGGTCAACCTCGAGGTTGACTTGTTGGCGCGTTACCTGGAGCGCCTGCTGCTCGGCGACAAGGCTGCCGAGCCCAAGGCTTCGGGCCTGACCGAAAGTTTTCTTGCCGAACACGGCTATCTGAATAATTGAGGAGACGCCCGATGGCGCTCAATACCGCTGAAGAACTGATCGAAGACATCCGCGCCGGCAAGATGGTCATCCTCATGGATGATGAAGATCGCGAGAACGAAGGCGACATCATCATTGCCTCCGAATGCGTCACTGCCGAGCACATCAACTTCATGGCCCGCTTCGCCCGTGGTCTGATCTGCATGCCAATGACCCGTGAACGCTGCGAGCTGCTCAACCTGCCACTGATGGCGCCGCGCAACGGCTCGGGCTTCGGCACCAAATTCACCGTCTCCATCGAAGCTGCCGAAGGCGTGACCACCGGTATCTCTGCGGCTGACCGCGCGCGGACCGTACAAGCTGCCGTGGCGCGTAATGCGGTGGCGGCGGATATCGTCAGCCCTGGTCATATCTTTCCGTTGATGGCTCAGCCCGGCGGCGTGCTGGCGCGTGCCGGCCACACCGAGGCGGCCTGCGACCTGGCGCGCATGGGCGGCTTCGAGCCGAGCGGGGTGATCTGCGAGATCATGAACGACGACGGCACCATGGCCCGTCGTCCGGAGCTGGAGAAATTCGCCGAAGAGCATGGCTTGAAAATCGGCACCATCGCCGACCTGATCCACTACCGCCTGATCCACGAGCGCACTGTCGAACGTGTCAGCGAGCAGCCGCTGGACACCGAGCTGGGCCAGTTCAACCTGGTGACCTACCGCGATGGCGTCGAGGATACCGCGCACATGGCGCTGACCCTGGGTACGGTGTGTGCCGACGAGCCGACCCTGGTGCGGGTGCACAACATGGATCCGCTGCGTGACCTGTTTATGGTCAACCAGCCAGGCCGCTGGAGCATGCGCGCCGCCATGGCCGAAGTGGCCAAGGCCGGTAGTGGCGTGGTGCTGCTGCTGGGCAATCCGCTGACCGGGCCGGAGCTGCTGGCACTGATCAGTCGTCAGC
>JAGOEM010000252.1 GCA_017997715.1 Ottowia sp.
CGGGTTTTGTGCTGCCCCCCACACCCGGCGAGGTGGCGCACGCCTTCGAGGGGCCGTTGGCGGTCCTGATGGACCCTGCCCACCACCGCCGGCACCCCCTGGAATGGGGCGGCAACGTGCGCGAATGGTTCTCCATGCCTTACATCGAGCGCGTTGAGGCGCCGCACGCCGCGGGGGAATCCGCACCCGCGCCCGCCAGCGAGGTCGAGCGCTTCATCTGGGGCGCCACGGCCGGCATGTTGCGCAACTTCTACAGGTTTCTGGCCGCCTGAGCCGCAGGCTGGCGCGCCACCGGGGCCGCTGACTATCATCGCCGCATGGCCTTTTTCGCGATCGTCATTGCGTTGCTGCTGGAGCAGGTGCGCCCGCTCGGTCAGGGCAACGCTGCCGTGGCGGCATTGCGCCGCTGGGTGCGCGGCGCGGGCCGGGCGGTGGACGCGGGCGGCCAGCACCACGCCTGGCTGGCGTGGGTGTTGGCCGTGGCGGTGCCCGCGCTGGCGTCGCTGGGCGTGTACCAGCTTCTGCTGTGGCTGGGCAACTGGCCGCTGGCGCTGGTCTGGAACGTGGTGGTGTTGTACGTCACGCTGGGCTTTCGCCAGTTCAGCCACCACTTCACCGGCATACGCGATGCCCTGGAAGTGGGCGATGAGGAGCGCGCCCGCCAGTTGCTGGCGCGCTGGCAGCAGGTGGACGCCAGTGCGCTGCCGGCCAGCGAAATCGTGCGCCACGTGATCGAATATTCGGTGCTGGCCGCGCACCGCCACGTATTTGGCGTGCTGACCTGGTACTGCCTGCTGGCCATGTTGGGCCTGGGGCCGGCCGGCGCGGTGTTCTACCGCAACGCCGAATTCGCAGGCGGTTACTGGCGACGCAAGGCTGAGCTGGCCGACCAGCCGGTCAGCCAGGCGCTGCGCGACACCGCGGCGCGGGCATGGCGCGCCATCGACTGGCTGCCGGCGCGCACCACGGCGCTGGCGTTTGCCATCGTCGGCAGTTTCGAGGACGCGATCGATGCATGGCGCCAGCATGCGGCGCGATTTGCCGACGCCAACGACGGCGTCATCCTGGCGGCCACCTCGGGCGCCATTGGCGTGCGCCTGGGCGGCGCTTCGCTGAAGCCGGCTGCCAGCGCCGCCATACCGGGCGCGCTGGGCCAGCCGGTGCTGGGCGCAGTCGATCTGGCGGGCGACGCGCTGCCGGGCGATACCCCCAGCAGTGCGCACTTCAGCCAGGTGATTGGCCTGGTCTGGCGCGCGGTGGCGCTGTGGCTGCTGATCCTGATTCTGTTGACCCTGGCGCACGTGCTGGGTTAGGCATCAAATCGGGCTTTAGCTCCCACCAAATGGGCGATAGCAGCTATAAAAATAGTAGTATTTTGACTTGACTGAAGGCGCGCAGGTCGCTGCGCCCCATCTTGGCATGGCGCGTCAGCCGGCTCAGTGCGCGCCGGCCCTGGGGCGCTGTACGGCACACTTTGGCGCACCGGCCTGCCCGCCATGCGGAAGGGCGCGGCAGCCCGATCGATTGACGCCGTCAGATATTTTTTGCCATGACCGAATCCACACAACCCCACGCGCGCCTGCCTTTGTCTGGCCTGCGCGTGGTCGAATTCACCCACATGGTGATGGGGCCCACCTGCGGCCTGGTGCTGGCCGACATGGGCGCCGAGGTGATCAAGGTCGAGCCCATTCAGGGCGACCGCACGCGGCACCTGCTGGGCTCGGGCGCGGGCTTCTTCCCCATGTTCAACCGGGGCAAGAAAAGCATCGCCATCGACCTGCACCGCCCCGAAGGCGCTGCCGTGGCGCGCACGCTGGCGCTTTCTGCCGACGTGGTGGCCGAGAACTTCAAGCCGGGCACCATGCGTAAATACGGTCTGGACTACGCCAGCCTGTCGGCGCAGAACGAACGGCTGATCTACGTCAGCTGCAAAGGCTTTCTGCCCGGGCCTTACGAGCACCGCACCGCGCTGGACGAGGTGGTGCAGATGATGGGCGGGCTGGCCTACATGACCGGCCGCCCTGGGGACCCGCTGCGCGCCGGCACCAGCGTGAACGACATCATGGGCGGCATGTTTGGCGCCATGGGCGCTTTGGGCGCGCTGATTCAGCGCGGCATCTCAGGCCGCGGGCAGGAAGTGCAAAGCGCGCTGTTCGAGAACAACGTCTTTCTGGTCGGCCAGCACATGCTGCAGTACGCCATCACCGGCGAGCCTGCCGCGCCCATGCCCGACCGCATCTCCGCCTGGGCGGTGTACGACGTGTTTACCGTAAAGGATGGCGAACAGATATTTTTGTCGGCCGTCAGCGATGCGCAGTGGGTCACCTTCTGCGACCTGCTGGGTTTTGACGATTTGAAGGCCGACCCGCGCTTTCACGACAACAACGCCCGCGTGCGCCTGCGGCCCGAACTGATGCCGATCCTGCGCGAGCGCCTGGTGCTGCGCAGTGCCGCTGAACTGGCGGCCGCGTTCGAACGCGCCGGCCTGCCTTACGCCCCCATCCGCAAGCCCGAAGAGCTGTACGACGACCCGCACCTGCTGGCCACCGGCGGCCTGTCTGAAATAACCCTGACCGATGGCGACCGTGCCGGGCAAAACGCGCGCACCACGCTGCTGCCCCTGACCCTGGGTGGCCAGCGCCTGGGGGCAGGCACCCAGCCACCGCAGATGGGCCAGGACACGAGCCAGTTGCTGATCGACCTGGGCTACAGCGCTAGCGAAATTGAAGCGCTTTGCGCAAGTCAGGCCATCGCCTGAGGCCTAAAGCAACGCTGAACAGGGTCTGCGCGCGCGTTGGGTGCCTGACTGCGGGGCGACCTGCGGCGTTGCAAAGCCTTGTGCCCCGCCGCGCTGGATCTGTGTCTTGTGCCGCTGGCGCAGCCTCAGGGCGGCAAGGCGCGTTCATCCCGCATCTGGCGGCTGAAATGCGCCAATGCGCCAATGCGCGAAGGGGCACGCACGTCAGCATTCCTCACCGCAGCACCGGTGGATTCAGTGGCCAATTGCCATCGGGGTGGCCCATAACGAGAGCTGAACTATAGGGGTAACTCCTGAGTATTCCGCAGCGAATGCGGGGCCCCTCGGCCCGTAGAATTAACCGACCGATTGGTCAGGTTTTGATTGACCCGCCCGGCCGGTTCCTGTTGCTCTAGAACCTGTTTGGGGGAGACATTCCATGCAATTGAAGAAGATGACACTGGCCTGCGTGGCCGTGTTGGGTATGACCACGGCCGCCTGGGCCGATATCAATGTGGGTGTGACCCTGTCGGCCACCGGCCCGGCGGCATCGCTGGGCATTCCTGAGAAAAACACCATTTCGCTGCTGCCGCAAAGCATCGGCGGGCAGAAGGTCAACTACACCGTGCTGGACGACGCGTCCGACACCACCGCTGCTGTCACCAACACGCGCAAGCTGATCGCCGAGCGCAATGTCGACATCATCATCGGCTCATCAACGACGCCGGCTTCGCTGGCGATGATCGACGCGATCTCTGAGGCCAAGACGCCGATGATCACGCTGGGTGCTTCGGCCGCCATCATCGAGCCGCAGGACGCCAAGAAGCGCTGGGTTTTCAAGACACCGCAGAACGACATCATGATGGCGCTGGCCATCGCCGAGCACATGGCGGCCGACGGCGTCAAAACCGCGGCGTACATCGGCTTTTCCGATGCCTACGGCGAAGGCTGGTCGAAAGAATTCGCCAAGGCGCTGGAGCTGAAGAAGATCAAGCTGGTGGCCAACGAGCGCTTTGCGCGCACGGACACGGCGGTCACCGGCCAGGTGCTCAAGATCATGGCGGCCAAGCCGGACGCGGTGTTGGTGGGTGGCTCTGGCACGCCCGCTGCCCTGCCGCAAAAGACGCTGAAAGAGCGCGGCTACGCGGGCAAGTACTACCAAACCCACGGGGTGGCCAACGCCGACTTCCTGCGCGTGGGTGGCAAAGACGTGGAAGGCACGCTGCTGCCCGCCGGCCCGGTGCTGGTGGCCGACCAACTGCCTGCCGGCAACCCCGTGCGCAACGCTGCGCTGGAATACATCAAGGCCTACGAAGGCGCGCATGGCAAGGGCAGCGTCAGCACCTTTGGCGGTCATGCCTGGGATGCCGGCCAGATTTTGAAGGCCGCGATTCCGGTGGCGCTCAAGGGCGGTCAGCCGGGCACGCCGCAGTTCCGTGCCGCGCTGCGTGATGCCCTGGAAGGCGTCAAGGATGTGGCGGGCGCACACGGCATTTTCAACATGTCGGCCAATGACCATTTGGGCCTGGACCAGCGCGCGCGCG
>JAGOEM010000253.1 GCA_017997715.1 Ottowia sp.
GCTGCCGATCGCCCGCGTGGCGCCAAGCGGCCGATCTGCCGCGCGCCCCGCCTTGGGCAATGCCGGCCACAGCCTTGGCTAAGCGCCGCTTCATTAGGGAAAGAAAGCGCGCCTTGCTTGGGCGCGCCGCTTGATCTTGATGGAAGGCCCGGCAGGGCAGGAAGCCGGCCTCAGTCAGGCGTGCAGCGGTGCACGCCCATTCACAACCTTTGTTACTGCGATGCAGGCGCTGCGGCAGGCTGCGCAGCCGGTGGCGCTGCGGCAGCCCCTGCCTGCGGCGCTGCCACTGCTGGCGGAACCGGCGCCAGGATCTTGGCCTTGTACTTGAGCTTGAGCGTGTCGTAATAGCCCACCAGCTCGGCCAGCGCCCACATCTGCTGGTAACGCTGCAGGTTCTGGGCAGTTTCTTCGGCGACCATCTTTCCGTGCGGGATGACCTTGTCCACGCGGGCGACGACAAAGCCCTCTGCCCCCAGGTTCACACCCAGCATCTTGGGCAGCTTGGTGGGGTCGGCACGCAGGGCGGCCTCGACCAATGCCGGGGACTGGCCTTCCATCTGGTCACGAGAGATCGTGGCCACCTTGGTCAATTCGGGGGTCGCATTGGCGGGGGCGTTTTCCCAGGCCTTCAGCTTGTCCTGACCAGCCTTGAGCGCGGCCTCAGCGCCTTTTTGGGCAATGAAGGCGGTGCGAACCTGGTCCTTGACCTCGGCGAACGCCAGCGCGTGCGCAGCCTCATGCGTCACCACGCGGCCCGAGGCCAGCTCGTTCGGGGCCACTTCCATGGCTTCGGTGTTGCGCTTTTTGTCCAGCGAATCGGCGCTGAACAGGGCCGCCAGAAACTTGGGGTTGGCCAGCGCACCGCTGGCCTGAGGCGCCGGTACACGGCTGACCTTGTCGGCGGTATGAATCGTCAGCTTGAGCTTGTCGGCCGTGGGTTTCAGGCTGTCGGACTGCTCGTAAACGCCATTGCGGAACTCTTCCGCCAGTTCACCGAAGCGCTTTTGCGCCTCTTGCGTGCGGTACTGGCCTTCCAGCTTGGCGCGCGCCTGCTCGAAAGGCGGAACGCCCGTCGGCTTTATCTCGCTCAGGCGAATGATGTGGTAGCCAAAGTCGCTTTCCACCAGATCGCTGATATCGCCGGCCTTGCCCAGCGCGAACGCGGCTTTGGCAATGGCGGGGTCGGTGCCGCGATCGCTGCGGAAAAAGCCCAGATCGCCACCACTGGCTGCGCTGACATCGTCTTGCGACGAAGCGCGGGCCACTGCGGCAAAGGTGTCGGGGGCCTTGCGCAGCGCTTCCAGCAGCGCCGTCGCCTTGGCCTTGGCTTGCTCACGCTCGGCCGCGGGGGCATCCTTGGCGGCCGTGATCAGGATGTGGGCAGCCCGGCGTTCTTCGGGTTCGCCCAGCGAAGCGCTGTTCTGTTCGTAGTACTTGCGCAGGTCCTGCTCGCTGACGACCACGGTTTTCGTGATCTCGTCAAGGTTGAGCACCAGGTATTCCACGCGAGCCGTTTCCGGCGCCTGGTAACGGGCCAGGTTTTCCTTGTAATAGGCTTCCAGCTCGGCGTCGGTCGGCTTGACCTTGGCGGCGAACTCGGCCGAGTCGAACTTCAAGAAGCGGATTTCACGGCGCTCCAGAAACGCATTCATTGCCACGTCGGCCTCGGCCTGCGTCGAAAAGCTGCTGTTGGCGACCGCGCCCAGCACCTGCTGCAACGCCAGATCGTTGCGCACGCGCGCTTCGAAGCCTTCCGGCGTCAGGCCTTGCTGGGCCAGCATTTGCCGGTATCGATCCATGTCCAGGGTGCCATCGGCGCGGCGCAGGGCGGCAATGCCACCGTCGTTCTGGAGGTAGGCCGCCAGGCGCGCGTCGCTGACGCTGAGGTGTTCGTCGGCGGCAGCAGCGGCCAGAACGCGGTCGCGCACCAGTTGCTCGAGCGAAGCGTATTTGATCTGGGGCGAATCCAGCAGGTTCAGGTCGAGCGAGGGATTGCTGGCGCGCAAGCGATCGACCTCAAATCGGTGGGCGTTGTCCCACTCGCTCTGGGTGATGGCCTTGCCGTTCACCGTGGCCACCTTGACACCGGCATCGCCCATGCGTGTGTACCCGTCAATGCCGAACAGCACGAACGACGGAATGATCAGCAAAAACAGCACCCCCATCAACAGCTTGGTGTGTTTTCGGACGATATCAAACATGCGCGAGACTCTCTGGGAAAGGCCGATGACAAACAGAAAAAAGGCGAACCGGGGTTCGCCTTTGCTTCACTTGGTGGGTGCTGACGGGGTCGAACCGCCGACCTACGCCGTGTAAAGGCGCCGCTCTACCAACTGAGCTAAGCACCCCACCGGAAACGGTATCTGAATCAGTTCAGCGCATCTTTCAGCGCCTTGCCGGGGCGGAACTTGGGTACCTTGGCTGCCTTGATTTTAATCGTAGCGCCGGTGCGTGGATTGCGACCCGAACGAGCGGCGCGTTTGCCCACGGCAAAAGTGCCAAAGCCCACCAGCGACACGGTGCCGCCTTTGCGCAAGGTCGTCTTGACAGCGCCGATGGTGGCTTCGAGCGCGCGGGTGGCAGCCGCCTTGGAAATGTCGGCGTTTTTGGCGATGTGTTCGATCAGCTCGGTTTTGTTCACGAAGGTGCCCCTCTTTCAAGAATTTGTCGAAATCCAGAAAACGATGCCGGACAATGGATGGTCATACCCTGCCCTGTACATCGGTTTGGAAGCAGCGGGGGGACTTCTGTCGCCCCGCGATGGCCGTCATCGGCGTGCCGCCATGCGATCACGTCCGCCCCTACCCGGCGAGCGTTGCATTCTAGACCGAATTGCAGGCGAAGCCCCCCGGATCTGCCCCGCTTGTGCGCTAGCGCAACGTAGCGTGCGAATTCGATGTGCGCGATGTGATGTATCCCCCAGATTTGGCGTCTTTTGGTTAACCGCCGCCGCCCCGGCCACAGGCGCTGGCCCCTCGCTCCGCCAACGCCACCCCGCACGGTCAGCGCCCCGGAAAGTGCGCGCCCGGCACCCAACGCACGCGCACCGCCGAAAAGGGAAAGGACGCCGGCCCACAGCATGCCCTGGCACGGCGATGAGGCCCGTGTGCCCAAGTCAGTGAAAACACCGATGGCGGCCACCGGATCAGCGCGTCGTGTGGGCGCGGCGCAGGTTCAGGCCAACTTTCTACCGCCTGGCGGGGCGCGGGCGGCTCACTTGGCGTGGGCGCGGATGTCCGGCAGCGCCTTTTGCAGGTAGTACACCATCGACCAGACGGTCAGCACGGCCGCCACCCAGATCAGGATGTGGCCCCACAGCCGGGTATCGACCACACCGAACAGCACGCCGTCGTACAGCAAAAAGGGAATCGCGACCATCTGCACGGTGGTCTTGAGCTTGCCCAGCATGTGCACCGCCACGCTGCGGCTGGCGCCGATCTTGGCCATCCACTCACGCAGGGCCGATATGGCGATTTCGCGCCCGATGATGATCAGCGCCACAAATACGTCGGCGCGCTGCAGGTGCACCAGCACCAGCAAAGAGGCGCACACCAGAAATTTGTCGGCCACCGGGTCCAGAAAGGCGCCGAAGGCAGAAGTCTGATTCAGGCGCCGCGCCAAGAAGCCGTCCAGCCAGTCGGTCCAGGCGAAGACGATGAACATCACCGTGGCGATCAGGTTGCCGGTGACCGGCTCCAGCGGCAGGTAGAACACCCCCACGATCAGCGGAATCGCGACGATGCGCGTCCAGGTCATGATGGTGGGCAAGGTGAAGAACATGCGGGCGATTGTGTCACGCCCGCCGGGGCGTGGCAGCCTGTTGGGCGAATACCGCAAACGCTCTGTTATTCATAGCTGCTTGCGCCCATGGCTGTTGCGCTGAAGGCCGATTTGGCTTGTATTTTCAGGCGCGCCGTGGGCGCAGACAGGCCGCCCGCACCGCCGCCAATGCGCAACATCCACGGTCCGCACGCCCGTGCGCCCGCGCGCCGCGCCCTTGCTAGTGCAAGGCCCGGTAGATCTCCTCGGCCAGCGCGTGGGATATGCCTTCGACTGTCGCCAGGTCTTCCACGCTGGCCGCTTCCACGCCGCGCACGCCGCCAAAGCGCTGCAGCAGGCGCGCGCGCTTGCGCGGGCCCACGCCGGGAATTTCTTCGATGCGGCTGCCGCCCACGCGCACCTTGGCACGCTGCGCCCGCATGCCGGTGATGGCAAAGCGGTGCGCCTCGTCGCGGATCTGCGCCACCAGCATCAGCGCGGCCGAATCCTTGCCCA
>JAGOEM010000254.1 GCA_017997715.1 Ottowia sp.
CAGCAAATCGGGCAGCGCCGACGTGATGGAGGCGCTGGGCGTCAACATCAACCTGTCGCCCGATCAAATTGCCAAGAGCGTGGCCGAAACCGGCGTGGGCTTCATGTTTGCGCCCAACCACCACCCTGCCATGAAAAATGTAGCGCCCGTGCGGCGCGAAATGGGCGTCAAGACGTTTTTCAACATATTGGGGCCGCTGACCAACCCGGCCGGCGCGCCCAACATTCTGATGGGCGTGTTCCACCCCGATCTGGTCGGCATTCAGGTGCGCGCGCTGCAGCGCCTGGGCGCCGAACACGCCGTGGTGGTCTACGGCCGCGACGGCATGGACGAAGTCAGCCTGGGCGCGGCCACCCTGGTGGGCGAGCTGAAGAACGGCGAGATCACCGAATACGAAATCCACCCCGAAGACTTTGGCCTGCCGATGCAAAGCAACCGCAGCATCAAGGTTGAAACGCCCGAACAATCCGTGACCATGCTGCGCGGCGTGCTGGCGGGCGACGCGGGCGCCGCCCGCGACATCGTCCTGCTGAACACCGGCGTGGCGCTGTACGCCGCCGGTGTGGCCGCCGACACGCAATCCGGCATCGAACGCGCACGCGAGGCGATTGATTCGGGCGCGGCCAAGGCCAAGCTGGAGCAGGTGGCGGGGTTCAGCCAGCGGCAGTCGGCGTGAACGGCGATCCGCATGGCTTGGCGCCAGGCCCCGATGCCGCGGGGGTGGCGCGCCAGCTGCGCCGCCTGACGCGTGCGGTCTGGGTGCTGGCGGTGCTGCTTGGCTTGGTGCTGGCGGGGCTTGGCACGGCGGGATGGGTGGTGGTGCGCACGTTTTCTGGGGCGCAGGTGATGGCGCCCGACGTGGGCGTTTTAGGTGGCGCAGACTCGGCGCCTGCGCGGGCCAGCGAACCCTACCGCTACAACGGATTTCACGAATGGCCGTCCGAGCGCAAGGTGAGCGAAGCCTCGGCCATCATCGTTACCACGGTCAAAGGCAGCGGAAAGGATGCGCGGGATGTGATCACCGAAGTCATCAAGCAGGCGCCGGGGGTTGAATTTCACTACAAGGTGGGCGACACCTACGACATGGGCTGGGGCAGTCGGGTTCAAAATGAAGCGGACATGCCCGAGCTGAGGTCCCGCGGGCAGATCGTGTTTTTTGTCGGATCGCCCGCGAGCGTGAACTATGCGGTTTCTTACGAGCCCGACACGGGCCGTTGCCGCAGCATGGGGGGGATTTCGCTGGACCAGTTGCGCGAGCTTGCGCGGCAAACCCCCGACGTCCAGCGCAAGGGCTGAGCATGTGGCAAGACGAAGGAACCTGGATCGCGTTGGGCGTTTCAGCGCTGTTTTTGGTGATGGCGTTTGCCATGCACCGGGTTTTTATGAAAATACTGCGTTCGCGCCCGCCGGACGAGCGCGAGGAGCTATCAAAAGATGAGTGATATTCTGGACAAGATCGTTGCCGTCAAGCAGAACGAAGTGGCTGCGGCGCAAAAGAAAGTGCCGTTGGCTGCGATTCGCGCCGACGCCGAAAGCCGCGTGCTGACGCGCGACTTTGTTGGCGCACTGCGCGCCAAGGTGGCGGCGGGCCAGGCCGCGGTGATCGCCGAGATCAAGAAGGCCAGCCCCAGCAAGGGCGTGATCCGCGCCGATTTCGTGCCCGCCGACATCGCGCAAAGCTACGCCGTGGGCAACACCGACCGTGGCGGCAAGACCAGCGCGGCCTGCCTGTCGGTGCTGACCGACAAGGAGTTCTTTCAGGGCAGCATCGACTACCTGAAGCAGGCCCGCGCCAGCTGCCAGCTGCCGGTGCTGCGCAAGGATTTCATGATCGACCCCTACCAGGTGTACGAAGCGCGCGCCATCGGCGCCGACTGCATCCTGCTGATCGCCGCCGCCCTGGACGATGCGCAGATGGCCGATCTGGAAGCGGTGGCGCTGGGCCTGGACATGGCGGTGCTGGTCGAGGTGCACGACGCGGCCGAACTGCAGCGCGCGCTGAAACTGAAAACCCCGCTGGTCGGCATCAACAACCGCAACCTGCGCACGTTTGAAGTAACGCTGGACACCACCCTGGGCATGCTGGCCGACGTGCCCGCCGACCGCCTGCTGGTGACCGAAAGTGGTATCGCCACGAAGGACGACGTGCAGCGCCTGCGCGCGGCGGGTGTGCACAGCTTTCTGGTGGGCGAGACCTTCATGCGCGCCGACGAGCCGGGCGAGGCCTTGGCAGAGTTGTTTGCCTGAATAGGTGTGAACCCATCCGTCATACCGGCATTGCGCACAGCCACCCGCCCGCCCGCTTGCTTGGTGTTGCCATGCCAATGCGTGCCGTGGCACAAGCGGTGGCCGTGCTTGGCGTCTTGATCGGGCGGGTTTGGGCGCTCTTTCAGGGCGCGCCGGATGGGTTTGCACCGTCTGAATAGCGCTGGGCTGCCGGGCGCCAATAGCTATCAATAACATAGCTATTGGAGCCCATCTGTAGGGCGTTGAAGGCTGATTTGACTCATATTTCTTTGAATGCTGACCCGCACGCCGCGGCGCCAAGCCTGCGCGCCTGGCCGCCTGTCGCTGACCCGCAGGCGCAGCTGGCGGCGGGTTGGCGCCAGGTGCTGGATGGCTTTCTGGCCAGCGCGGCTGGCGAGGCGCTGGCCACGCATCTGCAGGGCGCGCTGGCGCAAGGCGAAGTGATCTACCCGCCGCAACCGCTGCGCGCATTGGCCCTGACGCCACCCGACGCCGTGCGCGTGGTGATCCTCGGCCAGGACCCGTACCACGGCCCCGGGCAGGCGAACGGGCTGGCGTTTGCCGTGGCGCCGGGTGTGCGCACGCCGCCCAGCCTGCGCAACATCTACAAGGAACTGGCGCGCGATTTGGGTCAGCCAGCGCACGCCAGCGAGGACGGCCCGGTGCTGCTGGAGCACTGGGCGCGCCAGGGCGTGTTGCTGCTCAACACCAGCTTGACGGTGGCCAACGGCCAGGCCGGCAGCCACGCGCGCTGGGGCTGGGCCACGCTGACGGATGCGCTGATCGCCCATGTCGCGCGGCAGCCACAGCCGGTGGTTTTCATGCTGTGGGGCGCCCATGCGCAGGCGAAGGCCGCCTTGGTCGAGCAGGCATTGGCAGCATCGGCCCAGGCGGCGGCCCAGGCGGCGGCCCGCCACCTTGTGCTGCGCGCCAACCACCCGTCGCCGCTGTCGGCGCTGCGCCCGCCGGTGCCGTTCATGGGCTGTGGGCATTTCAGTGCCGCCAATGCCCATCTGACGGCCTTTGGCTGTCCGCCAATCGACTGGCTGGGCGCGGACAGCGGCAGGCACCACACCGGACAGCTTGCGGGCAGTCATCGAACAGTGGCATAATCCATGGTTCTCTGCCGGAGAGGTGGCCGAGTGGTTAATGGCAGCAGACTGTAAATCTGCCCTCTTACGAGTACGCTGGTTCGAATCCAGCCCTCTCCACCAGCAGACACCACGCCGTATAGGCGCGGCTGACAGGCGAGCGATAAGGATTGGCGGTTCCGGTTGGTCCCGGGAACAGGCTCAAGCGAGGCGCCATCCTTGGCGATGCTTCGCGGGAGTAGTTCAATGGTAGAACCTTAGCCTTCCAAGCTAATGACGCGGGTTCGATCCCCGTCTCCCGCTCCAGTTGGCCTCGTATTCGCGGCGCAGCGTTAGAGATTTTGCCCTTGTGGCTCAGTGGTAGAGCACTCCCTTGGTAAGGGAGAGGTCGTGGGTCCGATTCCCACCAAGGGCACCAGTCAAGGTGGTCGCGCGCAGCCGGGCGTTGATCATTTCGCAGAGTTGTTGAGTCAATTTTTTTCGGAGTCGAAGAAATGGCAAAAGAGAAATTCGAGCGGTCCAAACCGCACGTGAACGTGGGCACCATTGGTCACGTGGATCATGGCAAGACGACGCTGACCGCGGCCATCGCCACGGTGCTGTCCAAGAAGTTCGGTGGCGAAGCCAAGGACTACTCGCAAATTGACAACGCGCCCGAAGAAAAAGCGCGCGGCATCACCATCAATACCTCGCACGTCGAGTACGAGACCGCCAACCGCCACTACGCCCACGTGGACTGCCCCGGTCACGCCGACTATGTGAAGAACATGATCACCGGCGCCGCCCAGATGGACGGCGCCATCCTGGTGTGCTCCGCTGCAGACGGCCCCATGCCCCAAACGCGCGAGCACATCCTGCTGAGCCGCCAGGTGGGCGTGCCCTACATCATCGTCTTCCTGAACAAGGCCGACATGGTGGACGACGCCGAAC
>JAGOEM010000255.1 GCA_017997715.1 Ottowia sp.
GGTCAGAAGCTGATCGCGGATACATTGCCCCACGAGGTCAGTCATGCCGTCAACGACGACGCCGTCAAGCCGACCTTCGACTACCTGGCGGAGGAATACCGTGCGTGGTACGTGGGCGAGCAAGCGTACGATGGAAGTCCACCCACCAACCAAGAAGCGCTGAATCGCTGGGAGTACTTTCTGAACCCCAACGGCGGATATGCGGGTAGCGCTCAGGCCGCGTTGAAAGACCCGGTCGAGGCCGCTAAGATTTACCAGGCCATCTCCACGCTGACCGGGTTGCCAGTGACCGACGAAGCCAGCATGCGCAAGGCGCTGGCCGCCAACCCTACGACATGGACAACCAACCCCAAAGCACCTGCTGCACTTGCGCCAACCGGCGACGTCGACAATTGAGCGCCGTTCGACGTATGGCAGCAACGACCAGCGCTGCCTTGGTTCTGGCCGTTAGTTTGTTGGGAAAGGAGCCTTTCGTGAGTCCATCTATCGCTGCTGGCGCACCGGAAGAGATCGTTCGCGCGCTCGCCGCTCAGGAGTTCAATGCCGCGGGACGCGACATTGAGCTGGCACCGCTGCAGGGCTTGGCCGCGCGCCAAGCTTGCCGCTTTTTCCAGGCGCGCAATCTCAGGCTGGTGGGCGGTCCCGCCTATGGTTACGTGGTGCTGCCCGACCAGACCGTGCTCGGGCCCCGTGACAAGGGGCGCGCGGCGCGCATTCTGGTGGCGTGTGGTGAGGGCGCTGACGCCCCCTGGTGGGCCAATGTGGTGGCGCGCTTTGGTGATGATGCCGGCGGCCTGCTGGTCGACGAGTACGCACCGTCGGCGATTCGGGGCATTCGGGCCAGCGGCGCGCAAGATCACCGTCCCGTACTGTCGCGGACCGATGCGGGCACGACGGTCAACTTCTATACGCACGATGTCTCGCTCGGTCAGACCTGGCATGTACGGGCCACGTTGACACAGGCCGGTGAGCTAAGGGTCGACAGGCAAATGGTCCCGCAATAAACACATCGAAAGCGCCGTCTGGCCTGCGCAAGCAGCTATCGATAGCGTAGTCTTCGATGCCACAGGCCGGAGCGCGCGATTCCCGGACTTCTGAAAACGACCAACGAAGCCTGTGATTGGCCGAATCAGGCTTTGGGCAAAATCGCCACCGCCGCTTCGGTGGTCAACAGCCGGAAGGTCAGGATCTCTTCCAGGTACAGCCTGACCGTGGTTTCGGTGTGGCTGTGATAGCCGATGGACAGGTCGCGGCCCAGGTGCAGTTCGAAATCGCCGCCACGGGTGGACAGCACGTAGGCGCCTTCGATGGCCGGGGCCCAGATGATGTTGTCGCTGCCCACCAGGCGCTGGATGTGGTTCAGCACCGGGTAGCCCTTGTCGTTGGCTTCTTGCAGCGCGGTGTACACCTCGGCGCCCAGCACGGCGACGTAGGGGCCATCCACGCCGACCAGCTTGAGCTGCTTGAGCGCGGCGGCGATCACGTCGGGGTAGTTGATCGCTTGTTCGGGCAGCGACAGAACGGGGTTGGAGGTGCCTTCGCGAATGCCTGCGATGCCGGCGGCCGCATAGCCCAGGAAGATGGCGCGGTCTTCGGCATAGGCCAGTTGCTCGGCAGCGTCCTTGGCGGGCTGCCAGTCGGAATCGTCGGCGCCGCGCTCCACGTCGTCGATGGCTTCGCGGGTCAAGTCAAACGGCACGCGCAGTTCGACCAGCGGCATGACGACGCGTTGCCGTGCGCTCACGCCTTCGTGCGGGGCGGGCAGTGGTTTCAGGTGGCCGGTGCCGATGGACGAGCACTTGGCGCCGGATGCGGCCATCTCTACGTCGACCGAGCGGCGGCCGGCCAGGTTGCGCCGGAAAGTGCGGGTGACTTCTTCCTCGATCTGCTTCCACGCAGCGTCGGATACGGGGGCGAGTTCGCGGTGAAGGTTGTTCATGAGGGGTTCCTGTCCAAATATTGAGGGATTCGGTTGAAAGAGGGTTGGCGGCGCAGGCTGCTGCCTGCACGCGCATCAAGGGGTGGGTTCGTGCGCGTGGTCTTCAGCGGCGCTTTTTGGCTGGTTCCACTGCGGCTGGCCTTTGAGCGAGCCAATGGGCAGCGTGCCAGTGTCGGGGGCAATGGCCATGGGCGCGTCAGCGAGCGCTTCGGCCGAATCAGCGGCGGGCGCGGCTTCGGCGGCAAACGGGTTGCCGTCCGCCAGCGATTCCAGCAAGGTGGCCGAGGGCACGAAGAACAGCGTGCCGGTCACGGCGGTGCTGAAATCGAGCAAGCGGTCGTAGTTGCCGGGCGGACGGCCGATGAACATGTTGGTCAGCATCAGTTCGGTGACGGCCGGGTCGCGCGCGTAGCCAATGAAATACGTGCCGTATTCGTTGCGCGATGCGTTGGCAAACGGCAGGTTGGCGCGGACGATGGACAGCTCGTTGCCATCGGCATCTTCCACCACGTTCAGCGACGAATGCGAATTGGTCGGCTTGACGTTCTCTGCCAGCTCCACGTTGGCCGCCTTGGTGCGCCCGATCACGCGTTCCTGCTCTTCGGTGGATGTGGCGTTCCAGGCCGCCATGTCGTGCAGGTACTTCTGCACGATGACGTAGCTGCCGCCGGCAAAGCGCGCGTCTTCGTCGCCGATCAGGGTGGCGTCCAGCGCCTCGCGCCCATCGGGGTTCTCTACGCCGTCGACAAAGCCGATCATGGCGCGCGCTTCAAAGTAGCGAAAGCCATGTACCTCATCCACCGGCAGCACCGCGTCGCCCAGTGTCTGCATGCACAGCATGGCCAGCTCGAAGCACATGCGCTCGGTCATGGCGCGGATGTGCAGCAGGATGTCGCCCGGGGTTGACGGCGCGGAATGCTTGTCGCCATGCAACGCTTGAAGCGCATGCAGGCCGGCCGGCCGGGGCGTGCCAAAAAGCCGGTCCCACGCCGACGAGCCAATGCCCACCACCATGCTCAGGCGCTCCTCAGGGGCGCGGCGCTCCACACTGCGCACCAAACCGGCCACGTTGCCGAAGAACGCCTGCACGGCTTCCTGCGCAGCGGCGCCCGGCGCAATGTTCAGCACGATGAAATGCGCCGCCATGCCCAGCGGCACGTTCACGGCCTGGGGGTCAGCGGGTTCAACGGGTGCCGCTGGAAGGCTGGCGGTGGAAGTGGGGGTATTGGCCATGGGCGTGGGGCAAAGAAGGTGCATTCGACGGGGGAATACGTACAGCGGCGGGCTGTGTACGCATGACTTTATCCCCATGCACCCCTATAGATGGGGGTCTACACCAGTCTATCAAGTGGGGTGGCTGCTGCACACGCCGCCGCCCGGGGCGGGCCTGTATTCAGCCCAGCGTGACGGTCACCGGCGCGTGGTCGCTGGGCTTGGGCCATTTGCGCGGTACACGATCGACGGCGCACGCGCTGATCTGCGGCAGCAGCGGTGCGCTGACCAGGATGTGGTCGATCCGCAGGCCGCGGTTCTTCTGGTAGCCCAGCATCCGGTAGTCCCACCACGAATAGCTCTTGTCCGGCTGGTCGAACATCCGAAAGGCATCGGTCAGGCCCAGGCCCAGCAGGGCCTGGAAGTGGTTGCGCTCTGCGGTGGTGTGGTGAATGGTTTCCGCCAGGCCCACTGGGTCGTAGCTGTCGCGATCTTCGGGCGCGATATTGAAGTCGCCCAGCAGCACCAGGCGGGGGTGGGCCGCCAGTTCGGTCTTCAGCCAGGCCTGCAGGCCGTTCAGCCAGTTCATCTTGTAGACGAACTTGTCGCTGTCAGGCGCTTGCCCGTTGACGAAGTAGCCGTTGACAACGCGCACCGGCCCGCCAGGGCCATCCACCGTGCCCGCGATCACGCGCGAACTCTCGTCGGCAAAGCCGCCAATGTTGCGCACCACATCGGCCACCGGCGTGCGCGACAGCAGGGCCACGCCGTTGTAGGTCTTTTGGCCGAATACGGCGGCCTCGTAGCCCGCCTCGCGCAGCGCGTCGTGCGGAAACTTGTCGTCGGTCAGCTTGAGTTCTTGCAGCGCCAGCACATCGACCGGGTTGGCGGCCAGCCAGTCCAGCACGTGCTGCAGCCGCGCGGTAAGTGAATTGACGTTCCAGGTGGTGATTTTCATGCCAACAAAAAAACCTTAAAAATCAATAAGTTAAACATACAAAATTCAATGGTTCACCGGTTGGCTACCCATCTAGCTACCCGATATGAACGACCATCGTA
>JAGOEM010000008.1 GCA_017997715.1 Ottowia sp.
GCCCCAATATGTTGAAGAACGTCTTGACGCCCATTTCACGCCGCACGGGCGCTACATTTTTCATGGCTGGGTGGTGGTTGGGCGCAAACATGAAGCCCACGCCGGTTTCGGCCACGCTCTTGGCAATTTGATCGGGCGACAGGTTGATGTTGACGCCCAGCGCCTCCATCACGTCGGCGCTGCCCGATTTGCTGGACACGCTGCGCCCGCCGTGCTTGGCCACCTTGGCGCCCGCCGCTGCGGCCACAAACATCGAACAGGTGCTGATGTTGAAGGTGTGCGAACCATCGCCGCCGGTGCCCACGATGTCGATCAGGTTCGTGCGGTCGGCCACCGGCACCTTGGTCGACAACTCGCGCATCACCTGCGCGGCGGCGGTGATCTCGCCAATGGTTTCCTTCTTCACGCGCAGGCCGGTGGTGATGGCGGCCACCATCAGCGGGCTGATCTCGCCCTGCATGATGAGCCGCATCAGGTGCAGCATCTCGTCGTGAAAGATCTCGCGGTGCTCGATGGTGCGCTGCAGCGCTTCTTGGGCGGTGATCATGGGTGGAAGGCTCCGGGGGGCGGGCTGGGGATTCAAGGGTTCTGCGGGTGTCATGGTTGCGGTTCAGGCCAAGGGCATATCGGGCTTCAGCGCCTGCGCGGCGCTGTCGTGCAGCTGCACGACGGGCGCCACGTCCAGCGACATCAGCGGCGGGCCCAGGGCCTTGTCAAAACGGCAGGCGGCAAACGAGGGCACACGCGCATCGTAGGCCGCCAGCCAGGCATCGCGCTCGGCCATGCGATCGGGCGCCACCGGCCACACGGCACCACGCGGCCTGATGTGCGCATCCATGCCCATGCGCCAGGGCTTGCCGGTCAGGCGCGCACGAAAGCACTTCTGGTGGCGGCACATGGCGACGTACACCGGGTCGGCCTGCACGGCGCTGAAGAAATCGGCTACAGCCGGCTCGTCGGGCTTGAATAGGCGGTGCGTGGCAATCAGCCGCAGGCCGGCGGGGGTTTGGTAGACGCGCAGGCCCCAGTCGGGGTGGGCGGCGGCGAAATCATCTATGCGCTGTTTCGCCAATTCTGGCAAGCGCGCTTCGCTTCGACGCTGAAAACGCTCGCGCACCAGTTCGATTCCCTCGACGAGAGCCCAGCCCAAGCCGCCTCCAATGAACGCCCCACCCATTAGCAGCAGCTGCCACTGCAATTCATTCCACTGAACGGACCACCCACTGTGCCACGTTACGTAGTGAACCACCGTTGCGCCACCAGCCGCCGCCAATAGAAGCAGCAATCCAAGATAAAAGTTAAACCAGTCGGATCGCGGAAGGTCACCGTAATCCACATCCGCAATCAACACCCGTGGCGTGTTCAGGCACAGCGCGCCGTAGCTGTTGCGCGTGATCACCTCTTCGCCGTGGCGCGACACCACCTGCTCGCGGATCGGCACGCCTTGCGCGCCGTTGTAGGGCACCCTGGGATCGCGCCGCGCCTGGCGTTCGCCCGCCAAAGCGCGGTCCAGCGCTTGCTGCGCGCGCTCGTCGGCCATGCGCTGGGCGTCGTCCTGGCTGGTGGTCGACCAGCCAAAGCGCCGCAGGGTGATCTGGCGCTGGCGCGTGCGCGATTGCGCCCGACCCTCGGCCCAGAAATCGGGCACCAGCATGCTCATCGGGGCGCCTCGGTAAAAGCCAGCTTGACGCCGAACGCCACAAACAAGCCGCCCGCCACGCCGTCCAGCCAGCGCATGGCGCGCTGCAGCGCCCCGGCCCGCCGCGCCGCCCACGCGGCCACCAGCGCCCAGCCCACACACACCAGCAAGCCGTTGGCGGTGAAGATCAGCCCCAGCACCAAAAACACCCAGCCCGGGTGCGCCGTGCCAGGCGCGATGAACTGCGGCACAAAGGCCAGAAAGAACAGCGCCACCTTGGGGTTGAGCACGTTGGTCAAAAACCCGCGGCGCAACACCGCGCCCATCGGCAACGGGGCAGGGGTTACCGCCGCTGTTTTTGAATCAAATGCAGCCCCAGCGCCCGCCGAATCGGCGCTGGTAGCTATGCTTTTCGTAGTGTTTTGCCACAATGCGCCACGCAACATCTGCAGCCCCACCCACACCAGATAGACCGCGCCCAGCCACTTCAACGCCGTGAACGCGGTGCTGCTGGCCATCAACAATGCCGACACGCCCACCGCTGCGGCAAACACATGCACCAGGCAGCCCGCCGAAATGCCCAGCGCCGCCGCCAGCCCGGTGCGCAGCCCCCCGCGCACCGCGTTGGCGATGATGAACATCACATCCGGCCCCGGCGTCAGGTTGAGCACCAGGCCGGCGGCGATGAAGAGCAAAAGGTGGTGCAGGTCGGGCATGGCGGCAGGCTTTTAAGTTCAGTACGGGCCTTTGGCCGGCGCTGCCGATGCGGCCTGCCCTGACGCGCCAAGGCCCGCAAAGAAACCCCGCACCGCATGAATGGCACGGTCAATCCCCGCCACATCCACATCCAGGTGGGTGACAAAGCGCAGCCCGATCAGGCCGGTGGCCAGCACGCCGTGGGCTTTCAGATGTTCCAGCAGCGCGGGGCCATGGCCATTTGCCACGTCGACGAAGACGATGTTGGTTTCAGCCGATCGCACCGTCAGCCCTTGCATGCTGCGCAGGCCATCGGCCAGGCGCTGGGCGTTGGCGTGGTCGTCGGCCAGGCGTTCGACGTGGTGGTCCAGCGCGTGCAGCGCGCAGGCGGCCAGCAGGCCGGCCTGGCGCAGTCCGCCGCCGGCCATCTTGCGGATGCGCAGGGCGCGGGCGACAAAATCGCGCGAGCCGCACAGGGCTGAGCCCACGGGCGCGCCCAGCCCTTTGCTGAAGCAGACCGACAGGCTGTCGAAGTGGTCGGCGATTTGCCGCACGCGCGCCAGCGTGCTTTGGCCTGCGCTGCGGCTGGCCACGGCGGCGTTGAACACACGGGCGCCGTCCAGGTGCACGGCCAGGCCGCGCTGGCGGGCCAGATCGGTCGCGCCGCGCAAATAGTCGTCGGGCATGACGTGGCCGTTCCAGGTGTTTTCCAGGCACAGCAAGCGGGTGCGGGCAAAGTGCGGGTCGTCGGGCTTGATGGCGGCGGCGATGTCGGCCAGCGCCATGCGCCCGCCCGCGTCCTGCGCCAGGGGCTGCGGCTGCACGCTGCCGAACACGGCCGCGCCACCGCCTTCGTAGCGGTAGGTGTGCGCCAGCTGGCCGACGATGTATTCATCGCCCCGCCCGCAATGCGCCAGGATGCCGCACAGGTTGCTTTGCGTGCCGGTGGGCATGAACAGCGCCGCCTCCTTGCCGGTGATGGCCGCGATGCGCTCCTGCAGCGCGTTGACGGTGGGGTCATCGCCAAACACGTCGTCGCCTAAGGGCGCGGCCTGCATGGCGGCGCGCATGGCGGGCGTGGGCTGGGTGACGGTGTCGCTGCGGAGGTCGATGGGTTTCATGACATTCAGGGTGGACGATGCGTCAAATTTTTTACCTAGCGACGACTAAGATTTCGGCTCGGCCCTCACCGAATCAACCAGACAAATGAGCTCCGAAATCGACATGGGTGGATTCGAACGATGCAAGACACGATGACAGTTCGCGCATAGAACCGCCAGATCATCCAAGGTCGTATCCCTAACACCGGATGATCCCAGTGGATCAAGGTGATGGACCTCGCAGAACCCCGCCCCGACAGCACCGTAAGTTAGTTGGAAATCAAAGCCGCACGCCTGGCAAGCAAGGCGCCCGGTAGCTGCTAGTACCGAGGCTCTTTTCTCGAAGACGAGACCCACATCCCTCTCAGCGCGCAAGTGCGTCACCAACCACTTGGTGCCCTCGCTTCCAGTCCGCCCCCACTCGACCTCGTCAAGTTGTTCAGGCGCGTCCCGCTGCAACTTCATCAGCCCGTTAACGACGGATTCGTCGTTAATGCGGTTAAACCCCAAACTGAAATTGCTCTGGGATTTTTTGAGTGCCGGAAACCAATCAACGTCATTGAGTGAGATGGGAGGCTCAAACAGCTCAACCGCTGGGCCACTGATCTCATAGGTTCCCGGCTCATCGTCAAGCTCGCGACATCCGTCTACTTGGTACGCACCGATCAGCGAAAAATAGGTGCTCTTCGCGCCAGGTTCTCCTTGGATTACCCACACGGTATGTCCAACGGCCCGCTTGATGAGCCCCGCCTTTCGGCTATAGAAGCTCAGTTCAGGCCCTACCTCACACGGGTAGCCCATCGCGTTCACGCTGTGATAAGCGACGAAGTGCTCCATGCTCACCTCAAAAAATTCCCCAACATCGCATGCCCATGCTCGGTCAGGATGCTTTCGGGGTGGAACTGCACGCCTTCGATCCCCACCTCGCGCGCGAAGCCGGTATGGCGCACGCCTTGTATCTCGCCGTCTTCGCTGGTGGCCGTGACTTGCAGGCAGGCTGGCACGGTCTGGCGGTCGATGACCAGCGAGTGATAACGGTTGACGGTGAACTGCTTAGGCAGGTTGGCAAACACGCCTTGCTGGTCGGTGGTGATGACGCTGGTCTTGCCGTGCATTTGCTGCTGGGCGCGGATGATGTCGCCGCCAAAGGCCGCGCCAATGGCCTGGTGGCCCAGGCAGACGCCCAGGATGGGCAGCTTGCCGGCGAAATGTTTGATGGCGGCGACAGAGACGCCCGCTTCGTTGGGCGAGCAGGGGCCGGGCGAGATGCACAGGCGATCAAAGCCGCCCGCCTGAAAGCGCGCGTCCAGCTGATCCAGCGTGACTTCGTCGTTGCGCAAGGTGATCACCTCGGCGCCCAGTTCGCCAAAGTACTGGACGATGTTGAAGGTGAAGCTGTCGTAGTTGTCGATCATCAGCACGCGCATGACGACTCCCTGTGTTTCTTGGGTGGATGGGGTTGAAGCCCCGCGCGCCTCAGCGGCGGGCGGGGTTGTGGTGGTTGTTGGTGATCAGGGTCTGCACGTCGGTCGGCCAGGCGAAGGCGTTGCGCTGCTCTTCCAGCACCTGTTCGCGGCCTTCGTGCAGCAGCCACACGCGCACGCTGTTGGATGCGGCTTGCATGGCGATGGCCACCGATTCAACGCCGCCCTGGTGGGCGCGGTTGCCGGTGACGTAGTACACGCCGCGCTCTTGCTGCAGCGGGCTGGCGACTTGCAGGTTGCGCATCGCCAGGTCGTACTGCGGGCCCAGCAGGGCGCGCAGCCGCTGGTCCAGCCCCGGTTGCTGCAGAAAATGCGATGCGGTGGGGTAGGTGCCCACGCTGCGCTGCAATGCGGGCCAGTCGATTGCCGGGCGCGCAGCGGCGGCGGCCTGCACCGGGGCCGAAGGGGCCGATGCAGCGGCTTGCGGCGCGGGCGAGGTCTGGCACGCGGACAGCGCGACGATGGCGGCCATCGCGGTCACAGCGGCCCCGGCGCGCGCTGAGTGCGGCGCCGCAGCGCGCTTGCGGGGTTTTGCAACGGGCATCGATTTGCTATCGTTAAATGAGCTGCTTGCGCTCACTGGGCGGGCGCTACAAGGCATTTTTATCCAAACTCTCATTCGAACCCCTCTTCCACCAACTCGCTGGCGCGCAGCAGGGCACGCGCCTTGTGCTCGGTTTCTCTCCATTCCATTTCGGGCACGCTGTCGGCCACCACACCGGCGGCGGCCTGCACGTGCAGCACCTGGTCTTTGATGATGGCGGTGCGGATGGCGATGGCCAGGTCCATGTCGCCGGCGTAGCTCCAGTAGCCGCAGGCGCCGCCATAGATGCCGCGCTTGACGGGCTCCAGCTGGTCGATCAGCTCCATGGCGTGCACCTTGGGCGCACCGCTCAGCGTGCCGGCGGGGAAGGTGGCGCGCAGCACGTCCATGGCGCTCAGCTCGTCCTTGAGAATGCCCTCGACGTTGCTGACGATGTGCATGACGTGGCTGTAGCGTTCCACCGCAAAGGTTTCGGTCACCTTCACGCTGCCAACCTTGGCGATGCGGCCGATGTCGTTGCGCGCCAGGTCGATCAGCATGACGTGTTCGGCGCGCTCTTTCGGGTCGGCCACCAGTTCCTGCTCGATCGCCTTGTCCTGCTCGGGCGTGGCGCCGCGCGGGCGGGTGCCGGCCAGCGGGCGGATGGTGACCTTGCGGCCTTCGGGCGTGTTCTCTTGCCGCACCAGAATCTCGGGGCTGGCGCTGACCACGTGGAAGTCGCCAAAGTCGTAATAGATCATGTACGGCGACGGGTTCAGCGAACGCACGGCGCGGTACAGCGACAGGGGCGATTCGGTGTAGCGCTTGCTGATGCGCTGGCCCACCTGCACCTGCATGAAGTCGCCGGCGGCGATCAGCTCTTTGGCGCGCTCGATCGAGGCCAGGTAGTCGGCCTTGGCAAAGCTGCGCTCGGCCGGGTAGTTGGTGGTGGCCTTCACCTGCGGCGCGGCCACCGAATAGCGCAGCTGCTCGCGCAGGGTTTTCAGGCGCTTCTTGGCTTTGCTGTAGGCCTCGGGCTGGGCCGGGTCGGCGTAGACGATCAGGTACAGCTTGCCCGACAGGTTGTCGATCACCGCCAGCTCTTCGCAGTGCATCAGCAGGATGTCGGGCGTGCCCAGCGCGTCGGGTGGGCAGGTGGTGGCCAGCTTGGGTTCGATGTAGCGCACCGCGTCGTAGCCAAAGTAGCCCGCCAGGCCACCGCAAAAGCGCGGCAGGCCGGGGCTGAGCGCGACCTTGAAGCGCTTTTGGTAGGCCTCGATCACGTCCAGCGGGTTGCCGGTGTGGGTTTCAACCACCTGGCCGTCGGTCACCACCTCGGTGCGCGCCGCATCGCCAAAGCCGCTGGCCCGCACGATGCTGCGCGCCGGCAGTCCGATGAAGCTGTAGCGGCCAAAGCGCTCGCCGCCGATCACGGATTCCAGCAGGAAGCTGAATTTGCCGCCGCCGGGGCCGCCGGCCAGTTTGAGGTAGAGCGACAGCGGGGTTTCGAGGTCGGCAAAGGCCTCGGCCATCAACGGGATGCGGTTGTAGCCTTGGCCGGCCAGGCTTTTGAATTCAAGTTCGGTGATCACGGGAATAGAGCCTCCAAGCTCTGGCAGCGTCAGGCGCGTGGGCTGGTCCTTGGGTCAGCGGCGCGGCGGCTGCAATGTGTCTTTCCAGTTTGGCACCCGCAGGGCGCCCCATGTGCGCCCATTGCGGACGCGGTCACAAGTCAGCGTGCTGGCTTACGCCAGGGCCATGCCCCCTGGGTGCCTTGGGCGCCCAGCGGTGAAATGACATTGTGAGGAAAACACATGGCAGTGAGTGTAGCAAAGCGCGGCCCGGCGGCGTGGCCGCAGCGCTGGCAAGTCAGTCACGCAGCCCGCGCAGGCACCTGCCGCCGCACCCGCCGCTGGCGCGGCGCTTGCTTGTACTGACGTGTTTGTCCGACGTGCGGACAGGGGCATCGGCGCTGGCGTGGCGGCGCTGCATGTCGTGCAATGAAACGGTTGGTGTGCCCTGTGTGGTTTGGTTCACGCTTGGCGCGCCGAACCGTTGCCGCGGTGGTTCTTGGTTGTTGTTCCGCCCTTTCCTCAAGCCCTACTCACCCCAAGAAAAGCCATGCTGATTCAGATCGGTTACGACATCGCCTTCCAACTCAATGGCCCCACCACGGTGCTTGGCGCACTGCACGTGCACCCTTCGCGTGCGGGCGACTTGCTGGCGCCCGAGCAGTTGGTGGTGGAACCCGCCGTGCCCTGGACCACCTACCAGGACGGCTTTGACAACACCATCACGCGCATCGACCTGCCGGCAGGCGTGAACACGCTGCGGCTGTCCAGCTCGGCCGTGATCGCCGACAACGGCCTGCCCGACCCGGTGCACCTGGACGCGCGGCAGCACCCGCTGCACGAATTGCCACCCGAGATGTTCCGCTTTCTGCTGCCCAGCCGCTATTGCGAGGTGGACAGCGAACTGCTGCCATTTGCCTGGGCCCAGTTCGCCCAGACGCCCGAAGGCTGGCCGCGCGTGCAGGCCATTTGCGACTATGTGCACCACCACATTCGGTTTGATTATTTGCAGGCGCGCGCCAACCGCACCGCCCTGCAAGGCTGGCAAGAAGGCGTGGGCGTGTGCCGCGACTACGCGCACCTGGCGGTCGCGCTGTGCCGCTGCATGAACATTCCGGCGCGCTACGTCACCGGCTACCTGGGCGACATTGGCACGGCACCGCTGACGGACTTTCCGATGGACTTTTCGGCCTGGTTCGAGGCCTACCTGGGCGGCGAGTGGCACACCTTCGATGCCCGCCAGAACACGCCCCGCATTGGCCGCGTGGTGATGGCGCGCGGGCGCGATGCCACCGACGTGGCCATTGCCACCGTGTTCGGCTGGCAGCAGCTGGACCGCTTCGATGTGGTGACGGACGAGCTGCCGAATCAGCCCGACGCCGTGCCGCTGACCGGCATGAGCCCGCAGCCCGGCTGACGGCCTGGCGCTCGCCCGCCCAACGCTGGGGCTGGCGAGCGCCGACACCGCTGTTCTTAGCGCCAGGAGGCAACGCCAACAGCGCGCCAAAGCCCCGCGCCTATGTGCGCGGCAAGCCGCCTAAAGCCGCCCGCCTGGCGTGACGTGTTGGCCATGATTGGCTGAGGCACTGAGCCCCGCGTTTCACCTGCGGCACCCCGCCACAGCGCCAACGACCACCGGCGAAACAGGTCCGCCGGTGCGTGGTGTGCTGGCCACATTTTTGCGACCCACCCACCGCGTTCAGGGCACCTTGCTCCTGGGGAAATGGCGCGCGTGCCCGCGTTAACCCTGATGGTCTTTCTGTGCATTTGTGCCGCACAATTTAACGAACGGTCGTTCTATTTATACCCATCATGCTCACTCGTTTTACCCCCGCCTGGGCCGCGCCGCATCGGCGGGCGATGTGCGCACTGTCTCTGGTGGGCGCACTGCTGGCAGCGACACCCGCGCAAGCGCTGGAGCTTGCCGGCGCGCAGTTTCCGGACCAGATCACCGTGGCCACCAAACCGCTGCAACTGAACGGCGCGGGCGTGCGCTACAAGGCGATGTTCAGGGTCTATGCGGCGGGGTTGTATGCGCCCAGCAAGAGCACCGTGGTGGCCGAGGTGTCGGACACCGCCACGCCCAAGCGCCTGCACATCGTGATGCTGCGCGAAATCGATTCGACCGAGCTGGGCAACATGTTTGCACGCGGCATGGAAGAGAACGCCGAACGCGGCGCCATGACGCGCCTGCTGCCCGGCATCATGCGCATGAGCCAGGTGTTTTCCGACCACAAGCGCCTGGTCGCTGGCGACAGCTTTCAGATGGACTGGGTGCCCGGCACCGGCGCCGTGCTGACGATCAAAGGCAAGGTGATTGGCGAGCCGTTTCGCGAACCCGAGTTCTACCGCGCCTTGCTGGGCATCTGGCTGGGCCCCAAGCCCGCCGACTGGAAGCTGAAGGACGCGATGCTGGGCAGGGAAAACTGATTGCCGCAGCCCCTTGATGCTATTTTGTTGATAGCTGCCAGCGCGCGCAGGCAGGGCGCCATAGGCCAATTTGAATTGTATTCATCGGCCTACCCAGCCCACATCTGCCCCGTGTCCGCTGGCGCTGGCTGAACGCCCGCCAAGCCATTGCGCCGTGCGCGGCCCGGGCGCAGGTGGCGCTTTGGTTCAGTCTGCCGAACCTGGCTCGGCCAGGTAGAACCATTCCTGCCCCACGTCGGCCCCAGGCAGCGGGAACAGCACGCAGCCGGCGTGCGTTGCCGTCAGCGGCGTGCCGTCGGCGCGCACGCCAATCACCTCGCCCGCCGACACCGGATCAAAGCTGTGCCAGTCGCGCACCAGGCGGTCGCCCGGGTCGGCGCGCAGCACCACTTCCTTCAGCCGCGCGGCAGCTCCAGTGAATGGCGGCGGCGCGGGCACGTCGGCCAGGCCCAGCTGCGCCAGCGCGCCAAAGATGGCGCGTGCGGCCACGCCCACCGCTGCCGGGTCTTCGTGCAGGCCGCTTTCCAGCGTGACGGCGTAGCCGCCCTGGCTGCGCATGTATTCGTTGGTGCCCACGCCTTCGTCGTCCAGCGATTCGCCGCGCGCACGGGCGGCGCGGTCGTACACCTCCAGCCAGCCTTCGACCACCTGCGGCACGCCCAGGGCGCGGGCCAGCGCCAGCTCTTCCCTGGCGCGGGCGAAGGGTTCGCGCGCGCCGCTGTTGTTGCGCGGGCCGACCATGGCAAACGGAATGCCCGGCGTGTGGAACGAATGCAGGTCCAGCAGCGCATCGTGCGCGGCCAGCAGCGGCGCCAGCTGGCAGGTGATGCGGTCTTCGTAGTCCTGCGGATCGGCCAGCGGGACAAAGCGGCGGTTCAGGTTGCGTTCGCCCTCGCGCGTGTTCCGGCGAAACGCCAGCGGGTTGGCCACCGGCACCAGCGTCAGGCGCCCGCGCTTGAGCACCGCCCGGCCGTGCTGGAAATCGTCGATCGCGCGGGCAATGGCGGTGGCGCCACTGCGTTCGTTGCCGTGCACCGAGCCCAGCACCACCAACGCGGGGCCGGGGTTCACCGACGCCCAGGTGTGCCACTGCAGCACCTCTGGCTGCGCGGCGGCGCGCATCAGCAGATCGTGTTCTGAAATCACTCGATCAAACCTCCTGGATCAAGCCATTGTCACCGCTGCCCGCCAGCCACGCCACGGCGTCGGCCAGGCTGTCGAAATGGCCTTGCGCGGCCACGCCGTCGACCGGCTGGCCGTGGTTGTAACCGTAGCGCATCAACACGACAGGGCAGCCCGCCGCCCGCGCCGCCGCCGCGTCGTTGCTGGAATCGCCCACCATCAGCGTGGCGGCCGGCAGCGTACCCAGCGCCTTGCAGGTTTCCCAAAGCGGCAGCGGGTCGGGCTTCTTGCGGGCGAAACTGTCGCCGCCAAACACATGCGAAAAATACGGCGCCAGCCCCTTGGCCTGCAGCAGCGGCAGCGCAAAGGCCAGTGGCTTGTTGGTCAGGCACGCCAGCGGCAGGCCCAGCGCGCGCAGCCGCTGCAGCCCCTCCGTCACGCCGGGGTAGACGCGGCTGTGATGGCCGTTGATGCGCAGGTAGGCCTGTTGGTACAGCGCCATGGCTTGCTGGAACAGGGCCGCATTGGCGGGCCCTTCCAGCGCCAGCACCGATTGCACCAGGTGGTCCGAGCCCTTGCCCACCAGCTGCGCGATCTTGGCCCGCGCCACCGGCTGGCGGCCAAGCTGGGCCAGCATCTGCGCCAGCGCGGCGTCAAAGTCGCCCAGCGTGTCCACCAGGGTGCCATCCAAATCCAGCATGCAGGCCGCCACGGGCCGTGGGGGCGATGCCAACAATTCACTCATCCAGAAACCAAACCATCAAGCGCTGCGCGCGGGCGCGCGGCGGGGGTGAAGCAGCGCGGCAACCGCGGCCCGGCACGCGGGCCCAGCGCCGCTGAACAGAGGCAGCATCGTATCCGCTGGCGCTGGCCCCATGCACCTTGCGCGGACGTGGGCAACGGCGCGGGCTGGCGGCGCCACGGCCATGCGCCTTCGCGTCGCGTTGGGCGTGGCTTGCTTACGCCGACACGCTGGCGGGCTTGGTTTCCCGGATCAGTCTGCGCAGCTCGGGCACGCAAGACCCGCACTTGGTGCCGCATTGCAGCCGGGCCTGCAGTTGGCCCAGGCGGGCGGCTTCGACCCCGTCGCACTGGGCCAGGCATTCGGTGATCTGCGCTTCGCTGACGTCCAGGCAGCTGCAGACCTGCCGCGACCGCGCGGCCAGGGCCACCGGCGCCTTGGCACCGGGCGCCAACAGCAGCCGGCCATAGGGTTCGGCGGGCAGTTCGTCTTCCAGCACGGTGCGCAGCCAGGTCGCTGCCTGGGTATCGCCCGCCAGCATGAAGCCTTGCACGCGGGTGGCGCCGCCGTCGCTGTGCGCCAGCCGGACGGTGCGCCGCTGGCCCCGGCGGTGGTCGAACAGGCGCAGCGCCTGCGGTGTGTCCAGCTGCAGGACGGCCTCGATCGCGTCGAGCAACTGGGCGTCCACCGGCCCCGCGGCAGCGGCCCGCAGCACCACGCCGCCGTGTTCGCGCCCAAACGGCACGCAATACGCAAAGCCAAAGCGCGGCATCAGCGCGTCCAGCCGGGCACGCGCATCGGCGCAGGCGGCGGGCGGCAGCCAGGCCATGGCGAACAGGCTCCAGGGCAAGGCGGCGGCTTCGGCCCGCACGGCAGCGTGCTTGAGCTCGGGCTGCTTCGAATCGGGGCAGAACGCGGGGCTGGTCACGGCGTTGATCCCCTGCAGCGCGCCGCCGTCCTTCGCCTGGCCGCTGAGAAAGGCGCTGCCCCAATGCATGGGCACGTCGATTTGCCCCAGGCCCAGGCCCTTGTCGGCGGCCACCGGCAGCACCACTTCGCCACGCCGGTTGCTGAGGCGCAGCAGTGCGCCTTCGGCGAAGCCGCGGCGGTGCATGTCCTGTGGGTGCATGCGGGCGACGGGCTCGGGCGCGTGGCCAAACAGGCGCTCCACCGTGCCGGTGCGCGTCATGCCATGCCATTGGTCGCGCAGCCGGCTGGTCACCAGGCTGAAGGGGTAGCGCGCGCTGCGCGGCTCTGCCACGGGGCGATAGGGTTCGGCGGCAAACCTGGCCTTGCCATCGGCGGTGGCAAAGCGGCCCTGCGCGTACAGCCGCGCCTGGCCGGCGTTGGCACCGGCCGGCAAGGGCCACTGCTGCGGGCCTTGGGCGTCCAGCAGCGCATAGCTGAGGCCGGTGATGTCAAGGTCGCGCCCGCGCGTGCTGGCGCGGTGTTCGTTCCAGACCTGTTCGGCCGCGCTGTAGTTGAAAAGCGATGGCTGGCCCGGCCGGCGCAGTGCCTCCAGCTGCTGGGCCACGTCGCGCACGATGCGCCAGTCGGCGCGCGCCTCGCCGGCGGCAGGCACGGCGGCGCGCACGCGGCTGATGCGGCGTTCGCTGTTGGTCACGGTGCCTTCCTTTTCGCCCCAGCCGGCCGCGGGCAACAGCCAGTCGGCGTAGGCGGCGGTTTCGCTGGTGGCAAAGGTTTCCTGCAGCACCACCAGTTCGGCGCGCTCCAGCGCGCGGCGCACGGTGCGCTGGTCGGGCAGGCTTTGCGCCGGGTTGGTGCAGACGATCCACAGCGCTTTCACTTCGCCATCGGCGGCGGCCTGGAACATCTCCACCGCCGTGCGCCCGGGCGCCTCGGGCACCGTGTCAACGCCCCACAGCGCCGCCACTTCGGCGCGGTGCGCGGGGTTGGCCAGATCGCGGTGGGCCGACAGCAGCGTGGCCATGCCGCCCACTTCGCGCCCGCCCATGGCATTGGGCTGGCCGGTCAGCGACAGCGGGCCGGCACCGGGCTGGCCGATCTGGCCGGTGGCCAGATGCAGGTTGATCAGCGCCGCATTCTTGGCGGTGCCGCTGGTCGACTGGTTCAGCCCCTGGCAGTACAGGCTGAGCGTGGGCTGGCGCGCGCCCCCGCCCTCGGGCACGCCGGCAAACCAGCGTGCGGCGGTGGTCAGCGCGTCGGGCGGTACGCCACAGGTGCGCGCCACCAGCTCGGGCGTGGCATCGCGCACCAGCGCCTTCAGCGCGTCAAAGCCCTGGGTGTGCGCGGCGATGTACGCCGGGTCCACCCAGCCTTCCCACAGCATGATGTGCAGCAGGCCGTGGCACAGCAGCACGTCGGTGCCGGGCTGAATGGGCAGGTGCAGGTCGGCGATTTCGCAGGTGTCGGTGCGGCGCGGGTCCACCACGATGATCTTCAGATCGGGCCGGGCGCGCTTGGCGTCTTCAATGCGCCGGAACAGGATCGGGTGCGCCCACGCCGTGTTGCTGCCGCTGATGAACAGGCAGGCCGCGTGGTCGATGTCTTCGTAGCAGGCCGGCGGCGCATCGGCGCCCAGCGTCTGCTTGTAGCCGGCCACGGCGCTGCTCATGCACAGGCGCGAATTGGTGTCCAGCTGGTTGGTGCCCAGCAGCCCTTTGACGAACTTGTTGAGGACGTAATAGTCCTCGGTCAGCAACTGGCCGCTGCCGTAGACGCCCACCGCGTCGGCACCGTGCGCGTCGATCACGCGGTGCAGCTGCCGGGCGATGGCGCTGGTGGCTTCGTCCCAGGTCCGGCGCTCGGGCGCGGCGCCGCGCTGCGGCCGGTGCATCGGGTACAGCAGGCGCTGGTGCTGGATGACGGCGGGCGTGGCGGTCAAGTGCAGCGTGCTGCCCTTGGTGCACAGGCGGCCAAAGTTGGCCGGGTGATCCGGGTCGCCGCGCACCTGGGTGATCTGGCCGCCCGCCGACTCGATGATGACCCCGCAGCCAACGCCGCAGTACGGGCAGGTGGAACGGGTTTCTTTCATGGGTGATGGACTGAAGGATGGCTAGCGGGGCGCCCAGGCGCGGCGGTGTTGATCGGTGCGGGGGGCACCCTCAGGCGCGCGCCACCTGGCCCGGGTCGATCGGGCCGGCCACGGGGCGCGCACAAGGGCCGGCCAGCGGGCGCGGCAGATCGATCGCGTGGGTGGCGATCTGGGCGGCGTCCAGAAACACCTGGCCGTCCTCCACCTTGACGTCGAAGCGCGGCGTGCAGCCTTCATCGGGTTCGCGCGCCTTCCCATCGCCCAGGCCAATCGCCCAGTTGTGCAGCGGGCAGGCCACGTGCCGGCCAAACACGATGCCCTGGCTGAGCACGCCGCCCTTGTGCGGGCAACGGTCCAGCAGCGCAAAGATCTCGTCCTGGCTGTTGCGAAAGATCGCCACGTCCAGCCCCCGGTCGCGGGCCACGCGCCGCGCGCCCAGCACCGGTATGTCGTCCACTTTGCAGATCGCCATCCAATCCGACATAGCTATTCCTTTTATAGCTGCTTGCGCCCGTCTATATTGCGCTACAGCCCTGTTTGATTCAAAAAACTAGAGCGTGGGCGCCAGCGTCTTCGGCGCCTGAACGTGAACCTGCGCCACCGGTTCAAACTGGCGCACATCGACCTGCGCGGGCTGCAGGTCGAACCACGGATCGGGCTCGCCGTCCAGCGCGAACTGCAGCCGCTCCCACAGCGCGCGGCGCCCTTCGGGGTCGTCCAGGATTCGCTTTTTGGCGTGGTCCAGCCCGACGCGGGCGATGTAGTGCACCGTGCGCTCCAGGTACCAGGCTTCTTCGCGGTACAGCTGCAGAAAGGCGCCCGAATATTCCAGCACTTCTTCCGGCGTCTTGAGCTTGACGAAGAAGTGCGCCACCTCGGTCTTGATGCCGCCGTTGCCGCCGACATAGATCTCCCAGCCGCTGTCCACGCCGATCACGCCCACGTCCTTGATGCCGCTTTCCGCGCAGTTGCGCGGGCAACCGCTGACCGCCAGCTTGACCTTGTGCGGCGCCTGCATGCGCCACAGCGCGCGTTCCAGGTCCTTGCCCATCTGGGTCGAATCCTGCGTGCCCATGCGGCACCATTCGCTGCCCACGCAGGTCTTCACCGTGCGCAGCGCCTTGGCGTAGGCGTGGCCGCTGGGCATGCCCAGTTCCTGCCACACGGCCACCAGGTCTTCCTTCTTCACGCCCAGCAGGTCGATGCGCTGGCCGCCGGTGACCTTGACGGTGGGAATGGCGTACTTGTCCACCACGTCGGCAATGCGGCGCAGTTCGCTGGCGTTGGTTTCGCCGCCCCACATGCGCGGCACCACGCTGTAGCTGCCGTCCTTCTGGATGTTGGCGTGGCTGCGCTCGTTGATGAAGCGGCTTTGCGGGTCGTCCACCGCCTCCTTCGGCCACGTGGACAACAGGTAGTAGTTGAGCGCGGGGCGGCAGTTGGGGCAGCCGTCGGGCGTCTTCCAGTCCATGAAGTGCATCACCGCCGGCACCGTCAGCAGGTGGTGTTCGCGGATGGCGTCGCGCACCGCCTGGTGGCCGTGGTCGGTGCAGGCGCACAGCGCCTTGGTCTTGGGCGTGGCGGAATAGTCGCCGCCGGCGGTGAACATCAGCAGCTGTTCCACCAGCCCGGTGCACGAGCCGCACGACGCGCTGGCCTTGGTGTGCTTGCGCACCTCTTCCAGGGTGAACAGGCCCTTGTCCTTGATGGCCTTGCAGATGGCGCCCTTGGTCACGCCGTTGCAGCCGCAGACCTCGTCGGTGTCGGCCATGGCGGCGGCCTTGCTGTGGCCTTCGTGCCCGGTATCGCCAATGTTGGATTCGCCAAACATCAGCCGTTCGCGGATGTCGGCCACGCTGCGGCCTTCGCGCAGCAGTTTGAAATACCAGCTGCCATCCACCGTGTCGCCGTACAGGCAGGCGCCCACCAGCTTGTCGTCCTTGATGACCAGCTTTTTGTAGACGCCCGCGAACGGATCCGACAGCACGATTTCCTCGCTGTCTTGCCCGCCCTGAAAGTCGCCGGCCGAAAACAGGTCGATGCCCGTCACCTTCAGCTTGGTCGAGGTCAGCGAACCCTGGTAACGCCCGATGCCGAACTCCGCCAGGTGGTTGGCCACCACCTTGCCCTGCTCGAACAGCGGCGCCACCAGGCCGTAGGCAATGCCGCGGTGGGCCGCGCATTCGCCCACCGCGTAGATGCGGCCGTCGGTCACCGTCTGCAGGGTGTCGCTGACGACGATGCCGCGGTTGACCAGCAGGCGCATCTTTTCGGCCAGCTCGGTGTTGGGGCGGATGCCCACCGCCATCACCACCAGGTCGGCGGGCATTTCAACCCCGTCCTTGAAGCGGATCGCCGCCACGCGCCCGTCCGGCCCCGCCAGCAGCGATTCGGTCTGGGCGCCAATCAGGAAGGTCATGCCGCGGTCTTCCAGCGACTTCTGCAGCAGCCGGCCTGCGGTCTCGTCCAGCTGGCGTTCCATCAGCGTCGGGCAGACGTGCACCACGGCCACCTGCATGCCGCGCTTCATCAGCCCGTTGGCGGCTTCCAGCCCCAGCAGGCCGCCGCCGATGACCACCGCGTGCCGGTATTGCGCCGCCGCGTCGATCATGGCCTGCGTGTCGGCAATGTCGCGGTAGGCCAGCACGCCAGGCAAATCCTTGCCGGGCACCGGCAGGATGAACGGGTTGCTGCCGGTGGCCATCAGCAGCCGGTCGTAGCTGGCGGTCTGCGCATCGCCCGCGGCGTTGACGGCGTGCACGGTGCGGCGGGCGCGGTCCACCTCGGTCACCTTGTAGCCGGCGTGCAGGGTCACGCCGTTGTCGGCGTACCAGCTCCAGTCGTTGAGGATGATCTCCTCCAGCGTCTGTTCGCCGGCCAGCACGGGCGACAGCAGGATGCGGTTGTAGTTGGGGTGCGGCTCGGCGCCAAACACCGTGATGTCGTACAGATCGGGCGCCAGCTTGATCAGCTCTTCCAGCGTCCGCACGCCGGCCATGCCGTTGCCGATCATGACAAGTTTCAGCTTTTTCATCGTGTGCTCCGGTGCGCAGGCTCAGGCCAGCTGCTTTTCCACGTGGCTCTGCCGCGTGTAGAGGAAATCGATCACCGCCTTGCGGTAGCGCACGTAGGCCGGGTCTTCGGCCAGCGCAACGCGGTTGCGCGGGCGCGGCAGATCGACGCTCAGCACCTCGCCAATGGTGGCGGCGGGGCCGTTGGTCATCATCACGATCTTGTCGGACAGCAGCACCGCTTCGTCCACGTCGTGCGTCACCATCACCACGGTGCTGCGGGTCTTCTGCACGATGGCCAGCAGCTCGTCCTGCAGCTTGGCGCGGGTCAGCGCGTCCAGCGCGCCAAAGGGTTCGTCCATCAGCAGCACCTTGGGCTCCATCGCCAGCGCGCGCGCAATGCCCACGCGCTGCTTCATGCCACCCGATATCTCGCCAGGGCGCTTTTGCGCCGCCGGGGTAAGGCCGACCAGGGCCAGCGCGGCGTCGGTACGCTGGCGCAGCTGCGCCCGGTTTTCGGTGGCCGCGAAGACGCGCTCGACCCCCAGGTGGATGTTCTCGAAACAGGTCAGCCACGGCAGCAGCGAATGGTTCTGGAACACCACCGCGCGCTCTGGCCCCGGGCCGGTGATCTCCTTGCTGGCACACAGCAGCACGCCCTGCGTGGGCCGCGCCAGGCCGGCGATCAGGTTCAGCAAGGTGCTCTTGCCGCAGCCCGAGTGGCCGATCAGCGCCACGAACTCGCCCTTGGCCACCGTCAGGTCGATGCCCTGCAGCGCCACAAAGCGTCCCTTGGGTGTCTTGAACGCCTGCACGGCGCCCTGGATCTCGATGTATTTCGCATCAACCCGGTTGGTGCCCGGCGCGGGCCGGTCCTGCACGGTGGCGTTCATGATTTCACCTCTTCGAAGGTAAAGGCCGTGGCCAGCTTGACCAGGGCGTACTCCAGCACCAGGCCGACGATGCCGATCACGAAGATCGCGATGATGATGTTCATGACGTTCAGGTTGTTCCACTCGTCCCACACCCAGAAGCCGATGCCGACACCGCCGGTCAGCATTTCGGCCGCCACGATCACCAGCCAGGCGGTGCCGACGGCCAGGCGCACGCCGGTCAGCATGTAGGGCAGCACGGCGGGGAACAGGATCTTGGTGAGGATCTTCCATTCGCTCAGGTTCAGCACGCGGGCCACGTTCATGTAGTCCTGCGGCACGCGCTGCACGCCCACCGCGGTGTTGATGACCATGGGCCAGATCGAGCAGATGAAGATGGTCCAGATGGCCGCCGGGTTGGCGCCCTTGAACACCAGCAGGCCGATCGGCAGCCAGGCCAGCGGCGACACCGGGCGCAGCAGGCTGATCAGCGGGTTGAACATGCGCGCCAGAAACTTGAAGCGGCCAATGGCAAAGCCGGCCGGAATGCCCACCAGCGCCGCCAGGCCAAACCCGACCGCCACCCGCTTGAGCGAGGCCAGCACGTTCCAGCCCACGCCCTGGTCGTTGGGGCCGTTGCTGTAGAACGGGTCGCTGAAGACTTGCAGCGCCTGCTTCCAGGTTTCGGCCGGGCCGGGAAAGGTGCCGCCGCTGCTGCTGGCGACCAGCCCCCAGATCAGCAGCAGCAGGCCAAAGCCCAGCAGCGGCGGCAGCACCGACAGCCACAGGCCGCTGAAGTCGCGCGGGGCGCGGGCGGGCGCGTCGGGGCGCATGGCCTCGGCCTCGTTGGCGGCGGGTGGGTGGATGGCCTGCTCCAAAGGCGGGTGCCGGGGCGGCGCTTCGGGTTCGGCGGGCAGATGAAAGACGGCGGCAACCATGGGGGTCTCCTGGCGTTGGCGGGCCGTCAGGCCCGGACCTTGAAAGCGTCGGCGTACTTGGCGGGGTCCTTGCCGTCCCACACCACGCCGTCCATCAGCTTGCTGCTGCGCATCGGGCTGGCCGGCACCGGTGTCCTGGTGGCGGCGGCGGCCTGTTTGTAGATGTCGATCTGGTTGATGGCGGTGGCCACCTTCAGGTAGTCGGGGTGCGCCTTCAGCAGGCCCCAGCGCTTGTGCTGCGTCAGAAACCACATGCCATCCGACAGGTACGGGAAAGTCACCGCGCCGTCGTTGTAGAACTTCATGTAGTTCGGGTCGTCCCAGCTCTTGCCCAGGCCGTTGGTGTAGCGGCCCAGGATGCGCTGGTTGATGGCGTCGACGCTGGTGTTGACGTAGCTCTTCTCGGCAATCGTCTCGGCCATCTTGTTCTTGTTCTGCAGGCCGGCGTCGATCCATTTGCCGGCTTCCAGGATCGCGGCGGTCACGGCGCGCGCGGTGTTGGGGTATTTTTTGGTGAATTCGGCGGTGGTGCCCAGCACCTTTTCGGGGTGGTCTTTCCAGATGTCCTGCGTGGTGGTGGCGGTGATGCCGATGCCGTCCATGATGGCGCGCTGGCCCCAGGGCTCGCCCACGCAGAAGCCGTCCATGTTGCCCACGCGCATGTTGGCCACCATCTGCGGCGGCGGCACGACGATGGACTTGGCGTCCTTCATCGGGTTGATGCCGCTGGCGGCCAGCCAGTAGTACAGCCACATGGCGTGCGTGCCGGTGGGAAAGGTCTGGGCAAAGGTGTATTCGCGCTTCTCGGCCGCCATCAGCTTGGCCAGCGAAGCGCCGTCCACGGCGCCCTTGTCGGCCAGCTTTTTCGACAGCGTGATGGCCTGGCCGTTGTTGTTCAGCGTCATCAGCACGGCCATGTCCTTCTTGGGCCCGCCAATGCCCAGGTGCACGCCGTACACCAGGCCGTACAGCACGTGGGCGAAGTCCAGCTCGCCATTGACCAGCTTGTCGCGCACGCTGGCCCAGCTGGCTTCCTTGCTGGGCACGATCTTCACGCCGTATTTCTTGTCGATGCCCAGCACCGAGGCCATCACCACGCTGGCGCAGTCGGTCAGCGGGATGAAGCCGATGCGCACCTCCTCTTTCTCGGGCTTGTCCGAACCCTGTGCCCACACGGCGGCGCGCAGGGCCGGGTCAATGCCAACGGCCGCCACCGCGGCGGACTTGAGCAGAGTGCGGCGCGACAGCGGGGGCTTCTTGGCGGGCAGTTCGATCATGGGCATTCCTCGTGGGTACTTCAAACCGGAAAAAGCAAAAAGGCGCCCTCACCGCACCAGGAACTCGTTGCACACGAGCCCCAGCGGGTAAGGACGCCTTTGTCCAGAACGGCGGGCCGCACCCGCCGTTGGATGCCGCCTGCCTGATGACCTACGTTGGTCTATACCCCATGCGTTGCAAACACTGTGCCAACATGGCCGGCCACTGCAAATACTATGATTTCAATAGCTGCTATCGCCCATCTGGCGGGCGCTATCAGCCTAAATGATGCATAAAACCGGGCTGGCACCGATTTTGTGCAGCGCACCATTTCAGTTGCCCGGCGGCAGGTAGTCGGCCACCGACAGCACCGACTCGGCCACGTCCACCAGCCGGCGGCCCTGGTTCATCGCGGTCTGGCGCAGCATCTGGTGGGCCTCTTGCTCGGTCAGCTTGCGGTGCGCCATCAAAAGCCCCTTGGCACGCTCGACCAGCTTGCGTTCGTTCAGCGCCGCGCGCACCGCCTCCAGCTCGTCGCTCATCGCCTGCAGGCGCTGCGACTGCTCTTGCAGCATGTCCAGCACCGATCGCTCCATCTGGCGCCCGAAAGCGGGCGGCGCATCGGGCAGGCCGGGCGCGGCCGGCGGCGCCAGGTCAAAAAACGCCTCGGACGCGGGCTCGCCATCGCCGTGCATGCGGCTCAGCAAGGCCAGGTGCGCCTCGGCTTCGGCCTGGGCGTCGGCAATGCGGCGCTGGCACAGGTGCTGCAAATCGGCGGCGGCGCGGTCCTGCACCGCCTTCATGGCGTCGATGCGCAGGCTGCAGCAGTCGAACCAGTTGGCGCTCAGCTCGGGGTTCAGCGGCGTATCGGGCGGGCTGGCGCAGGCGATGCGGCGCAGGCGTTCGATCTCGGCCAGCTCGGCCGCCGGTTGCGCCGCCTGCCAGGCTTCGGCCAGCGCGGCACCGCCAAATCCGACAAAGGCGGCAAAGCACCTTTCCTGCGCGGCAATCAGCTCCAGCCAGCGCTGCTGGCGCGCGCGCCCTGCCGCCCCGGCGGCAAACGCGGCGGCGCCACAGGCCCGCTCTTGCCCGGCGAATTCCTTGCCCTGCATGAACTGGAACAACGCACCCAGCAGGCGCGAGACCTGCGGGTCGGTGGCGCCATCGGCGGCTTCGAACACCACCGCCAGCAGGCCGGCGACCAGCTGGACGAAGGCGGCCGTGGCTGCCTCGGCGTCCAGCGCGACATCGGCAATGCGCTGGCGCAGCGCGGGCAGCGCCATCAAGCCCGGCAGCACCCAGGCAATGCGGCTGAACAGGCGCGTGCCGTTGTGGTCGGCGCCCTGCTGGGCGTGTTCCACCAGCCGGTCGAAGTGCTGCCGCACCCGTTGTTCCAGCCGAAGGGTTTCGTGCACCTGGGCGACGCGCTGCGGCCCAAAGCGCTGGCCGCCCGACGCCAGAAACACGTTGGACAGCCCCCGTTCGCGCTGCAGCGCATGCACCAGCTGGCCGATGTCGCCCACCAGGTCGCTGGTGTGCGACAGGCGTTCCAGTTCGGCAATTTCGCAGCGGCGCGCGGCGATCAGAAAGCTCAGCGCCGACTTCATGGCGCCCCCCGCGGGCTGACCCAGGGCGACCGATGCGGGCGGCGGCGCAGCGCAGCGCCTGCGCCGCACGGGTTCAGCGTGGCGTTGGCGCCGTGGTGGCGGGCGCACACGGCCCGGCGTGGCCCTGAAGGGTGCTGGCGCACAGGGGTCATCGTGGGACTCGTTTTATTCCAAGGGGTGCAGCAGCGCAGCAAGCGTCATGCCAGGCACGTCTGCCCCTCAGAATCAGTATAAAAACACGCTTTAGCGCCCGATGGGCGGGCGATAACAGCTACTTAATCAATAGCAATTGAACCCATTGTTGGCGATGCACCGATTTGGCGCATTGCGCCCGGCGGCAAGTCGGACGGGCTCAGGAAGAAGAACCCGTGCCCGCGCCAGCCACCCAGTGGTTGTCCCAGCGCAGCGCGCTGGCCCCGTCCGCGCCGGTCAGCGCATGGCCGGCGGGCTGTTGCAGGATGGCGGGCGCGCCGCCCACCCACCAGTCGGCCTGGCTGCGGCCCAGCGCATAGGCGCCCTTGAACGGCAGGCTGGCCTGGAATTGGCCACCCGCATCAAACACCGCCACCGCATCCACGCGCGGGCAGCTGACGGCAAAGCCGCCGCCCGGCAGCGCCACGATGTCGCCGCCATAGCCGCCCATGGGCGGCTGGCCGGTGCACAGGCGCAGCGCGGCGCCGTCCCACAGCGCCAGCACAGGCGCCTGCGTGCGCGTGGCGGCGTCGGCGTGTTCGGCCTGCAAGGCAATGCCCAGCAGGCCGCTGGCGCCGTCCAGCGCCAGGTGGCGAATGCTGAGCTGCGCATCGGGCAGCCGCCATTGACCCAGCCGCGCCCCCGTGTCTGCGCCCAGCGCCACCAGCGATGGGTCCATCTTGTCCAGCTGGCGCTTGGCGCGGCCGGTTTCGGGCAGCGTGGGGATGCCGCCGTTGGCCACCACCAGCGTGCCGGCCGGCCAGCCGCCCAGCGCCTGGGGCAGCAGCATCAGCTGGTGCGGGTCGGCGCCGTGCGTGGGCCATTCGGCTTGCTTGTGCAGGGTTGGGCCATCGCGCAGGGCCACCATGCCGGCCACGCTTTCCAGGTCGGTTTCGGTGGTCCAAAGGCGCTGGCCGGCGGCGTCGGCCACCACGTGGCCGTTGAAGCGGCGGTCGCTTTCCACCCACTGCCATTGCGTTTGCCCGGTTTGGGGGTGCCAGCGCAGCAGCCAGTCGCCCGGGCGGCGCGCCACCACCAGCACCGACCCATCGGCCTGCAGCACCAGGCCGTGCGCGCGCGTTGGCACGGCCAGCTGGCGGCCCACGGCCCAGCGGCCGCCGCGCAGGCGGACTTCGCCAATGTGCTCGGCGCCCTCGTCCTGCCAAGCCGCCCACAGCGTGGCCGACAGCGTGGCCGACCCGGGCGCGGGCAGGCCCGCCGCCATGGCCGCCGAAGCCCAGCAGGCGCTGCCCAGCCAGGCCAGTGCCTGGCGGCGCGATGCCTGCCAGACGGCAAGGGGCTCAGTCGCCATCGGCATCCGAAAAGCCCAGGGGCACGTCCAGCGCCACCGACACCTCGTTCTGGAACAGCGTGGTGACGGCCTTCATGTCTTGCGCCAGCGCCATCAGCGTTTGGGTGTCGGCGTTCGGCGGCAGGGCGGTGATGCGCGCACCCGCCTTGTCCAGCGCCTGCGCCCAGCGCGCGGCCAGGGCGATCTGGCCCTTGCCCAGCAACAGCGCTTCGATGGGGATGGGCCCCTGCGCGGCCTGCGGGGGCGACTGGCGCTGTTCGGCGCTCAGTTGGGCTTGCACCTTCAGCGCCGCCCATTGGGCCTGCCACTCCGCCAGGTTGGCGGCGCGGTCCTGCCGCGCGAATTCGGGTTCGGCCTGGCGGGTACGCGCTTTCTGGATCGGCTGCTCGATCTCGATCCAGCGCAGGCGCTCCCAGCCGGCGAGCCACTGGTTGACCCATTCGGAAAACCGCGCCTGGCCCGATGGGTCGTCCGCGTCCACTTCCGCATCTGCGCCGTCTGAAGCACTGGCCGCGGGCGCGGGCGTGGTGGGTGCGGTCGCTTGCAACGCGGCGTCCGGGCGCAAGGCAGCGGCCAGGGCCGTCGCCTCGGCCTCGATCTCTTGGGACAGCAGCTGGGCGTAGCCGCAGGAAGCGGCATTCAACGGGCGCTGCAACAGCCATTCCAGCGCTGGGAATCCCTTGGCCGGCGTACCAATGGCTTCCAGCGCAGCCAGCGTCTGCGGCTGGCGGGCCATCGCCTTCTCAATCAGGTTGGGCCGCGTGGGCCAGAAGTCGATGGCGCGCTGCGACCGCCGCGTGACCACGGGGCCCAGTGCCGGCGTGGCCAAGGCCTGCCAGGCCACCAGGGTCTGGCGCCACTGCGCCTGCAGCGCGGGCGCCGCCTGGGGCGCGTTGCACTGCGCTTGCAGCGCCGCTGTCAGACGCTGGGCGGCGGCCTCGAAGGCGGCGGCGCGCTGCGGCAGATAGCGTGCGTACAGCCCCTGCACCACATCGCCCACGTGGTAGTAGGGAAACGCCACGAGGGCGGGCGTTGCGGGCACTTTTGGTGCAGCCGGGGGCGACGTCGTCTGCGCCTGTGCCGCCACGGCGGCCCACATCACCACAGCGCCGCCCAGGCACTGGCCCCGACGCACCGCGGCTTGCGCAGGCTTCATAGCGACTCCACGAACTTGACCAAGGCTTCGCGGTCGGCCTTGCTGAATTTCAGTACCTGCTGCTTGCTGGGTTCGGCCTCGCCGCCGTGCCACAGCACCGCTTCCAGCACGCCGTTGGCCCGGCCATCGTGCAGCAGGAACTGGTGCCCGTTGACGCCGCGCAGCAAGCCAATGCCCCACAGCGGCGGCGTGCGCCACTGGTTGCCGCTGGCCAGGAAATCCGGCCGGCCATCGGCCAGCTGCGGCCCCATGTCGTGCAACAGCAGATCGGTGTAGGGCCAGATGCGCTGCCCGGTCAGCTTGGCGCTGCTGAGCGACGGAAACGGCGGCGCGCCGGTCACATAGCTGGGCCGGTGGCAGGTGGCGCACTGCGCCTGGTGGAACAGCGCCTGGCCTTTCAGCACCTGGGCGTCGCCGGGTTTGCGCCGCGCCGCCGGGGCCAGCGTGGCGGTGTAGAAGATGACGTTGCCCAGCGTGTCGTCGTCGATCTCGGGCTGCTCGGCGCTGGCCTGGGCCGCAGGGATCACGCCGTCGCGCCCACGCTGGCGCCCGCCGCCGTGGGGCGCAGCCAGGCAGTCGGCCTGCGCGGGGCTGCAGGCTTCATGCCAGAACAGGCGGCTGGTGATGCCCATGACGCCGCTGAAGGCGGCGGCCGACTGGTGCGCCACCGAACCGGTGTTGGCCTTCCAGCCAAAGCGGCCCAGCACCTCGCGGCCGGCAAAGGCGTCCCACACGCGGTTGGGCTGGCCCTTGATCGGCCCTGGCTCGGCGGCCTGGGCGCGCGCGTTGGCCAGCACCTCGGATTCAGGAATCGCCTCCAGCAGGCCGATGCCGGGCAGCTGCGGGGCAATGCGCGGGCTGACCATGGTGCCGGGCGCCATCGGCCCATAGCCCAAATCGACCAGCCGGTAGCTGGGCTGGCGCAAGCTGTAGCGGGTGCCGTCGGCAAAGCGGCCATGCACGGGCGTGCCACGTATCTCAACCCGCCCTTCGGGCTTGACGCCCTGCACCGCCGCGTTGTTGAACTGGTCGCCGTAGGTCGGCTCGGGCCGCACGCCCAGCTTGGGCTCGATCGGGCCCGGTACCGACAGGCGCATCAGCAGCGCGACGGTGGGCTCCGGGTCGCCGCCCAGGGTGCGGCGCCAGTCGGGCGGTGCGCCGCGCCCGTCCAGCACATGGCAGCCCGCGCACGCGCGCGCAATGAAATGCGGCCCCAGGCCATCGCGCGCGGTGGTGGACGCGGGCGCTTCCACCCAATTGCGTTTGAAGAATGAGTTGCCAATGACAAAGCGCGTGCGCTCGGCGTCTTCCAGGTTGGCCGCCGGAAATGAAAAAGCGTTCTGCCCGGTGGCCCACACCGTGGTTTCACCGCCGGTCTTCTCGCCCAGCGCATCGGCGTCTGACACCGCCACCGGCAGCACCGCGATGCCCAGCAACGCGCCCACGCCCAGGCGCAGCCACCGTGCGCGGATCATGGTTGCACAAGCGTCAGCTTGGTAATGCCGATGGCGTTGGCCGAGGCCACCAGCAGCTTGGACTGCTCGACCAGGCTGGCGATGGTCTTTTCGATCGCCGGGCGGCCCGGTGCGCCTTTGACGATGGCACGGTCAAACGGCGCCGGAATCAATTCGGCCAGCTGCACCGACTGGGCCAGCTGCGCCGTGGTTTTGTCGGCCAGCGCGGCGTCCTTGGCGGCCACCAGATCGCGCACGGCGGGCCCTTGCAGCGTGCTACCGTCGCGCCGCACGTAGGTGCCCAGCCAGACGTTCTGGATGCCCTTGGCGTTGGTCACCGCGTCGCGGTGGGTGTTGTCCGAGAAGCAGGAGTGCTCGTCCTCCTGGTCCTGCGAGTTCAGCGCCACTTCCAGGCGTTCGCCGGCCAGTTCACCGCGCGACAGCGAGCCCAGGCCCACGATGATCTTGCGCACCGCCTCCTGGCCTTGCTTCTCGAAAGCGGCGCGGTAGTTCTTGGCGCCCGGCGCCCAGGCTTTCACCATCGCGCTCAGGTCGTCGACCAGCAATTCGGTCACCACCTTCAGGTAGCGGCTGCGGCGCTCGGCGTTGGCGCCCTTGCCGGGCACGTAATCCTCGAACGAGCGCGCGCCGGGGCCGGCTTCGCTCAGGTCCTGCCCCCACAGCAGGAACTCGATCGCGTGCCAGCCGGTGCTGATGTTCTCTTCGCCCCCGCGTTCGTTGGCCTTGGCCAGGTTGGCCTTGTTGATGACGAACTTGGGCTGGTTGATGAAACCGGCCTTGGGCTTGCCTTCGACATAGTCCACGTAGGACTCATCCAACGGCCACGCGTTGATGCGGCCTTCCGGGCCGTCGTCGTCATCGATCGGGCCACCGTAGAAGCGGAAGGCCTCGGTCTGCCCGTAATACTCGCGCGCCTGCAGCCAGGCACGGCGCGCCTTGGCCAGCGCTTCTTCCGAAGGCGCGGCCACCAGGGCGTTGATCGCGTCCTGCAGCGCCTTGACGCCCGCCAGCGAATCCACATAGCCCGCATGCACCAGTTGGGCATAGTGGCGCGCCACCTCGCCGGCTTGCACCGGGGCCTGCGCCGCCGCTTGCGCGGGCTGCGCCCACGCGGTGGTGAACTGGGCAGAGGCGCCCAGCGCCGCCAGCGCCAACAAAGTGGCCAGAGTGTTTTGTTTCATCCGTCTTCCTATTGCAGGTATGCAGGTAACAACCGCAGCAAGCGCCACGCGCCCCGAAAACCGCCAGCACTGGGCTTGAACCCAGCCGCGCCTGATTCAAGCAGCGATGGGCGCAGGCGCGTCGCCGCCGACGGGCGGACGGGGCCATCGCCATCAGCGCCGCAACGCCTCCGCCCCCTGACGCGCCCCGCGTCAAATACAAGCGATTCTCAATTCTAGTGCGCCGCCTCCCGCGGTCGGGCGCCGCTGGCGCGCGCCACGCCAGGCCTGCCGCACGCCAATTCGGCCGCTGTGATAGCGTGCGCCCTGCATCCACAAACCACAGGTGACCCCATGCGCTGGTTGACCCATTTCTTGCGCCCCTTGCTGATGACCGCCGTGATGGCCGGGGCGGCCGGCGGTGCGCTGGCGCAGGACAAGGTGCTCTATCACATCGACGACGCGGCGGCGCAGGCCACCAAGGGGCTGCGCAACATCCGCAACCACCTGGATGTGGCGCCGGAAACCAGGATCGTCGTGGTGACGCACGCCGACGGCGTGAAGTTCTTGATGGAAGGCGCCAAGGACGCCAAGAACCCCAACATCGACTACGCGGCGCTGGTCAGCGCGCTGAAGGCGCGGGGCGTCACTTTTGAGGTGTGCGAGATCACGCTGCGCAACAACGGCCTGAAAAAAGAGCAGTTCGTCCTGGACGCCGACTTCACCCCCTCGGGCGTGGCGCGCATCGCCCAGTTGCAAACGCGCGAACACTACGCTTACATAAAACCATGAAATCGGCCTCTAGCGCATGACAGACGGGCGCTGGCAGCTATTTATTTGATAGTTAACCACCTGCCACGGGCTGCGCGCCTGCCCCAGTGCCCATTCAGCGCGCATGCCGTTCGTCGCCCCGCCCGCGCACCGGCCCTGTCGCCCGCTGGCGCCGTGTAGACTCGCCGGCTTTGCATTCGGGCGGCATGGCTGGGACGACGCGACGCACAGGCTTTACCGACGCAGCGCTGGTGCGCCGGCTGGCCCCGTGGGTCGGCGCGGCGAATGCGGGCACGCCAACGGACTTCACCGGCCAGCTGAGCAGCTGGCTGCGCTGGACCGATGCGCAGCCGCTTTTTGCCGCCCTGCAAGAGCCGATCACCGTGCCCCCGCTGGCCGATGATGAGGACGCCAGCGTGGACAGCGCCCTTGCCGACAGCCACGGCGTGCAGCAATGGCTGGCGCGCACCCTGGTCAATTACGCGCCCTGGCGCGAAGCCCCGCGCCCACGCAGCCGCAGCCTGTCGTCGGGCTGGGTGGCCAGCGCGGCGGCGGCGCCCGAGCCTTTTGCCTTCGACTTTCCCACCTACCGCCGCCACTACGTCGCCCAGCAACAAGCCATGGAAGACCGCATCGCGCCCTTGCGCGCGCGCCTGCGCCGCGTGCTGGCCCTGCAAAGCCCCGCGCTGGCGCGCCTGGCCGCGCTGGACGCGGTGATGGAGCGCCTGCTGGGCGAGCCCGAACGCCGCCACCTGGCCAGCCTGCCGGCGCTGCTGGAAAAGCGCTTTGGCCAATGGCGCGCCGAAGCGCCCCCCGACGACGCCAGCCAAGCCTGGCAACCCCTTTTCCAGCAAGAGCTGGAAGCCACCCTGCAGGCCGAGCTGGACCTGCGCTGGCAGCCCATTGCGGGGCTGCTGGCGGCCCTGCGCCCCGTTTGAACGACATCACCGGCCGATCGCCCTGATCCCCGCCATCGACTTCTTTTGCCCATGAACCGATTCCTCTCATCCGCCGCGTTCGTCCTTCCCGTGCTGGCCGGCCTGGCCGCCGTGCTGTGGGTGGGCGCGGGCTACGCCGGCAGCTACCCGCTGGCGCTGGCCGTCACCGCGCTGATCGGCGCTTTCTTTGTGGTCGGCGTGGTCGAGCTGCTGCGCTACCGCCAGGCCACGCACAGCCTGTCGAACGCGCTGGCGCAGCTGCCGGAACCCGCGCCGCCGCTGGCCGACTGGCTGGGCCAGATCCACCCCACGCTGCGCCAGGTGGTGCGCCAGCGGGTAGAGGGCGAACGCGCCGGCTTGCCCGCGCCGGCCCTCACGCCCTATCTGGCCGGCCTGCTGGTGCTGCTGGGCATGCTGGGCACCTTTGCCGGCATGGTGGTCACCCTGCGCGGCACCGGCATGGCGCTGGAAAGCGCAACCGACCTGGCCGCCGTGCGCGCCTCGCTGGCGGCGCCGGTCAAAGGGCTGGGCGTGGCCTTTGGCACATCGCTGGCGGGCGTGGCGGCATCGGCCATGCTGGGGCTGCTGTCGGCACTGGCGCGGCGCGAACGGCTGTTGGCCGGCCAGGGGCTGGACGGGCGCATCGCCACCACGCTGCGCGCCTACTCGGCCGCGCACCAGCGCGACGAATCCTTCCGCCTGATGCAGCGCCAGGCCGACGCGCTGCCGCTGCTGGCCGAGCGCCTGCAAACCCTGGCGCTGCAGCTGGAACAACAAAACGGCGCGCTGCAAGAACGCCTGCTGACGGGCCAAGAGCGCTTTCACCAGCAAACCGAATCGACCTACAGCGCACTGGCCGCTTCGGTGGGCCAGTCGCTGAAAGCCAGCCTGGAAGGCAGTGCCCGCGCCGCCAGCGCCGCCCTGCAACCCGCGGTAGAAGCCACGCTGGCCGGCCTGGCCCGCGAAGCCAGCGCGCTGCAGGGCAGCGTGTCAGCCGGCGTGCAGCAGCACCTGGCCAGCTTGAACGAGCGCTTTGACGCCCACAACACCGACGTTGCCCGCCACTGGCAGCAGGCGCTGGCCGGCCAGCAGCACACGCACGAAGCGCTGACCGCCAACCTGCGCGACACGCTGGCGGGCTTTGGCAGCGGCTTTCAAAACCAATCGGCCGCGCTGGTCGAACAACTGGCCGCGCAGCTGGCCAGCGCCAGCGGCACCCTGGCCGAACGCAGCCACGCCCTGCTGGCCCAGCAGACCGAAACCGGCCAGGCCCAGGCCGACGCGCTGCAGCGCCAGCTGGCCGACACCACCACACAGCTGGGCCAGAAAACCGCGCAGCTGCTGCAAGGCGCGCAGCAGGCGCTGGCCGATGGCCAGGCGCAAGCCGCCACGCGCGACGCCGAACAGCTGAACGCCTGGCGCACCGCGCTGGACGAGCACCAGCGCACCACGCTGGCGCTGGGCCAGGACACGCGCGACGCCCTCAGCAGCACCGCGCAGCGCTTTCAAGAACAGGTGGGCGCCCTGCAAGACGGCGTGGCCCAGGCGCACGCCGCGCTGCAAGCCCAGGCGGCCGAGCGCGACGCGGCGCAACTGGCCGCGTGGACGGCCTCGCTGGCGCAGCACACACAGGCCAGCCAGGCGCTGACCACGCGCACGCAGGAATCGCTGGCAGCCACCGCCGCGCAGTTCGCCCAGCTGGCCACGGCCATGAATGAAAACGCCGACCAGCGCCACACCCACCTGCGTGAGCAGCTATCAGAACAAGAGCAATCACGCCTGGCCACCTGGCAGCAAGCGCTGACCGACATGGCCGCGCAACTGCACCAGCAGTGGCAGCAAAGCGGCGCCGACAGCGTGCGCCAGCAGCAGGCCGTGCTGACCGCGCTGGCCGACACCGCGCAGACCATGGCCAGCCAATCGGCCACGCAGGCGCAAGGCACCGTGACCGAAATCGCCCGCCTGATGGACGCCGCCGCCGCCGCCCCGCGCGCCGCCGCCGAAGTGATTGGCGAGCTGCGCGACAAGCTCACCGACAGCATGGCGCGCGACAACGCCATGCTGGACGAACGCGCCCGCGTGCTGGACACGCTGGGCACGCTGCTGGACCGCGTGAACCACGCATCCGCCGAGCAGCGCGCCGCCATCGACCAGCTGGTCGGCGGATCGGCCGAGGTGCTGGAACGCACCGCCACCCGCTTTGCCGAACGCATGGAAGCCGACAGCGGCCGCCTGGCCGATGCGGCCGCGCAAATCGGCGCCGGCGCCACCGAAATCGCCAGCCTGGGCGACGCCTTTGGCCAGGCGGTGCAGGCCTTCGGCGAATCCAACGCGCAACTGACCACGCACCTGCAGCAGCTGGACGCCACCCTGGCCCAGTCCATCGCCCGCAGCGACGAGCAACTGGCCTACTACGTGGCCCAGGCGCGCGAAGTGATCGACCTGAGCCTGACATCGCAACAGCAGATCGTCGGCGACTTGCAGCGCCTGGCGCGCGAGCGCGCGGCGGAAGGCAGCGTGGCATGAGCACGCTGGAAGAAGCCGACAGCGACACCGCGCTGCCGGTGTGGACCGCCTTTGGCGATCTGATGGCCGGGCTGCTGGGCGCCTTTGTGCTGATCCTGGTGTGCGCGCTGGCTTTGCAGTTCGATTTAACCGATCGCCTGCAAAAAGAGATTGCGCAGCGCGAAGTGCAGGCCCAGCGCCTGCAAACGCTGGAACAAGCCCTGGCCGGCCCGCTGGCGGCCGGCCGCGTCACGCTGCAGAACGGGCGCATCGGCATCAACGGCAACGTGCTGTTCGAGCTGTCTTCCGCCGAGCTGCAACCCGACGGCCGCGCCCTGTTGAAAAGCCTGGCCGCACCTTTGACCGGCTACCTGCAGGCGCGGCAAGAGATATTGATGGTCAGCGGCTTTACCGACGACCGGCAGGTGCGCGGCGGCAGCAAGGCGTTTGCCGACAACTGGGAACTGTCTGCCCAGCGCGCGCTGACGGTGACGCGCACGCTGATCGAGGAAGGCGTGCCGTCGTCGGCCGTGTTCGCCGCCGCTTTTGGTTCGCAGCAGGCGGTGGCGTCCAACGCCGACGCCGAAGGCCGCGCCAAGAACCGCCGCGTAGAGATAGCGCCCATGCCGCGCCAGGCCGCCGCCGTGGCGCCCACGCCGGGCGCAGGCACAGCGACCGGCAGCGCCGCAGGATCGCCGCGTGGCTGAGCACGATCTGCCGGCCAAGGCGGGCGGCGAAGCCAGCGCTGACGACATTGCGCGCGCAGCCGAATCGGCCGACGAGCCCAGCCTGAACCCCGCCGAAGCCGGTGCGGACGCCCTGACGCAAACCATGGCACAGGCACGCGAAAGCGGCCTGCCCGCCGCCAACCCCACGCGCTGGCGCCGCATCGAAGCGCTGGCCCAACGCAGCGCGCGCCACACCGGCGCCACGCGGCAATTGCTGGATGCGCGGCTACATGCGCTGCTGGCCGAACTGGCCGCCGCCGCGCCCGCACTGGGCACGCCCGGCAACGCGGCGCCCGCTGATGCGCCGCCGCCGCAGGCCACGACGGCCGAAGCCAACGCCGCTGCCGAGCCCGCCGCGCGGCCACTGCGCGCCCTGCTGGCGCAACTGCAAGGCGCCGCCGCAGAAGCCAACCCCCACCAGCCCGCACCCGGCACCGATGCCACCCCGCCCGCCGTCGCGCGCGGCGCGCCGCGCGATCTGAAAGTGGTTCAGGAACACCGCGCCGCCTGGACGCAGCTGCGTGCCGAACAGCGCGTGGCCGAGGCGCAGACCGCGCTGCCCGACCAGGCCGGCCCGCTGAATTCGCAGCTGCTGCTGCACCGCGCATTGGCGCTCATGCGCGAAACCGCGCCCGGCTACCTGCGCCACTTCATGGCCCAGGCCGAGGCGCTGATGTGGCTGGAGCAGGCGCTGGAACCGCCCGCAGCGCCGCCCAAAGCCACCCCGCGCGGCAAACCGAACAAGACGCCGTCGCGCGGCCCACGCGACGGCAAGAGCCCTCGTTAGCTGCGATATTAATAGCTCATGGCGCTTGCTACGTCAGCGCTGGGCGCCTAGTTGGCACTTATTTCTCTGACGTGGAACCAGGCCATCGAGCGCTGGGCAGCGCAACTCGGGCAGGCCGGCGGCGCAAGCGCCGCGCGCCCAAGCCAGCCGCCAGCAGGCCCAACAGTGTCAAGCCCCACTGCCCCAGCGTGGGCACGGGCACGGGCTGCGGCACGGCCACCAGCAGCGGGTCCGTGATGGCGCCGTCGGCGGGGTCGCTGTCACCGCTTTGGTTGTCGGTCACGGCGTAGCTGAAGCCATCGCTGCCGACCAGGGTCATGCTCCACGGCGCCCAGGCGTTGCCCATCCATTTGTACAGGCGCGCGCCGGCGGGCAAGTCCTCGGGCAGTGTGATCGTGACCACGGCGGTGCCGCCAGTGGTGCAGGCCCGGGCCGACCAGCTGAGTTCGCCATACGGAAAGTCGTAGCCGCTGGGCAGCGGAACGCGCGTCGCGCCCACGGCGGCCCAGGCAGGCGCGGCAGCAAAGACGCAGCCGTCGGTACCACCGATCGCTGCGCGCACGCCGGTGCCGGAGTCGGTGTAGGGCGTGGGGACAAAGCTGGCGCTGACGGTGCACGCGGCAGTCATCGCACCGGTGGTGAAGGTGCCGCCACTCAGGCTGCCGCCGCAGCTGCTTTGCACGCCATCCAGACTGTAGCCAGCGTTGGGGCTGACGCTGCAGCTGCCCGTCTGCCCATAGGTGACCGGACCTGTGCAAGCCACCGCGCCGCCGGCCGCCGGGTTGGCAGCGCCGATAAGGGCATAGCTGCTCAGGCTGAAGCTGGCGGTCACGCTGCGTGCCTGGTCCAGCGTGACGGTGCAGGTGGGCGCGCTGCCGCTGCAGGCGCCGCCCCAGGCCAGTGTCTGTCCCGCAGGCACCGTGGCCGTCAGCGTGACGCTGGGATCGGGCGTGCTGGTCGGGTAGGCTGCCACGCAGGAGGCGCCGCCAGCGATGGTGCAATTCGCAATCGCGCCGCCCACCGGCACGGGGTTGTTGCCGGCGCTCACGCTGCCGGTGCCACTCACCACCACGCTGAGGCCCACAGCGGTGCTGCGCAGATCGTTGTCCGAGACTGCCGTGCCACCGCGATTGCCATGGCGCCCGCCGCCCGCCGCGTTGCCGGCCACCGTGCATTCGGGCGCCAGCCACAGCGCTCCGTCGTTCCACAGCCCGCCGACGGCCTGGCCGCCCGAGCGGTAACCGGCGCCGCCACCGCCCGCGGCCAGGTTGCCGCTGACGCTGCAGCCCGCACCCCGCAGGGTCAGGCTGGCGCCTGGGGCGTTGTAAATGCCCGCCACGGCGATGCCGCCGTCGCTGCCATTGTTGCCAGGCGTGCCGCCGCCGCCGCCGACCCAGATGCCCGTCAGCGTGGCGTATCCGCCACCGCCGCCTGGGCCGCTGCAGCCGAAGACCCCATCCGTTCCAGCCCCACCACTGCCCCCAGCTCCCCCACTGGTCGGCGAGCCTGATGCGCCGCCATTGCTGCCATTGCTGCCGTGGCCTGGGCTTCCGTAGCTGCCCCCGCCGCCGCCGCCCGCCCAACCGCCGCCGCCGCCAGCGCCACCGAAGGGGTCGCCGAGTTGGCCGCCGCCCGCGCCACCACCCGCGCCACCGCCGTTGCTGCCGGCGCTGATGCTGGCGGCCACGCCATTAAAGGCCTGGCCGCCCGTGGGGCTTTGGGTGGCGCCGCTGCCGCCTGCGTTGCCAAGCCAGCCAGCGCCGCCGTTGCCGCCCGCGCCATACAGCGTTGCGCCGCCCTGCACCAGCACCCGAACGCCACTGCCGCCGCCACCTCCGGCGCCCTGCGAGTCGCCAGCACCCGCACCGCCGCCGCTCGCGTAGTTGCCTAGCACCCGCACGCCTTCGAGCCGGAGCACGCCGTCGTTGCGAATGCCGGCCCCAAGGGACGAGCCGGAGGCCTGCGTGCCGTCCCAATTGATCCCCCTGCCCGCCAGCAGGCCACGCGTGAGGGTGAGCCCCTGCAAGCTGACGCCGGCGCCCACGGCCACGCGCAGCACGCGGCCACGCAGCTGGCCATCGAGCGTGACGCCCGGGCCGGTGATGGTCACGTCGCTGTTCACCACCAACTCGCTTGCCAGCGTGATCTGCGTGACGCCGCTGCCAAAGACGATGGTGTCCGCCCCAGCACTGGTCGCCGCATCGGCCAGGGCCTGGCGCAGCGTGCCGGCGCCGCTGTCGGCGCCGCTGGTGACGGTGAAGCTGGCCGCCCGCGCCGGGTGGGCGGCCAGCACGGCGGCGGCCAACGTCAGGCAGCAAAGGGCAAAGGAGCGCGAGCAAAGAGGTGTCATGCTGAAACTCTGGGTCAGGGCCGCAGGGCGAACAAACCGTCACGGCAGGCCGGCGGCCCGCCATTTGTCACACTGTAGTTATTTCGCAAGCATTTGTATGTCGCCCGTTTGGGCGACACGGCCATGCCCCGTGGATTGACCATGAAAATGGCATTCAGCGCCCATTCGGCGGGCGCCAAAAGCTATTTAATTAAGAGCAACCGGCGCTGCCTGACAGGTGCGCCGGCGCTGCGCATGCGCCAGGCGCTGGCGGCGTTCAGGGCGCTTGCAGCGCGCGGCGCATCTCGGCGATCGCCGTCGCGTAGTCCTTCTGACCAAAGATCGCGCTGCCGGCCACAAAGGCGTCGGCCCCCGCGTCGGCCACCTGGCGGATGTTGCTGGCCTTGATGCCGCCGTCCACTTCCAGGCGGATGGGCTTGCCGGTGGCGTCGATGCGGCGGCGCACCTGCTCGATCTTGCGCAGCGCGCTGTCGATGAAGCTTTGCCCGCCAAAGCCGGGGTTCACGCTCATGATCAGCACCAGGTCGATGTCGTCGATCAGCCAGTCCAGCACATCCAGCGGCGCCCCGGGGTTGAACACCAGGCCGGCCTTGCACCCCGCCGCGCGGATGGCCTGCACGCTGCGGTGCGCGTGCGTGCTGGCGTCGGGGTGAAAGCTGATGTAGTCCGCCCCGGCCTGCGCAAAGGCCTGGGCCAGCGCGTCGACGGGCTGCACCATCATGTGCACGTCCATCGGCACCGGGCGGCCGTCGGCGGTCTTGGCGTAGGGCTTGATGGCCTGGCAGATCATCGGCCCGAAGGTCAGGTTGGGCACGTAATGGTTGTCCATCACGTCAAAGTGGATCCAGTCGGCGCCGGCGGCGATGACTTGGGTGACCTCGTCGCCCAGGCGGGCGAAATCGGCCGAGAGGATGGACGGTGCGATGGCGTAGTCGGTGCTCATGGACGGCGATTGTCGCGCAGGTGCACTCGCCCCTGCGCCAGCGCGGCGCCCAGCCGCCGTTTACCATTGGCGACATGGCCAAGTACCAGTTTCAAGTCGAAGTCGAACCGCAATTCCTGCCCGATCAGTCGCAGCCGGAAAGCGACCAATATGGCTTCGCCTACACCATCACCGTGCACAACGCGGGCGAAGTGGCGGCGCAGCTGATCTCGCGCCACTGGGTCATCACCGACGCGCGTGGCCATGTCGAAGAA
>JAGOEM010000256.1 GCA_017997715.1 Ottowia sp.
ATCCGGACGCGGCTATGACGTGGCACCCACTGCCCGCCTGGACCCTGCTGCCCGCGCTGCTACGCCCCAGGACGAGGCCGCTGCACAGCTGCCCTACGACCAGAGCGCCACGGGCCGCCTGGTGGCCAGCCCAGGCGGCGATGTGCGAGCAGAGACCCGACCCGAAGCGGTTGCTCGCGGCAACGCAGCCACGGCACAGGGTCAGCAGGTGGAGGCCGGGCGTCAGCGCCGCACCGAACTGGGCCTGAGCAACATCACGCCCGTGGTGCCCACCAATGGCAGCGTGTCTTTTGGTCGCTCTGATCCGGCATCGCCCCGCATGACCTTCGATAACGCACCCACCGGCCGCATGGTGGCTGGTGCCGATGGTGTGCGACAGGAAGGACGCGCAGAGGTAGTGAACCGTGCCAACCAGCCAGCCCCAGCACCCCAGACCGTGGTCAGCACCAGCGGTGCGCCGTTCGCCTCGCGCCAGGTGGCCCAGCAGGCGCTGCAGCAACAGCAGCTCGCGGGCACACACGAGGTGGTGCCTGCCGGTGGCGACGAGTCACTGGGTTTCGTGCTCCAAGAAAGGGGGCGAAATCAAGGCGCAGCGCTTTCAGAGCAAGCGCAGATTGCTGCTGATTCAGTAGCGAAAAGGGCGCCGAACTGGCGGACCAACGCCATGCAGGCCAACCGCATAGCGCGCGAGCTGGGCATCGATACCAAGGGCAAGCGCTTGGCTCAGGTGGTGGCGGAAGTGGATGCGCGCGATGGGCAGGCCGACCGTGCACCTGCCGTCGACCCGCAACAGCAGCGCGACGACTTCAAGGCAGCAGAGGCGAAGCGCACAGCACCAGGCGCGCGGGCACGCGCTGCAGCCGCAGATACCAATCCCTTCAAGGCATTCATCGCCAAGCACGGCATCGCCCTGGACCAGCGCCGTGAGTTCGCGCCCGGCGCGGCCGAGCAACGGCAGGCCATGGTGCCGGGCTACGGTCCGATCTTCCGCAGATCCGGCAAGCCGCTGGACAAGCTGGCGCAGGCAGCCGTGGAGGAGGGTTTTCTCACCAAACCAGACGAGGCGGCGCTGTACGACCTCGTAGGTCGTGCGCTGCGTGGCGAGCGCGTGGTGGCTCAGTACACCGCTGATTCAGCCGAGACCGAGATGCAGACCCGCATTGCGCGCCAGAGCGAGATGGAAGAAGATGCGGCCTCTGCAGTGGCCGAACTTTCCGACCCGGCGCTGTTTGACCTGAACGACGATGACATCGTTCTGAGCACCGACAGCAACACCAGCACAGAAGATTTTTTGCGCGCCCTGGGCGCCACCGATCAGGAGATTCAAGATGCCATTGCCGACGAACGAGCAGGAGCGCAAGCAGGCGATCAAGGCCGCAGTCGCTCTCAAGAAGCTGACACCAGCACAGCGCAAGGAAGTGCTCGCCAAGGAACTGATGAAGCGCAACCTGAGCGCGTAGCGCGCCAGGACCTACTGGGCGATTCGCCCAACGACAGTCAGCAGGCGGCCGCCAACGAGCGGGCACGCCGCCAGCAGCAGGATGGGGCGCTGCGCAGCGCAGCACCAGCCCCCGAAGAGTTCACGCTGGGCATGGTGGATGCCAACACCGGCCGCGAAGTGGCACCAGGCCAGGGCAGCATTTTCGGCGCGCAACAGCAGCCTCGCCCACCACGGTCGGGCCCATCCCAAGAATCCGATCAAAATCAGGCGAAAGCCCCTGACCAGAAGGCGTCGGCAGCTATTAAATTAGGAGCGAATTCCACGGCGGTGGGCCAAGGTGCAGCACGCGCAGCAGCACCACGGTCCATCACGATGATCGAGGACTTCGGCGAGACGCTGCACGGTGCCCGCAAGATGCTCTACGCCGAAGCCTACGCCGACGGCATGGCCAAAGCCAAGGAGCTGGACACCAAGGCGCACCCGCTGTCCAAGACCTGGCCTGAGCCTGACTACCAGAAGCTGCTGGAGGGCGGGGCGCCGCTGGAAGCTGTGTCCCTGGTGCGCGCGCTGCGCGAGGCTGTGCCCACTAAGCCGCAGTCATCCTGGAAGCTCAAGGGCTGGTCCGCCCAGGTGGAGACACTGCGCGGCTTTGCTGAAGATGTGCTGGCCGGCCAGCAGGAGCCTTCGGCTGTACGCATCAAGCTGAACCGCGATGGCATGCCCAGGGGCATCGCTGACAAGGTCGCCCTCTACGAGGCCATGGGCCATGAGCGGTCCCTGAAAGGCATCGACGTTTCGGTAGGCCGCTATTCCATGTACGACCGCGTGGAGTACAACCCGCCGCGCACCATCTGGAGCGTGTCGCGCGAAGCCAAGAGCAGCGCCTTCGGCAACTGGCCGCGCGAGTTGGCCAAGGGCGACACGCGCGACGCAGCCATTGCCGCCTTCAAGAAGCGGGCCGCTGAGCTGCTGGCCGAGGAGCGTGCACCTACCAAGGGCGCCACCTTCGAGATCTACGGCAAGCGCGCGGGCGGAGCCCGGGAGTTCTTCATCGGCAAGAAGATCGGCCGCAATGTGGCCGAGTTGAAGACCGGTTTTTCCGATATCAAGGCCGCGCGCCAGTACCTGGCCGACAACCAGGCCGAGATGGAGAAACTGCTGGAAAAGTACAAGGCAGTCCCGCCTGTGCGGTCGGGCAGCAACGCCCCGCGCATCGGCGAGGACTACCGCAAGGGCGCCGATGTGACGCCCGAGCAGTTTCAAGACGCCTTCGGATTCCGAGGTGTGCAGTTCGGCAACTACGTGGAAGGCGGGCGACGCCAGCAGGATCTGAATCAGGCGTACGACGCGCTGATGGACCTAGCCGCCGTGCTGCACTTGCCGCCCCGGGCGCTATCGCTGGGTGGCCGCCTGGGCCTGGCCTTCGGCGCGCGAGGTACCGGTGGCACGGACGCAGCAGCAGCGCACTACGAGCGCGGCAACGTGGTGATCAACCTGACCAAGCGCGAGGGCGCGGGCAGCCTGGCGCACGAGTGGTGGCACGGCCTGGACAACTACTTCTCCCGCGAGCGCGGCGATGGCGGCACCTACATGACCGAGCGGGAGCAGGGCGGGGAGGGCGTGCGCGAGGAGATGCGGGCCGCGTTCCGCGAGGTCAACGGCGCGATCAACCGCACGCGCATGCAGGAGCGCAGCCGAAAGCTGGACGACCGCCGCACCAAGGACTACTGGACCACCAAGCCGGAGATGTCGGCCCGGGCCTTCGAGAGCTACGTGATCTCCAAGCTGCATGACCAGAACGCCGGCAACGACTACCTGGCCAACGTGGTGGGCGCGAGCGCCTTCGCACTGGAGGGGGGCTACCCATACCCCACCGCGGGCGAATTGCCGGTGATCCGGGGCGCCTTCGATGGGTTCTTCGAGAAGGTGGAGACGAGGCAGGAAGAGGGTGGGGCGACCGTGCTCTACAGCACCAGCGACAGCAAGCCGCCAGCGCGCGGCCTATCTCTTGAAGAAGCTCAGCAGGCGGTGCAACAGGCCCTTGCGGGGCTGGCCAACCCGCCACCAGTCGACGTCGTGACCCGGAGCGAGGAACTTGGGGTCGACGCGCCTGATGGCGTAATGGGGGCGGCGATGCCAGGCGAGGGCCGCATCGTCATCGTTGCCTCCGCTCACGGGAGTACTGACGCTGTCGCTGAGACGGTTTTCCATGAGATGTTCCACCTGGGGCTTCGCAATGTGTTGCCTGCCCCCGATTATGTGCAGACCATGCTGGACTTGGCAAAGCGGGACAGCCGCGTCCAGGCCTACGCGAACCAGTGGAAGAAGGAAGCCACCGATGCGCCCCAGCAGCTGCAGGCACTGCGCGACCGCGGGTACACGGGCAGCGAGCTGAGCGCCCACTACGAAGCGCTGGCCATCGAAGAAGGTCTGGCGGTGGTGGCCCAGGAGCTGCAGGCGAAGAAGCAAGCCGGAACCGGCCTTGGCCTGCGAGTGCGCGCCCTCGCCGGTTGGCTGGCCAGCGTTGCCGACCGCATGGGCATGAATGGCCTCGCTGACCGCATCCGCAAAATGACCTACAACGAGGCCGAACGCTTCGTGCTCAAAGCCATCGAGCACGCCGGGCGCGCGCCACTCAGCCAGGACCGCCCGGATGGTGCGCGGTTCCGTGCTGCTGGGCAGATCGACTCACCTGCGTTCCAGAACTGGTTCGGTGACAGCAAGGCCGTGGACGATGCTGGCC
>JAGOEM010000257.1 GCA_017997715.1 Ottowia sp.
CATGCGCCTTCTCGGCAAAGCGCTGACCTTCGACGACGTGTTGTTGGTGCCAGCGTACTCCCAGGTCCTGCCCAAGGACGTCAACCTCTCCACCCAGTTCTCCCGCAACATCCGCCTGAACCTGCCGCTGGTGTCGGCCGCGATGGACACCGTCACCGAGGCGCGGCTGGCGATCGCCATGGCGCAGGAAGGCGGCATCGGCATCGTGCACAAGAACCTGACGGCCGAGGAGCAGGCGGTGCAGGTGGCCAAGGTCAAGCGCTACGAGAGCGGCGTGCTGCGCGACCCGGTGGTGATCACGCCCGAGCACACCGTGCTGCAGGTGATGCAACTCAGCGACGAACTGGACATTAGTGGCTTTCCGGTGATCGACCATGGCCGCGTGGTCGGCATCGTCACCGGGCGCGACCTGCGCTTCGAGACGCGCTACGACGTGCCGGTGCGCGAGATCATGACCCCGCGCGAGCGCCTGGTCACCGTGCCCGAGGGCACCAGCCACGCCGAGGCCAAGGCGCTGCTGAACAAGCACAAGCTCGAGCGCCTGCTGATCATCGACGACCAGGACCGCCTGAAGGGCCTGATCACGGTGAAGGACATCACCAAGCAGACCACCTTCCCCAACGCCGCGCGCGACGCCGATGGCCGCCTGCGCGTGGGCGCGGCGGTGGGCGTGGGCGCGGGCACCGAGGAGCGTGTCGAGGCGCTGGTCAAGGCCGGCGTCGATGCACTCATCGTCGACACCGCGCACGGCCACAGCCAGGGCGTGATCGAGCGCGTGCGCTGGGTCAAGCAGAACTATCCGCAGGTGCAGGTCATCGGCGGCAACATCGCCACCGGCGCCGCGGCGCGCGCACTGGTCGAGGCGGGCGCCGACGGCGTGAAGGTAGGCATCGGCCCCGGCAGCATCTGCACCACCCGCATCGTGGCCGGCGTGGGCGTGCCGCAGATCACCGCCATCGACAACGTGGCCACCGCGCTGCACGGCACCGGCGTGCCGCTGATCGCCGACGGCGGCGTGCGCTTTTCGGGCGACATCGCCAAGGCCATCGCCGCTGGTGCCAGCAGCGTGATGATGGGTGGCATGTTCGCCGGCACCGAAGAGGCGCCGGGCGAGATCGTGCTGTTCGGCGGCCGCAGCTACAAGAGCTACCGCGGCATGGGCAGCATCGGCGCCATGCAGCAGGGCAGTGCCGACCGCTACTTCCAGGAAAGCAGCACTGGCAACCCCAACGCCGACAAGCTGGTGCCCGAAGGCATCGAAGGCCGCGTGCCCTACAAGGGCAGCGTGGTCGCCATCATCTTCCAGCAGGCCGGCGGCCTGCGCGCGTCGATGGGCTACTGCGGCTGCGCCACCATCGAGGACATGCGCGACAGGGCCGAGTTCGTTGAGATCACCGCCGCCGGCATTCGTGAATCGCACGTGCACGATGTGCAGATCACGAAAGAGGCGCCGAATTATCGGGCGGATTGACGCACGGGCGGCGGCGTTTGGATGCGCCGTTGCCTACTGCCCGGTTTGCATCTAGACTATGCGCATGAATCTATGCGCATTTTTCTCTGCGCACCCGCCATGTCTACACTACCTGTTGTTTCCTCCTCGCCCAAGCGCTCTGCCAACCTGAGCCTGAGTGCCGACGTGCTCGACGCGGCCAAGGCTTTGCGCATCAACGTGTCGCAAGTGTGTGACCGCCATTTGCGCGAAGTGGTGCGGCAGGAGCAAGCGCGCCGCTGGCAGCACGAACACGCCGACTTCGTGGCTGCCTACAACGCCACGCTGGAAGTCGAAGGCTTGCCGTTGGCCGAGTTCAGGACGTTCTGATGGCGCGCTTCGACGTGTACCCGAATCCAGGGCCGCACGCTCGTACCACGCCCTTTCTACTGGATGTTCAGACCGATCTGCTGAGCGGCTTGGACAGCCGTGTGGTGGTGCCCCTGCGCAGTGCGGATCAGTTTGCTGAGGTCAAGATTCCCGAGCGCTTGATGCCGACGCTCGATGTCAACGGCACGGCTTGCCTGATGGAAACGCCCAAGCTCGCCGCTGTGCCACAGCGCGTGTTGAAGCAGCCGGTGGCCTCGATGGCGGATGAGCAAGACCGCATCCTGGCTGCGCTGGATTTCCTGTTTCAAGGTTATTGACTCCTCATCATGAAACTCGCCGAAGCCCTGCTGATCCGCGCCGATCAGAAGAAGAAAATCCTCTCGCTGCGCGAGCGCATTGCGCAGAACGCGCTGGCGCAGGAGGGTGATGCGCCGCGCGAGGACGTGGCCAAGCTGATCGCCGAATGCTTTGCCGTGATTGCCGAGCAGCAGGCGCTGGTGCTGAAGATCGACGCCGCCAACGCCGCCGCCAAACTGCCCGACGGCCGCCCGCTGACCGAGGTGCTGGCGGCGCGCGACGTGCTGATGCAGCAGCACGGCATCCTGAAAAGCGCGGTGGAGGCCACGCACAAGGAGGCCGACCGCTACAGCATGCGCGAGATCAAGTGGGTGCCGCAGATCGACGTGGCGGCCACGCAGAAGCAGATGGAACACCTGAGCCGCAAGATCCGCGAGTTGAACGTGCAGGTGCAGGAGACCAACTGGCGCACCGAGCTGTGAAGCGCGCCACGGCGCCCGCACACACCTGCAAGCGGCCAGAACAGGCGATAGCCATTTGGCGCCATGTTGCAGTATGAAATAAAGAGCTGCTGGCGCCCGATGACTGGGCGCTGAAGCCTGTTTTCAATCATCGAATAATTCGAGAGGTCCCCCCCTTCCTGAACCTGCAAGCCTGATGTTTCTGGAGCGTACCGGGCGAGCACAAGACCCCGGCGTGGGCGCCAGGGGGTTGAAAACATACTGGGGCCTAGCGTATTGGCGCGAAGGGCAGCGCCACACGATGACCCATCAGCCCGCCACCCCTGACCCGGCACACCGCACCCTGCACACCTCACCACCATGTGCTGACGGTACGCTCCACCTTCTTTGCACCGCCCGCGCGCCACAGTGCTGCGCCCATGAAAAAGCCCCGCCATGGCGGGGCTTTGACGTTGAGGCTGTGTGCCTGATCAGCCGCGGTCGGCGCGCGGGGCACGCGGGGCCGGCGCGGGTGCCGGGGCCGGTGCAGTGGTCGTGGTGGTTGCAGCCGGTGCCGGCTGGCTGGCCGCAACTGCGGGGCCAGCGGGGTTGAACTGGCCGGGGCGGGGCTGGCCCTGCTCGGTGGCGGTGGGCTGGGGCGGCGTTGTGGTGGTGTTGACGGGGGCCTGTGCAAAGGCGCCACCGGCCATCAGCAGGGCGGCGGTGAAGGCGAGCGTGTTGCGTTTGGACATGTTGAACTCCTGATATGTGTTGGAAGAGAAAGTGCGAGGAGCGCGCCGTCGGGCGCGACCACACACCGCCATCTTGTGGTCGCAGCCGCGCCCACCCCACCGGCGCATGGCGCTTGCGGCAGTAGGAGAAGCGCCCGGCGTGCCCGAAGCACTGGTCTGCCTCGCAACATAGCCGTGGCCGCGGCGTGCGCTGGCCTTGCGGAGGGCGGCGCGCTTGTGCCGCGCGCGGCCGCATCGGCCAAAATAGAGGGTTTTCCGGCCCACCGCCCTATCCGCTCCGCGCGCCCCTCGGCTGCTCTCATGTCCCACCACAAGATCCTCATCCTCGACTTCGGCTCCCAGGTCACCCAGCTCATCGCCCGCCGCGTGCGCGAGGCGCATGTGTATTGCGAGGTGCACCCCTGCGACGTGACAGACGACTGGGTGCGCCAGTACGCGGCCGACGGGCAGCTGAAGGGCGTGATCCTCTCCGGCAGCCACGCCAGCGTGTACGAGGTGGATGACAAGGCACCGCCCGCCGTGTTCGAGCTGGGCGTGCCTGTGCTGGGCATCTGCTACGGCATGCAGACCATGGCGCAGCAACTCGGCGGCCAGGTGGAGGGCGGGCACAACCGCGAGTTCGGCTACGCCGAAGTGCGCGCGCGCGGCCACACCGCGCTGCTGAAGGACATCGCCGACTTCACCACGCCCGAAGGCCACGGCATGCTGAAGGTGTGGATGAGCCACGGCGACAAGGTGACCGAGCTGCCGCCGGGCTTCAAGCTGATGGCCAGCACCGACTCATGCCCCATCGCCGGCATGGCCGATGAAGAGCGCCGCTTCTACGGCGTGCAGTTCCACCCCGAGGTCACGCACACCGTGCAGGGCAGGGCG
>JAGOEM010000080.1 GCA_017997715.1 Ottowia sp.
CCGCCGAAAGGAACGGCGGGGGGGGCCGGGTATGGGCTTTCACCGCCGGCTGCCGCCCGCCACCTGGCGCGCCAAGGGGGGGCAGGCCATGGGGGCAAACCGGGGGGGATGGGTGTCGGTGTGGTTTTCGATCTGGTGGCCGCGCCGCACGATGTCGCGCGCCAGATCGGGGTGGCGGCGCAGCTGTTCGCCCACGCAAAAGAAACTGGCGCGCGCGCCGGCCGCGTCCAGCAGATCCAGCACCTGCGGGGTCACGGCGGGGTCGGGGCCGTCGTCGAAGGTCAGCGCCACTTCTGCGCGGGCCGCGGCCTGCGGCGGCAACCGCGTCAGGTTGGCGCCCAGCAGGCGGCTGCGGGGCCACAGGCCTGCGGTGCTGATCACCACATGGTTGGCGAGCACCAAGCCCAGCCAGATCGGCCAATGCACCGGCCACGCCAGCACGCCCAGCAGCGCCAAGCCGTGCAGCGCGGCGCTGAGGCGCAGAAACAGGCTGGGCCGCCAAGGCGTGGCGGGTCTGAGCGGGGAGGCCATGGCGCGATTATGGTCCACCCTGCCCCTCATTTGACTGACGGCAAGCCTACGCCAAAAATGTTGCATGTAATACGGCTTTGGCGCAATCACCACGAGCGCTGGCAGCTATTGTTTTTGAAGTAAACAAAGCGGTACATGTTTTGTCACACCGGGGCGCTATGCTTCGCCCCATGTCCGGCCCGGCTCCCTCCGACGAAGCGCCGCCTGTGCCAGCCGGGGGGCGCCCTGCGCTGGCCGAGATCGGCGGGGCCTTTCTGCGCCTGGGTTTGACCTCGTTTGGCGGCCCGGTGGCGCACCTGGGCTACTTTCGCACCGAATTTGTGCAGCGCCGCCGCTGGCTGACCGACGCCGCCTATGCCGAACTGGTGGCGCTGTGCCAGTTTCTGCCGGGGCCGACCAGCAGCCAGGTCGGCTTTGCCATTGGCCTGCAGCGCGGCGGCTGGGCCGGCGCCGCGCTGGCGTGGGCGGGTTTCACGCTGCCGTCGGCCATTCTGTTGATCCTGCTGGCGCTGGGGCTGACCCAGCTGGACCTGCGCCAACCCGCCGCGCTGGGCGCCCTGCACGGGCTGAAGCTGGCCGCCCTCGCCGTGGTGGCGCACGCGGTCTGGGGCATGGCCCGCACGCTGTGCCCCGATGCGCCGCGCCGCCTGTTGGCCGGGTTGGTCGCCGTGCTGGCCTGGTTTTGGGGCGGCGCCTGGGCGCAATGGGGTTTGATCGCGGGCGCGGCCGTGCTGGGTGTGTTGGCCAGCTTTCGGCCGTCTGCCTCACCATCAACCGCGCGCAGCGCACCCGATCCGGCCGCCCCCGCGCCATCCGGCCACCGCGCGGTCACCGCCGGGCTGGGCTGGCTGATGCTGTTCTTGCTGCTGCTGATCGGCTTGCCGCTGTTGGCGCGCGCCACGGGCAGCGCGGCGGCCGACGTGGCGGCGGTGTTCTACAAGGCCGGTGCCCTGGTGTTTGGCGGTGGCCACGTGGTGCTGCCGCTGCTGCAGGCCGAGGTGATGCCGCGCAGCTGGCTGTCGCTGGACAGCTTTCTGGCCGGCTACGGCGCGGCGCAAGCGGTGCCCGGGCCGCTGTTCACCTTTGCGGCCTTCGTCGGCGCGGCGCGGGCCGATGCGCCTGCGGGCTGGGCGGGCGGCCTGCTGGCGCTGGTGGCGGTGTTTGCGCCGGGCTTTTTGTTGTTGCTGGCGGCGCTGCCTTTTTGGGCGCGTTTGCGGCACCTGGCCACGGCGCGGGGCGCGCTGGTGGCAGTCAACGCCGCCGTGGTCGGGCTGCTGCTGGCCACCTGGCTGGGTTTGTTGCGGCCCAGCCTGACCAGTGCCAGCGACGTGCTGATCGCCCTGCTGGCCGCCTGGGCGCTGTTGGGCACCCGGGTGCCGCCCTGGGCGGTGGCGCTGGGCTGCGCGTTGGCCGCGGCAGCGGTTCAGCTGCTGGCCGGCCGCTGAGCGCGCCGGGCGCGCGGCGTCACTTCAGCCCGCCGCACGCGCCGGTCAACAGCCACCTGCCGACCTTCGCACCGGTCAGGCCGCCGCCAGCAGCCGCTGCGTATAAGCGTGCTGCGGCGCACCCAGCACGCTGGCCACCGGGCCCGATTCGACCACCTGCCCGTCTTTCAGCACCATCACCTCGTGCGCCATGGCGCGCACCACGGCCACGTCGTGCGTGATCAGCAGGTAGCTCAGCTGGCGGTCGCGCTGCAGGCGCTGCAGCAGGGCCAGCACTTGTTTTTGAATGGTCACGTCCAGCGCGCTGGTGGGTTCGTCCAGCACCAGCAGCAGCGGCTGCACGATCAACGCGCGGGCCAGCGCAATGCGCTGCCGTTGCCCGCCTGAAAATTCATGCGGGTAGCGCGACAGCAGCTGGGGAAAGCGCGCCTCGTCCAGGCCGACTTCGGTCAGCTGTTCGCGCACGCGGACGGCGCGGGCGTCGGCATTCAGCTCGGGCGCGTGCACGCGCAGGCCTTCACCGACGATTTCTTCCACCGTCATGCGCGGCGAAAGCGAAGAAAACGGGTCTTGAAACACCACCTGCACGGTGCGCCGCAGCGGCTGGTCGGCCGCCGCCCGGTGCGCCCAGGCACGCCCGTGCACCGTCAAGTTGCCCTGCACCTGGCGCAGCGGCAGCAGCCCCAGCGCGGCCTGCGCCAGCGTGGACTTGCCCGAGCCGGATTCGCCAATCACCCCCAGCGTGCGCCCGGGCGGCAGGGCAAAGCTGGCGTCGGTCAGCGCGACGAAGGCGCCCTTGGTGAACCAGCCGCGCACGCCCGGCACCGGCGTGGGATAGGTCACCCGCAGCGCCTGCGCGGCCAACACCGGCGCGCCATCGGGCGCCACGGGGGCTTCGATCACGTCGCGTTCGGGCCGGCTGGCCATCAGCTTTTGGGTATAGGCCTGGCGCGGGGTGGCAAATATCTGTTCGGTCGCGCCCTGCTCGATCAGGCGGCCGTGCTCCATCACCGCCACGCGGTCGGCAAAGCGGCGCACCAGGTTCAAGTCGTGCGTGATCATCAGCACCGCCATGCCATGCTGGCGGCGCAGGTCTTCCAGCAGCGACAAAATCTGCCCGCGCAGGCTGACATCAAGGGCGGTGGTGGGCTCGTCGGCCAGCAGCAGCTTGGGCTCGCACGCCAGGGCCATGGCGATCATGGCGCGCTGGCGCTGGCCGCCCGACAGCTGGTGCGGGTAGCTGCCGGCGCGCCGGGCGGGCTCGGGAATGCCGGTGTTCGCTAGCAGTTCAATAGCTGCTTGCGCCGACTGGGCGGGCGTTAGCGCCCGTTTTAGCCTTAAAACTTCAGCGATCTGCTCGCCCACGCTCATCAGCGGGTTCAGCGCCGTCATCGGCTCTTGAAAGATCATGGCGATGTCGTCGCCACGCAGGCCGCGCACGGCGCGTTCGGGCAGCGCCATCAGGTCGCGCGTCTGCCCCTCGCCGGTGAACAGCGCCTGGCCCGACAGGTGCGCACCTTCCAGCAGACGCAGCAGCGCCAGCGCCGTCACGGTCTTGCCCGAGCCCGATTCGCCCACCAGCGCCAGCTTTTCAGCCGGCGCGATCTGAAAGCTGACGCGATCGACCACGGTCTTGCGGCCAAAGCGCACGCTGAGGTCGCGCACATCCAGCAGCGGCGCGCTCATGCGATTCCCCTTGCGGCAGGCCACGGCGCGCCGATTACTATCATGTTAATAGCTGCCATCGCCCGTCTGGCGGGCGCTGAAGGCCGATTTGGCATGTAATTCATGGCGCCACCCCGCCGGGCGTAATGTTGGCCGCGGCGGGCACCGGCGCGCCGCCCAGGCGCGTGACATCGGGCGGGGCAACCAACAGCGCATCCTCGCCAGCGCTGGGCGTGTCGCCCTCGGCGGGCGGCGACACATCGGCCTTGCGCGGGTCCAGCGCATCGCGCAGCGCATCGCCCATGAAGGTGAGCAGCGTCAGCGAAAGCACCAGCACGCCGAAGGTGGACAGGGAAATCCACCAGGCATCGATGCTGGATTTGCCCTGGTTGAGCAACTCGCCCAACGACGGCGTGCCGGGCGGCACGCCCAGGCCAAGAAAGTCGAGCGAGGCCAGCGCCAGGATGGCCGCGCTGATGCGAAAAGGCAGAAACGTGACCACCGGCACCATGCTGTTGGGCAGGATGTGGCGCCACATGATGGCCAGGTTGCCCACGCCCAGCGCGCGTGCGGCGCGCACGTAGTCCATTTGCCGGTTGCGCAGGAATTCGGCGCGCACGTAGTCGGCCAGGCCGATCCAGCCAAACAGGCTCAGGATGATCAGCAGCAGTGCCACGCTGGGCGCAAAGATGGCGCTGAAGATGATCAGCAGGTACAGCTCGGGCATGGCGCCCCAGATTTCGATGGCGCGCTGCATCACCAGGTCGGTGCGCCCGGCAAAGTAGCCCTGCACCGCCCCGGCCACGATGCCCAACACCGTGCCGATGGCCGCCAGCGCCAGGCCAAACAGCACGCTGACGCGAAAGCCGTAGATCAGCTGGGCCAGCAGGTCGCGGCCCCGGTCGTCGGTGCCCAGCCAGTTCTGCGCCGAAGGCGGCCCCGGCGCCGGGTCTTTGGCAAAGTAATTGATGGTGTCGGCGCCATAGCGGTTGGGGGCGTACAGCGCCCAATTGCCTGGCTTGCTCAGCTGCTGCTGGATGAAGGGGTCCAGGTAGTCGGTCGGCGTTTCAAAATCGCCGCCGAACCGGGTTTCGGCGTAGTCGCGCACCACGGGGAAATAGGTCTGCCCCTCGTAGCGCACGATCAGCGGGCGGTCGTTTGACAGCAATTCGGCACACAGGCTCAGCACCACCATGGTGCCGAACAGCACCAGGCTCCAGAACCCCAGCCGGTTGCGGCGAAAACGCGCCCACGCGCGCGCCGCGGGCGAACGGCCGGCGGCGGCTGCGGCGTCGGCGGCGGGGGTGCTCATGCGGCCACCCGCTTGCGTGAAACGGCTGCGCCGGCGCCCTCACCGGCCCAGCCTGCTGTGGCGGTGATGGGGCGCGCGGTCACAGCATGCGCAGCTTTTGCGCCGCTTCGGTCAGCTCGTCGCGAAACTTCGGGTGCGCGATGGCGATCAGCGCCTTGGCGCGCTGTTGCGCCGTGCGCCCGCGCAGTTGCGCCACGCCGTATTCGGTCACCACGTAGTTGACGTCGTTCTTGCTGGTGGTGACGTGGGTGCCGGGGTTCAGCACCGGGGCAAGGCGGGAAATGGTGTCGTCCTTGGCGGTGGACGGCAGCACGATGATCGCCTTGCCGCCCTGGCTGCGGTTGGCCGCACGCACAAAGTCGGCCTGCCCGCCAGTGCCCGAATACGGCTTGGTGCCCTGCGATTCCGACCCGCACTGGCCCAGCAGATCAATCTGCATGGTGGCGTTGACGGCAATCAGGTTGTCGTTGCGGGCCGCCAGATAGGGGTCGTTGGTGAAGTCGCACGGGTGCATTTCCAGCGCCGGGTTGCGGTGCATGAACTGGTAGAGCTTCTTGGAGCCCAGCGCAAACGTCGCCACCATCCGGCCAGGCAAATAGTTTTTGCGCCGGTTGGTGACCACGCCCGCTTCGACCAGCGAAATGATGCCGTCGCCAATCATCTCGGTGTGCACGCCCAGGTCTTTCTTGTCGGTCAGCTGCATCACCACCGCGTCGGTGATGCCGCCGTAGCCGACCTGCAGCGTGGCGCCGTCCGGAATCATGTCGGCCACGGCCTTGCCAATGGCCTGCTGCACCGCGCCGATCTGCGGCAGCCCCACTTCAAATACCGGCGCTTCGCTTTCGACCAGCGCAGACACCTGCGAAATGTGAACCACGCAGTCGCCATGCGCAAACGGCACGTTGGGGTTGACCTCCAGCACCACCACGCGCGCCTTTTTCAGGGCCGCCATGGTGTAGTCCGTGCCCAGGCTGAGCGAGAAATAGCCGTGCTCATCCATGGGCGATGCCAGGCTGAACACCACGTCGGCCGGCAGCAGGCCCTGCGCCATCAGCGCAGGCATTTCGGAAAAGTACGAGGGGATGTAGTCGACCCAACCCGCTTGCGCACCAGGGCGCGAGGGGCCGCCCAAGAAATACGCCACGTGGCGCACGTGCTGCGCGGTCTCGGGGTCGAAATAACCGTAGTTGCGCACCGGCAGAATCTGCGAGACCGTGACGCCCTGGTACTCGCGCCGCTGCGTCGACAGCGCCTCCAGCAGCGCAGGTGGCTCGGCCACGCCGGTGGGCACCACCACCGCATCACCGTTGCGCACCAGTTTCACCGCGTCCAAAGCGCTACAGCGTTTTGCTTGGTAAGAGGACGCAAAGCCCATCACGTTGACCATCTAACTGCCTTTCAAGTGGGGAAAATGTGCGCGGTTCAATCGAACTTGACCCGCGGGTCGACCCAGACATAGCAAAGGTCGCTGATCAGCTTGGTCAACAGGCCGATCAAGGTGAAGAAGAACAAGGTGCCCAGCACCACCGGGTAGTCGCGCCGGATCACGCTTTCATAGCTCAGCAGGCCCAGCCCGTCCAGCGAGAACAGCGTTTCGATCAGCAGCGAACCGGTAAAGAACGCCCCGATGAAGGCCGCCGGAAAACCGGTGACGATGGGGATCAGCGCATTGCGGAACACGTGCTTCCACAGCACCTGCCGGTCAGACAGGCCCTTGGCGCGCGCCGTCAGCACGTACTGCTTGCGAATCTCTTCCAGAAAAGCGTTCTTGGTCAGCATCGCCGTCACGGCAAAGCTGCCCAGCACCATGGCTGTGACCGGCAGCGTGACGTGCCACAGGTAATCGACGATCTTGCCGCCCATGCTCAGTTCGTCAAAGTTGGCCGATGTCAGCCCGCGCAGCGGAAACCACTGCAGTTGCCCGCCAAAAATCACCAGCAGCGCCACGCCCAGCACAAAACCCGGAATGGCATAGCCCACCAGCACCAGCAAGGACGTCCAGAAGTCAAAGCGCGTGCCCGCGCGCACCGCCTTGGCAACGCCCAGCGGCACGGCGATGGCGTAGCTGATGAAAAAGGTCCATAACCCCAGGCTCAGCGACACCGGCAGCTTCTCGACGATCAGCGCCCACACGCTTTTGTTCTGGAAGAAGCTCTGCCCCAAATCAAACCGAGCAAAGCGCCCCAGCATCTGCCACAGGCGTTCCAGCGGAGGTTTGTCAAAACCGTACAGCGCCTTGATCTCTTCCAGCCGCTTCGGGTCAACCCCCTGCCCGCCGCGGTACACGCCGCCACCCGAATCCGCACCCGATCCGACCGAGGTGCGCGCCTCGATCAGGTACTGCTCGACCGGCCCGCCCGGCACGAACTGGATGATGCCGAACGTGATCACCACCACGCCCAGCAGCGTAGGAATCATGAGCAGCAGACGCCGCAGAATGTAGGCACCCATCGGCTCAGCGTCCTGCGGGCTTCATGGCAGTACCGCCCTTGTCGGCAGGCGCCTGCTGCTGGCCAGCGCCTTCCCACCAGGTCAACATCGCCCATTGCTCAGCCAGCGCATAAGGCGGCATCGGATCCTTGTGCGCGGTGCGCCAAGCGTTGTAGACGATGCGGTGGGCCGTCATGGTCCATTGCGGGATGAGGTAGTGGCTGTGCATCATCACGCGGTCCAGCGCCCGGCAGGCGGGCAGCAGCTCGTCCTTGCGGGTGGCCGACAGAATGCGGGTCAGCAAGGCGTCGACGGCGGGATTCTTGACGCCCGTGAAATTGCTTGACCCTTCGGTGGCGGCGGCTTTGCTGCCGAAGTATTCCAGCAGTTCCTGCCCGGGGTTGTGCGTGCCCTGGAAATTGACGGTCACGATGTCAAAGTCGAACTGGTCCATGCGCTGCTGGTACAGCGCATAGTCCACCGACTGAAAATTCAGCCGGATGCCCAGTTTTTGCAGGTTGCGCTGCCAGGGTGACACGGTGCGAATGCCGCCTTCACGGCTGTCCAGGTAGGTCAGCACCATGGCTTGCCCCTGGGCGTTGCGCAGCGCGCCGTCGCGGTAGGTCCAGCCGGCCTGGCGCAGCAGTTCGCGGCCTTGGCGCAGGTTGTCGCGCAGTGAACGGCCCGCGCCCTCGGTGCTGGGCGGTTGGTACATGGGCCCGAAGACGGCCTCGGGCAGTTGCTTGCGCCAGCTTTCCAGCAAGGCGCGTTCGGCATCGGAGGGCAGCCCGGACGCCTCGCACTGGGTATTGCCGAACAGGTCCTTGACGCGCGGATAGCCGTTGTAGAACAGCTGCCGGTTCATCCATTCGTAGTCCAGCGCCAGGCCCAGCGCTTCGCGTACCCGCACGTCCTGCAATTGCGGGCGGCGCGTGTTGAGCACGTAGCTCTGAAAGCCTGACGGGTTCTTGTGCGCAAATTCCCGCTTGACCAGTTCGCCGGAATCGAAGCGCCGGCCGCTCACCCGCCGGGCCCAGTCACCGGCCGAGTAAAAGCTCATGAAATCGAATTCGCCGGCCTTCAGGGCTTCCAGCCGCGCTGTGCCGTCCTTGTAGATCTTGACGGTGATGCGTTCGAAGTTGGCCGTGCCTCGGCGCACGGGCAATTCGCGCCCCCAGTACTTGGGGTCGCGCACGTAGGTGATGTCCCTGCCAAAGCGCACCGGGCCGATGCGGTACGGCCCGCTGGTGATGGGCGTGTCGGTCACGATCTGGTCAAACGGCTTGGGCTTGCCGTCCTGCGCGCCCCAGTGGCGGCTGAAAATCGGCAGCATGGTGCCCACGGTCAGCGGCAGCTCGCGGTTGGGCTGCTTGAAGCGAAAGCGCACCGTGAGCCGGTCGATCACCTGCACGTCGCGCACTTCGTTCAGCAGCGTCGCGTATTGGGGCATGGCCAGCGGCCCGCTGATGGTGTCGAAGCTGTGTTTGACGTCCGCCGCCTCCACCGCGCTGCCGTCGTTGAAGCGGGCCTGTGGGCGCAGGCGGAATACGGCGCTCAGGCGGTCCGGGGGCACCTCCACGTCTTCTGCCAGCAGGCCGTAGGCCGAGGCGGTTTCGTCCATCGGCGCGTACAACAGGGTCTCGAACATCAAATCGGCCAGGTAGGCCGGTGGCGAGCCCTTGAGCGTGAAGGGGTTGTACTTGTCGAACGTGGAATAGCGCAGGTTGCTGACCAGGCGCAGCTCGCCGCCCTTGGGGGCATCGGGGTTGACGTAATCGAAGGCGCTGAAGCCCGCCGGGTATTTCAGGTCGTCCCACAGCGCATAGCCATGGGCCGCGTGGGCCGGGCTGCCCGCCAGGCCCACCAGCGCCGCCAGAACCAGGGTGCAAAGTCGCATGCGAGAATTCTGCCTCAGTCTCTACCAGCCAAACAACGAAGGACATTTCCATGGGATTTCTCGCCGGCAAAAAGCTGTTGATCACGGGCGTGCTGTCCAACCGCTCCATCGCCTACGGCATCGCCAAGGCCTGCCACCAGCAAGGTGCCGAGCTGGCCTTCAGCTACGTGGGCGAGCGCTTCAAGGACCGCATCACCGACTTCGCGGCCGAATTCGATTCCAAGCTGATCTTCGACTGCGACGTGGGCAGCGACGAGCAGATCGAGGCCATGTTCAAGGACTTGTCGGCCACCTGGCCCAAGCTGGACGGCTTTGTCCACGCCATCGGCTTTGCCCCGCGCGAAGCCATCGCCGGCAACTTCTTTGATGGCCTGAGTCGCGAGAATTACCGCATCGCGCACGACATCAGCGCCTACAGCTTCCCTGGCATGGCCAAGGCCGCCCTGCCCTACCTGAACGACAAAGCCGCGTTGCTGACCCTGTCGTACCTGGGCGCGCTGCGCACCATTCCCAACTACAACACCATGGGCCTGGCCAAGGCCAGCCTGGAAGCCAGCGTGCGCTACATGGCCGAGGCGCTGGGCAGCCAGGGCGTGCGCGTCAACGGCATCAGCGCCGGCCCCATCAAGACACTGGCGGCCAGCGGCATCAAGGACTTTGGCAAGCTGCTGGGCTACGTGGCCAGCGCCTCGCCGCTGCGCCGCAACGTGACGATTGAAGACGTGGGCAACGTCGCCGCCTTCTTGCTGAGCGATCTGGCCGCTGGCGTGACGGCCGAGATCACCTACGTGGACGGCGGCTTCAGCCAGACGGCGGGCCTGTCGGCCGACATGGTGGGCTGACCGGCCCCACGGCCGTTTTATAGCCAAATCGGCCTGCAGCGCAATATGCACGGGCGCAAGCAGCTCCTATAAACAGAGCATGAAGCGACGCCAAATTCTGCTGGCATGGCTGGGCATGGCGGCGCTGCCGCCGGCCTGGTCTGCCGAGGACGCAGCGGCCAACCGCCCGGCGCTGCAGCTGGCCGGACAGTGGCGCGCTGGCCTGCAGGTGCGCGACTACTGGGTCAGCGAAAAGTACGACGGCGTGCGCGGCTACTGGGATGGCCAGCGCCTGCGAACGCGCGGCGGCGAAACGGTGAACGCGCCCGCGTGGTTCACCGCCGGCTGGCCCACCGAGCCCATGGACGGCGAGCTGTGGGCGGGCCGCGGCACGTTTGAACACGCGCAATCCACCGTGCTGCGCCAACAACCCGATGACGCGGCCTGGCGCCGCATGCGCTTCATCGTGTTCGACTGGCCGGCGCACCCGGGCGACTTCGATGCGCGGCTGGCCGTGCTGAACGCCCGCATTGCCGCCGCCCAGCGCCCCACCCTGCAAGCCGTGCCGCAGCGCCGCATGAAGGACGAAGCGCAGCTGCAGGCGCTGCTGCGCGAAGTGGTGCAAGGCGGCGGCGAAGGGCTGATGCTGCGCCGCGGCGATTCGCTGTACCGCGCCGGCCGCGGGGACGATCTGCTCAAGCTGAAGGAACACGAAGACGCCGAGGCGCGCGTGATCGAGCACCTTCCCGGCCAGGGCAAGTACCAAGGCCGGATGGGTGCGCTGCTGGTTGAAACGCGCAGCGGCCAGCGCTTTCGGCTGGGTTCGGGCTTCACCGACGCGCAACGCGCCCACCCACCGCCCGTAGGCAGCTGGGTGACGTACCGCTACCGCGGCGTGCACAGTGGCAGCGGCCTGCCGCGGTTCGCCACTTTCGTGCGCGTGCGTGCGGACGAGCCGCAGTACCGCACCGGCCGCTGAACGGCCATTGCCGATTGCCGACCGCCGATTAGCGACCGCTGATCGCTGATCCACCGATCTGCTGATCCACCCAACCGCGCAGCGCTTCGGCCGCCAGCCCTCTGGCCTTGCATGGGCAGCAATGGCACATTGCTACATTTTTAGAAGCTATTCACGCCCAATAGACGCGCGCTAGCGGCCATTTTGGCCAGCAAAAAGCCCACCGAAGTGGGCTTGCAAGGCACGCCGCCATCGCGGCGCGCAGGGTACGCAATGCGGGCTGCCGGCCTCAGGCCGCAGTCTCCTGCCGCAGCAGGGTGTACAGCTCGTCCTTGATGCGCAGCTTTTCCTTCTTCAGCGCTTCGATCTCGGCGTGAACACCGCCCGCGTCGTGGGACTCCATGCCAGCGATCTTGTGATCCAGCTCGTTGTGCTTTTCAAACAGGTGCAGGAACCTGTGGTTGGTGCCCTCGGTCTTCAAACGCGTGATCAGTTCGCGGTACTCAGGAAACATCGTTTCTCCTTTCAGTGGTCAAACGGTCCATGGGTCATGGATCGCTCTAGATTAACTAAAAAATGGCTCGAAAAATCCGTGCTCAGAAATTGCTCTTGTAGGGCGAGTCGGACGCGGTGTCGATCATGTCCTGGATGTCGGTCACAGGGGCGATCAACCGGGACGCGCTGCTTTCAGCCACACAGTCTGCAAAGTACCGCACTTTGCCGTCGTCGTCCTTGACCTCGACCAAGCCATGAATATCGGTCTCGAAACCGGGGCACTCAATGGCGAAGTCGCGCGCAAACTTCAGGTAGTCGACGATCTTCTTGTTGAACGCCTCGCCCGGAATCAGCAGCGGAATGCCGGGTGGGTACGGCGTGATCAGCGCGGTGGTGATGCGCCCCTCCAGCTTGTCGATCTCCACCCGCTCGACCTGCCGGCGGGCGATGCAGGCATAGGCAACTGCCGGCACCATGGCGGGCGTCAAGTCAGACAGGTACATCTCGGTCGTCAGACGCGCGATGTCGTACTTGGCGTACAGCGCGTGCACGTGCTGGCACAGATCGCGCAGGCCCATGCGCTCGTAGCGGCGGTGCTGCTGGCAGAACTCCGGCATGATCCGCCACATCGGCTGGTTGCGGTCGTAGTCGTCCTTGAACTGCTGCAACGCGGTCAGCAGCGTGTTCCAGCGGCCCTTGGTGATGCCGATGGTGAACATGATGAAGAAGCTGTACAGGCCCGTCTTCTCGACCACCACGCCGTGCTCTGCCAGGAACTTGGTGACGATGCTGGCGGGAATGCCTGTCTTGTCGAACTTGCCGTCCAGGTTCAGCCCCGGCGTGACGATGGTCGCCTTGATCGGGTCCAGCATGTTGAAGCCGGCGGCCAGCTTGCCAAAGCCGTGCCAGTTCTTGGACTTGGCGCCGTTCTTGATGACCCAGTCGTCCGAGCGGCCAATGCCCTGGTCGGCCAGCTTGTCTGGCCCCCAGACCTGAAACCACCAGTCGCCCTTGCCGAAGTCGGCCTCGACCTTGCGCATGGCGCGGCGAAAGTCCAGCGCTTCGCTGATGCTTTCTTCGACCATGGCGGTGCCGCCGGGCGGCTCCATCATGGCGGCGGCCACGTCGCAGCTGGCGATGATGCTGTACTGCGGGCTGGTCGAGGTGTGCATCAGGTACGCCTCGTTGAACAGGTAGCGGTCCAGCTTGACGTTCTGCGAATCCTGCACCAGCACGTGGCTGGCCTGGCTGATGCCGGCCAGCAGCTTGTGGATGGACTGCGTGGAATACACCACCGACTGCATGGGCCGCGCGCGTTTCTTGCCCATGGCGTGGAAGCTGCCATAGAACGGGTGAAAGGCGGCGTGCGGCAGCCAGGCTTCGTCAAAGTGCAGGTTTTCGACGTAGCCGTCCAGCATGGTCTTGATGGCTTCGGTGTCGTACAGCACGCCGTCGTAAGTGGACTGCGTCAGCGTCAGGATGCGCGGCTTGACCTTGGCTGCATCAACGTGCCCCAGCAGCGGATTCGCGCGGATCTTGGCCTGGATGTTGGCCGGCTCGAACTCGCCTTTCGGAATCGGGCCGATGATGCCGAAGTGGTTGCGCGTGGGCTTCAAAAACACCGGGATCGCCCCGGTCATGATGATGGCGTGCAGGTTGCTTTTGTGGCAGTTGCGGTCGACCACCACCACGTCGCCCGGCGCCACCGTGTGGTGCCAAACGATCTTGTTGCTGGTGCTGGTGCCATTGGTGACAAAAAAGCAGTGGTCGGCGTTGAAGATGCGCGCCGCGTTGCGTTCTGACTCGCCAATGGCGCCGTTGTGGTCCAGCAGTTGGCCCAGCTCTTCCACGGCGTTGCAT
>JAGOEM010000081.1 GCA_017997715.1 Ottowia sp.
GGCTGGGCCTGCCCTGGGCCGCGGTGCTGAGCTTCAGCCTGCTGGCGGTGCTGGTCAGCACCGTGTCGCACGGCAACCTGCGACTGCCTGAGTGGCTGGACCGGCCCTTGCGCTGGCTGATCGTCACACCCGCCTACCACCGCGTGCACCACAGCGCGCACCAGCCGCAGACCGACAGCAACTACGCCACGCTGCTCACCGTGTGGGACCACCTGTTGCGCACCGCGTCCGCCGCCCCGGCCGACCGCGCGCGGGGCCTGACCATCGGGCTGGACTATGCACGTGAGCCGGCCGAGCAAACGGTCGTGCAGTTGCTGGCCTGGCCATTCACGCAGCCACGGCGCGCGGGGCCCGGGCGGTCGCGCGCTGTCTGATCCCGCCGCAAGCGCAGCGCCACACAGCGCCGCGCCCGCGCGTCAGACGTTAAACAGAAAGTTCATCACGTCGCCATCCTTGACGACGTATTCCTTGCCTTCGCTGCGCATCTTGCCCGCGTCCTTGGCGCCCTGCTCGCCCTTGTACTGGATGAAATCGTCGAACGCGATGGTCTGCGCGCGGATGAAGCCACGTTCAAAGTCGCCGTGGATCACGCCCGCCGCCTGCGGCGCGGTGTCGCCGATGTGGATCGTCCAGGCGCGCACTTCCTTGATGCCCGCGGTGAAGTAGGTTTGCAGCCCCAGCAGGCTGAAGGCGGCGCGAATCAGGCGGTTCAGCCCCGGCTCTTCCTGGCCCATTTCTTCCAGGAACAGCGCCTTGTCCTCATCGCCCATGTCCGCCATGTCGGCTTCCATCTTGGCGCAGATGGCCACCACCGGCGCCTTCTGGCTGGCCGCGTATTCCGTCAAACGGTCCAGCAGTGGGTTGTTATCAAAGCCGGTTTCGCTGACGTTGCCGACAAACATCGCCGGTTTGGCGGTAATTAGGAACAGTTGCTTGAGCAGCGCGCGGTCTTCCTTGCTCAGATCCAGCGTGCGCACCGGGCGCGCTTCGTTCAGCGCCGCCTGCACCGGGCCCAGCAGCTTGACCATGGCGGTCGCTTCCTTATCGTTGCCGCTCCGGCTGGCCTTGCTGTAGCGCTGCAGGGCTTTGTCCACCGTGCTCAGGTCGGCCAGGCACAGCTCGGTCTGGATGACCTCGATGTCGGCGATCGGGTCGACCTTGCCCGCCACATGGATCACGTTCGGGTCTTCAAAGCAGCGCACCACGTTGACGATGGCGTCCGTCTCGCGGATGTGCGCCAGAAACTGGTTGCCCAGGCCTTCGCCCTTGCTGGCACCGGCCACCAGGCCGGCAATGTCCACGAATTCGACGATGGCCGGCAGGACGCGCTCTGGCCCCACCACCTCGGCCAGCGCCTTCAGGCGCGGGTCGGGCACTTCCACGACGCCCGTGTTGGGGTCGATGGTGCAAAAGGGGTAGTTCTCTGCCGCGATGCCGGCTTTGGTCAGCGCGTTGAAAAGGGTGGACTTGCCCACGTTGGGCAGGCCCACGATGCCGCATTGCAGGCTCATGTCGGGGCTTTCAGGGGAAATGTTGGATTCTACCGGCGCAGCGGATACGGTCGCGCCCCGGATTCATGGTCAAAACAGCCTGCAGCGCATATGCAGCGGGCGCAAGCAGCTATCAAATCAATATCAATCAAACTTCCAGTCGCCCGCCACCGCATCGCCCACACGCAGCGTGTGCCCCGCGCCTTGCACGATGACGGCGTTCATGCCGAAGGTCAGCGCGCCGTCCAGGCGGTGGTCGGCGCGGTAGGTTTGCAGCATGTCCATCACTTCGGGGCTGCTTTGGCCGGTGGCGGGGTCGACGTTGGGCATGGGGCAGCGCGGGCAGGGTTTGACCAGGCCCAGCTGCACTTGGCCCTGCGCGGTGTGGATGGTCAGCTCGTTCAGGCGGTCTTCGTCGTGCGATTCGACGCCGGCCAGCACCAGGTTGGGGCGAAAACGTTCGATGCCGACGGCGCCTTGGCCCGCGGCGTGCAGGCGCTGGTTCAGCTCGGCCAGCGAAGCCTGGCTGGTCACCAGCACGGGAAAGCCGTCGGCGAATTCGATTGGCGCGGCCAAGTCGCCCGTCCAGCGGGCCGATGCCAGGCGCCGCACTTCGGGGTCAAAGCGCACCAGGCGCAGGCCGGGCTGGCCCAGGAAGTCGCTGAACCACTGTGCGGCCACGCCGCCCATGTCCCATGCGTCGACCGTGTCGCCCCACACCTGCACGCGGGCGGGCGCGTCGACTTGGTTGATGCCCAGGTGCAGCGCCAGCATGCCGGGGGCGCGCAGCACCACTTCCAGCGTCTTGATCTGCGGCTGCACCAGGGCCATGCGCGGCAGCTCGCGCTGGGTGACGAAGCGGCCTTGCGCGTCGACCACCATCCAGGCGCGGTCCAGGTCCAGGCCGGTGCCGGTCAATTCGGCTTCGGCCAGGGCGACGCCCGCGCAGGATTTGACGGGGTAGACGAACAGTTGCGCCACGCTGGCGTGTACCTGGTCGTCATTCGGGGAGAGGAAGGGTGCGGTCATAACTATGTTTTTGATAGCTGCCTGCGCAGACCTGTCCGGCGCAAGAGGCTGATTTGACCACAAACACCCAATCCGGCCGCGCCCCTTCAAGCGTCCTACAATCAAGCCCATCATGGCTGTTACTCCCGACATCTGCATACGCGGCGCCGGCATCGTCGGACGCGTGCTGGCGCTGCTGCTGGCGCGCGAACGGCTGCGCGTGGCGCTGGTCGCTTCGCCCCGGCCGCCTGAATCGGCCGACGTGCGCGCCTACGCCCTCAGCCCCAGCGCCCGCGCGCTGCTGCAGTCGCTGCGCTGCTGGCCCGACGAGCGCGCCGCCACCCCCGTGCTGGCCATGCAGGTGCATGGCGACGGCGATGGGCAGGTGCACTTCAGCGCCAACGCGCAGCGTGTGCCCGCGCTGAACTGGATCGTGGATGTGCCCGCGCTGGAAGCGCTGCTGGCCCAGGCCTGCCAGTTTCAGGGCGGCATCGACGTGGTGGATGCGCCGGTGGACGCCCCGCTGACCGTGGTCTGCGAAGGCCGCGCCAGCCGCACCCGGGCCGAACTGGGCGTGGAATTCGACAGCGTGCCCTACCCGCAGCACGCCATCGCCACCCGCATTGAATGCGAACAGCCGCACGGCCAAACCGCCCGCCAGTGGTTCACGCCCGAGGGCGAAATCCTCGCCTTTTTGCCGCTGGACGGCGCCGAAGGGCGCCGCGTGGCGGTGGTCTGGTCGGTGCGCGCCGAACGCGTGGGCGCGCTGATGGCGCTGGACGACGCGGCCCTGGCGGCCGCACTGGCCGAAGCCAGCGGTCAGGCGCTGGGCGCCGTCACGCTGTGCGCGCCGTGCGCCACCTGGCCGCTGCAACTGGCCACGGCGCGCCGCTGGGTCGGCCGCATGCCGGGGCGCCCGCACGAAAGCTTTGCCCTGGCCGGCGACGCCGCCCACGCCATGCACCCGCTGGCAGGCCAGGGTTTGAACGTGGGCCTGGGCGACGCGGCCGAACTGGCGCAGGTGCTGACCCAGCGCGAAAGCTGGCGCGCGCCGTCTGATCTGAAACTGCTGCGCCGCTTTGAGCGCGCGCGCCAGGGCGAATGGCTGCGCATGCGGCTGGCCACCGACGGGCTGCAACTGCTGTTCGACCGGCCCGAACCCCTGGCCGCCGCCGCGCGCAACTGGGGCATGCGCCTGTTTGATGCCAGCGCCCCCCTGAAGGCGGGCGTGACGCGCCTGGCCATGGGAACCCGCTGAGCGGCCCGCCACTCTGACCCGATTCACACTTTTCCAACTTTGTGCCGATCATGATTTCCAAGTTATTCCGCCGCGCCGCGCTGACCGCCTTGCTGGCGCTGCCCCTGCTGGCCGCCGCCCAGGACAACGCGCAGTTGCGCAAGACCCTGGCCGAACGCGTTCCCGCGCTGGCCCAGATCGACGAGATCCGCAAGACGCCCATGCCGGGTGTGCTGGAAGTGCGCGTGGGCACCGACATCCTGTACACCGACGCCGAGGGCAACTTCCTCATCCAGGGCAACCTGATGGACACGCGTTCGCGCAAGAACCTGACCGAAGAGCGGGTTGAAAAGCTCACCGCGGTGAAGTTCGACGAGCTGGACCTGAAAAACGCCATCACCATCGTGCGCGGCAACGGCAAGCGCAAGCTGGCGGTGTTTGAAGACCCCAACTGCGGCTATTGCAAGCGCTTTGAGAAAGACCTGCAAAAGGTCAACAACGTGACGGTGCACCTGTTCCTGATCCCGATCCTGGGCCAGGATTCGGTGGACAAGTCGCGCCAGATCTGGTGCAGCATGAACAAGGCCAAGACCTGGGACGACTGGATGCTGCGTGACGTGACGCCCAAGGGCGCCCCCAGCTGCAACACCGACGCCCTGACCGCCAACCTGGACTTCGCCAAGAAATACCGCATCACCGGCACCCCCACGCTGGTGTTTGCCGATGGCATGCGTGTGCCGGGCGCCATCAACGCGCAGCAGATCGAACAAGCGCTGTCGCGCTGACCCGCCCCCAGCGTCCCTGCCATGCCTGCGCGCCACACGCACGATCCGACGCCGCACGGCCCGAACGCGGGCACCGGCATACCCCACGCCCCAGCCCCCGCGCAGGCCGAACCGCCTTGGTCCATCGTGCATGTGCTGGCCTATGGCACGGTGCTGCTGCCCACGCTGATGGCCGGCTTCTTGTGGTTCCTGGGCCCGGCGCAGCAAAGCTTTCTGACCAACGCCCTGCTCACGCACATGGCCTTGGTGCTGACCTATCTGGGCGGCATTCACTGGGGCATCGCCATGCGGTACATGGCGACCGACTCCCGCATGCCGATGTTTCATTTTCTGTGGGGCCCGGTGCCTGGCTACACCGCCTGGCTTTTGTTGATGACGTCGCCGCAGATCGCGGTGGCGTGTTTGATGGTGTTGGGGTTGGCCACCTTCTGGGTCGACTTGCGTACCTGGCCCGGCAGCGGCCTGGGGCCCTGGATGCCATTGCGGCGCGTCTTTGCTGCAGGCACCCTGATTTGCGGCGGCATCGCGCTGCTGGCCCTGAGTCTGTAGCGCTTTCATCCCACCCATGCCCTCACCCCGCTCCCGCACCGCGCCGGCCACCGGCGCACCCGTCCGTTACGCGATCACGCTGGACCGCGCCCGCCACCGCTTTGTGGTCCAGCTCACGCTGACGCCCGATGTGGCGTCGCAGCGCGTATCGCTGCCGGTGTGGATTCCCGGCAGCTATCTGGTGCGTGAATTCGCCAAGCACCTGAACGGGCTGCTTGCCCGCCAGGGCAAGACCGAATGCGCCGTGCACCAGATCGACAAAAGCAGCTGGGAGGTGGATTGCACCGCCGGGCGCCCGCTGACGATCAGCTACGAGGTCTATGCCCGCGACCCTTCGGTGCGCGCCGCCTGGCTGGACAGCCACCGGGGCTTTTTCAACGGCACCAGCGTGCTGCTGCGCGTGCATGGGCAGGAAAGCCGGCCGCACGATGTCAGCGTGCGCGCCCCCACCGGCGCGCCCGGCTGGCAGCTGGCCACCGCCATGCCGCCGGTGCAGACCGATGCGCGCGGCTTTGGTCACTACCGCGCTGCCGACTACGACGAGGCGGTGGACCATCCGTTTGAGCTGGGCCCGTTCTGGGCAGGCCAGTTCAAGGCCGGTGGCGTGCCGCACCGCCTGGTGGTGGCCGGTGCGCCCGCCGCTTGGGACGGCGAACGCCTGCTGCGCGACACGCAGAAGATCTGCGAGACCGCCATCCGCTTCTGGCACGGCGCCCAACGCCCGCCGCACCGCCAGTACGTGTTCATGCTGAACGTGGTGGACGACGGCTACGGCGGACTGGAACACCGCGCCAGCACCGCGCTGATCTGTGGCCGGCGCGATCTGCCGCGCCAGGGCGCCCCGGCAGAAGCCGCGCGCGTGGGCGACGGCTATGTCACCCTGCTGGGGCTGATCAGCCACGAGTACTTCCACACCTGGAACGTCAAGCGCATGCGGCCGGCCGAGTTTGCGCGCTACGACTACGCGCAAGAAAACTACACGCGGCTGCTGTGGTTCTTTGAAGGCTTCACCAGCTATTACGACGACCTGCTGCTGCGCCGCGCCGGCCTGATTGACGACGCCGCCTACCTGAAGCTGCTGACGCAGGCCGCCAACCAGGTGCTGCAAGCACCGGGCCGTCAGGTGCAGTCGGTCGCCCAGGCCAGTTTTGACGCCTGGGTGCGCTACTACCGGCCCGACGAAAACACCCCCAACAGCACCATCAGCTATTACAGCAAGGGCGCGCTGATCGCACTGTGCCTGGACCTGACCCTGCGCCAGGCAGGCAAAGGCACGCTGGACGATGTCATGCGCAGCCTGTGGCAGCGCACCGGCGGCGGCCCCCTGACCGAGGCCGACGTGACCGAAGTGCTGGCCCAGCAGGCCGGCCGCAGCTACAGCGCCGAACTGGCCGCCTGGGTGCACGGCACGCAAGATCTGCCGCTGAAAGCGCTGCTGCAGGCACAAGGCGTGGACGTGCTGCAAGAGCCTTCGCAGTGCGCGCAAAACCTGGGCCTGCGCGTGACCGAGGCGGGCGGCACCGTCACCCTGAAAGTGGTGCTGGACGGCAGCGCCGCCGCCGCCGCCGGCATGGCCGCCGGCGACGAATGGCTGGGCATCGAGCCCCTGCCCGATGCGCCCAAGGGCCGCCGCCCCGCACCCGACCAGACCCCGCAGGACGCCGGCTGGCGCCTGAGCCGGCTGGACGATCTGCCGCTGTACGCCGGCCAGGCGCGGCGCGTCATGGCCCTGGTGGCGCGCGACAAGCGCCTGCTGCGCCTGCCCCTCGATCTGCCGACCGGCGCCACCACCTGGCGCCTGGTCCGCGCCAACGGCGCCCACCCGCAGGGCTGGCCGCAGCGCTAATGAAACTGCCGCGCATCGCGGCTCGCCGCTCCTTGCTGATCGCCCTGGGGGTGACGCTGCTGGTGCACGCAATGGCGCTGGGCTGGCTGTCGGTGCTGCTGCAGCCGCCCAGCCTGCTGCGCGACGTGGTGCAGCCGATGTACACCCGCACGCTGCAGACCGAAGCGCCGCCTGTGCCCGCACCTGCCGCCACCGACCTGGCCGCCAAGTCAACGCCAAATCGGCCTTCAGCGCTTATCAGGCCGGCGCAGACAGCTACAAAAAACAAAGCAAAGCCACCCAAGCCCGCGCGCGCTGCCAGCGCCCCCGACGAGCCACAGCAACCGCCCGACACCAGCGCCCACGCCACGGTCGAAGCACCAGCCCAAGTCGCATCGGCCCCCGACGACGCCACGCTGCCGGCCGCGCCGGACGCACCCGCCTCGGCCGCGCAGGCCGCCGCGTCTGCCGCCGAAGACCCCGCAGCCGCCAGCGCCGAGGTGACAGCGGCGGCGTCTGCAGCCGCAGCCGCGGCAGCATCAGCCCCCACGGCGCCGGCACCCAGCCCCAGCGCGGCCGCCAGCAGCGCCGATCCCGCCTTCGTGCACACCTGGCCGCGCAACACCCGCCTGGCCTACAAGCTGAGCGGCAATTACCGGGGCGAACTGCATGGCGACGCGCAGGTGCTGTGGCAGCGCGAAGGCACGCGCTACCAGGCGGTGGTGCAGATGGACCTGGGGTTGCTGCTGTCCTCGCGCTTCACCAGCCAGGGCGCGATCACCGAACAAGGCCTGCACCCCGAGGTGTACGAAGAGCAGGTGCGCCAACGCCGCCGCGGCGTGCGCATTGGCGAAGACGTGCGCCTGAACAACGGCGAACGCGTGCCCCGGCCCAACGCGGTGCAAGACGCGGCCAGCCAGTTCGTCGAGCTGGGCCACCGCTTTGCCACCGGCCAGCTCAAGCTGGAACCCGGCGGCCAGGTCAACTTCTGGCTGGCCCGCCCAGGCGGCGTGGACGAATGGACCTACGACGTGGTGGGCGAAGAAACGCTGAACCTGCCGCGCCTGGGCGCGGTGCCGGCCGTGCACCTGAAGCCGCGCCCCCTGGCCAAGCCACGCGGATCGATCGTGGCGGAAATCTGGTTCGCACCCAGTCTGCAGTACCTGCCGGTGCGCATCCGCATCACGCAAGGCGCAGACAGCTACGTCGACCTGCTGGTCGACAAGATCGAACAGCAGTAGCCGCGCCTGGGGTCGACCCCAGCGCTGGGCCCGCCGCCCGCAAGCGGGCGACACTGCGCGCCATGGCCTACGATGCACGCTGCACGCTGGGCGCTGGGCGCTGGGCGCTGGGCACACGCCGGCGCGCCAAAGACCCTGTCCTTTGCTGTGGCATACGTACCGTTTCGGGTGCATCAGCGATGCTATTTCGCAACCCTGTTTTTGCGCCGCCGGCGACGCCCGCGCCGGCCAATCGCGCGCCCCGTAAGGCTCTGCGGCGAATCGGGTGATGGTCGAGCTGTTCAGCCCGGGTGCGAAAAATTTCGCACCCGCAGAAAAAGCCAAAGAACACTACCTGTAGTGGTTAAACTGTGCGGAACCACTAGATATAGTGCTTCAAGCCGCTCTCTGCAGAGGGCCGCCACCACACAGGGACTGCGCCGCACGGCGCCTTATCCCTTACCCGACAACCACTTGATCCGAGGACCTCATGCAAACTGCTCGCGGCGCTGCGCCTGCCACCTCTTCTGCCCGCTCCACCCCACCGACGCTCAAGGACGCCGTTGCGCTGGCCCCCAACGGTGCGCTGACCCAGTACCAGATCATGCGGCGCAATGGCGCGGTGGTGGCGTTCGAGCCGACCAAAATCGCGGTGGCCTTGATGAAAGCCTTCCTGGCCGTGCATGGCACCCAGGGCGCCGCATCGGCCAGCGTGCGCGAGGTGGTGGACGAGCTGACGCAGAACGTGACGCGCGCGCTGATGCGCTCACGCCCAGGCGGCGGCACCTTCCATATCGAGGACGTGCAGGACCAGGTCGAGCTGGGCCTGATGCGCAGCGGCCACCACGAAGTGGCGCGCGCCTACGTGCTGTATCGCGAACGCCGCGCCCAGGAACGCGCCCAGCACGCGGCAACGGCCAGTGCCGCCGCGCCCGCCGTGGTGCTGCACGTGCTAGATAAAGGTGAGCGCGTCGCGCTGGATCTGCCTGCGCTGCAGACACTTTTTGACCAAGCCTGCGCCAACCTGGGCAGCGACGTCAGCAGCGCGCCAATCCTGGAAGAAACCCTGCGCAACCTGTACGACGGCGTACCGGTGGAAGAGGTCTACAAGGCCGCCATCCTGGCCGCCCGCACCCTGATCGAGAAAGACCCGGACTACAGCTTTGTCACCGCGCGCCTGCTGCTGCACACCATCGCCAAGGAAGTGCTGGGCGAAACCGTGACCCTGCCGCAGCTGGCCCAGCGCTACGCCGACCATTTCGGCGACTGCATCCGCACCGGCGTGAAGCACGAGCTGCTGGACGAGCGCCTGCAGCAGTACGACCTGGCCCGCCTGGGCGCGGCCCTGAAGCCCGAGCGCGACCTGCAGTTCGACTACTTGGGCCTGCAAACCCTGTACGACCGCTACTTCCAGCACGTGAAGAAGACCCGCATCGAGATGCCGCAGTCGTTCTTCATGCGCGTGGCCATGGGCCTGGCGCTGAACGAGATCGACCGCGAGGCGCGCGCCATCGAGTTCTATGAAGTGCTGTCCAGCTTCGACTTCATGAGCAGCACGCCCACGCTGTTCAACAGCGGCACGCGGCGTTCGCAGCTGTCCAGCTGCTACCTGACCACCGTGCCGGACGATCTGGATGGCATCTACGAGTCGATCAAGGAAAACGCACTGCTGTCCAAGTTTGCCGGCGGCCTGGGCAACGACTGGACGCGCGTGCGCGCGCTGGGCAGCCACATCAAGGGCACCAACGGCGAATCGCAAGGGGTGGTGCCTTTCCTGAAAGTGGTCAACGACACGGCCGTGGCCGTCAACCAGGGCGGCAAGCGCAAGGGCGCGGTTTGTACCTACCTGGAAACCTGGCACCTGGACATCGAAGAATTCCTGGAGCTGCGCAAGAACACCGGCGACGACCGCCGCCGCACGCACGACATGAACACGGCGAACTGGATTCCCGACCTGTTCATGCGCCGCGTGATGGAAAAAGGCGGCTGGACCCTGTTCTCGCCCTCAGACGTACCCGATCTGCACGACAAGTTCGGCGCCGACTTTGAACGTGCCTACGTCGCCTACGAAGCGCGCGCCGCGCGCGGCGAAATCCAGCCCAGCAAAACGGTGCCGGCCACCGACCTGTGGCGCAAGATGCTGTCGATGCTGTTCGAAACCGGCCATCCCTGGATCACCTTCAAGGATGCGTGCAACGTGCGCAGCCCGCAACAGCACGTCGGCGTGGTGCACTCCTCCAATCTGTGCACCGAGATCACGCTGAACACCAGCGACACTGAAACCGCCGTCTGCAACCTGGGCTCGATCAACCTGGCGCAGCATCTGAAGGATGGCGCAATCAACCACCAGAAGCTGCAAAAGACCGTGTCCACCGCTATGCGGATGCTCGACAACGTGATCGACATCAACTACTACGCGGTGAAGAAGGCGCGCGATTCCAACCTGCGCCATCGCCCGGTGGGCCTGGGCCTGATGGGTTTTCAGGATGCGCTGTACCAGCTGCGCCTGCCCTACGGCTCGGATCTGGCGGTGAATTTCGCCGACCAGTCGATGGAAGCCATCTGCTACCACGCGTACTGGGCGTCCACCGACCTGGCGGCAGAGCGCGGGCGCTATTCGTCGTACAAGGGCTCGCTGTGGGACCAGGGTGTGCTGCCGCTCGACACGCTGGATCGCCTGGCCGAGGCGCGCGGCGGCCACGTCGAAGTGGACCGCAGCGCCACGCTGGACTGGGACGCGCTGCGCACCAAGATTGCCCGCGACGGCATGCGCAATTCCAACTGCGTGGCGATTGCCCCCACCGCCACCATCAGCAACATCATCGGCGTGGATGCCTCGATCGAGCCGTGCTTCGGCAACCTGTCGGTCAAAAGCAACCTGTCGGGCGAATTCACCGTCATCAACCACTATCTGGTGAAAGACCTCAAGCGCCTCGGCCTGTGGGACGACGTGATGGTGATGGACCTCAAACACTTCGATGGCTCCCTGCGCCCCATCGACCGCGTGCCACAGGATTTGAAAGCGCTGTACGCCACCGCGTTCGAGATCGAATCCCAATGGCTGGTCGAAGCCGCCGCGCGGCGCCAGAAATGGATCGACCAGGCGCAAAGCCTGAACATCTACATGGCCGGCGCGTCGGGCAAGAAACTGCACGACACCTACACGCTGGCATGGCTGCGTGGCTTGAAGACCACCTACTACCTGCGCACCACCAGCGCGACGCACGCCGAGAAATCGACCGTGCACACGGGCAACCTGAACGCCGTGTCCAACCAGGCAGCTACTGGCGGTAGCGTCAACGCACTCGATGCGGTGGCAGCGCAAGCGCGCGCCCAGACGAACGCCGAACCAGCCACCGACATCAAGTTCTGCGCGATCGACGATCCAGGCTGCGAAGCCTGTCAATGATCCCGCAGCGTGCTTGCGGCACAGTTTCGATGCCTGGCCGCAACACACTGTTCACCTGAAACGCTTGGCAGCGCGTTCGAATGCTTTGCATTTCAACGCGTTGCTCCCATAATTGGAGCACTGAAAAATCATGTTGACCTGGGACGACGATCAAACCACCGCTGAGTTGCAGCTGCGCTTGCAACCGGCCACCGCCATGCCGACGCCGGCCATCGCGGAAGTTGCCATCGCCAAGCCTGCGGGCACCAAGCCAAACCCGCCCGCCGCAGATCAGTCCGATGCCAGCGCGCGCCGCATCAACGCGGCCGACAAACGCATCATCAACGGCCAGACCGACGTCAACCAGTTGGTGCCGTTCAAGTACAAGTGGGCCTGGGAAAAATACCTGGCCACCTGCGCCAACCACTGGATGCCGCAGGAAGTAAACATGACGCGCGACATCGCGCTGTGGAAAAGCCCCGACGGCCTGACCGAAGACGAGCGCCGCATCATCAAGCGCAACCTGGGCTTCTTCGTCACCGCCGATTCGCTGGCCGCCAACAACATCGTGCTGGGCACCTATCGCCACATCACGGCGCCCGAATGCCGCCAGTTCCTGCTGCGCCAGGCGTTCGAGGAAGCGATCCACACCCACGCCTACCAATACATCGTCGAGTCGCTGGGCCTGGACGAAGGCGAGATCTTCAACGCCTACCTGGAAGTGCCTTCGATCCGCAACAAGGACGAGTTCCTGATCCCCTTCATCGAGGCGATCATGGATCCGGCATTCAAGACCGGCACCTTCGAGACAGACCAGACCCTGCTGAAAAGCCTGATCGTCTTCGCCTGCCTGATGGAAGGCCTGTTCTTCTACGTCGGCTTCACGCAGATTCTTGCCTTGGGTCGCCAGAACAAGATGACCGGCGCGGCCGAGCAGTACCAGTACATCCTGCGCGACGAATCGATGCACTGCAATTTCGGCATTGACCTGATCAACCAGCTCAAGCTTGAGAACCCGCATCTCTGGACGCCCGAGTTCAAGGCCGAGATCAAGGTGCTGTTCGAACAAGCGGTCGAGTTGGAATACCGTTACGCCGAAGACACCATGCCGCGCGGCGTGCTCGGCATGAACGCATCCATGTTCAAAGGCTACCTGCGCTACATCGCCAATCGCCGCGCCACGCAGATCGGCCTGGAAGCCCTGTATCCCAACGAGGAAAACCCTTTCCCGTGGATGAGCGAGATGATTGACTTGAAGAAGGAACGTAACTTCTTCGAGACACGGGTGATTGAATACCAATCCGGAGGCGCCCTGTCCTGGGATTGACCCTCCGCAAGCTTGCCGTGTATGCCTTTCATTTGCACCCGCTGAGCGGAGGAAACTCTCCGGCAGAGGGCTTGCGCCCAAGTTCATGGTGTTGGCCAGCGTGCCAGCACCATGAATCGCTTTGTGCGATCCAACAGGCACAAAGCGTTTCCTGCTGTTGAGAGTTCAACTTGATCAAGGAGAGAAAAATGGCAACTGCGAAGAAACCGGCCGCCAAGAAGGCCGTAGCGAAAAAGGCTGCACCGGCTAAGAAAGCTGCTCCCGCCAAGAAAGCTGTTGTAGCGAAGAAAGCTGCACCGGCCAAAAAGGCAGCGCCCGCCAAGAAAGCCGTTGTAGCCAAGAAAGCTGCACCAGCCAAAAAGGCAGCACCCGCCAAGAAAGCCGTTGTAGCCAAGAAAGCTGCACCAGCCAAAAAGGCAGCGCCCGCCAAGAAAGCCGTTGTAGCCAAGAAAGCTGCACCAGCCAAAAAGGCAGCACCCGCCAAGAAAGCCGCCGTAGCCACGCAAGCTACACCAGCCAAACAGGCCACACTCG
>JAGOEM010000082.1 GCA_017997715.1 Ottowia sp.
AGGCGAAATGCTTGGGGTTGCCGATCACGCGGTCGTCAAACCGTGCGCCCACCGCCAGCAGCACGTCGCAGTTCTGCATGGCGTTGTTGGCTTCCCACGTGCCGTGCATGCCCAGCATGCCCAGAAACCGCCGGTCGGTCGCCGGGAAGGCGCCCAGGCCCATCAGCGTGTTGGTGACGGGGTAGTTCAGCATGTCCACCAGCGCGCGCAGCTCGGGCGAGGCGTTGGACAGCAGCACACCGCCGCCGGTGTAGATGTAGGGCCGCTTGGCCGACAGCAGCAACTGCATCGCCTTGCGAATCTGGCCGCCATGCCCCTTCTTGACGGGGTTGTACGAGCGCATTTCCAGCTTCTCGGGATAGCCGGTGTAGGCGGTCTTGTTGAAGGACACGTCTTTGGGCACGTCCACCACCACCGGGCCGGGACGGCCAGAGCGGGCGATGTGAAAGGCCTTTTTCATCACCATGGCCATGTCGCGCACATCCTTGACCAGGAAGTTGTGCTTGACCACGGGGCGCGTGATGCCGACGGTGTCGCATTCCTGGAAGGCATCCAGGCCAATGGCGGCCGTCGGCACCTGGCCGGCGATGATCACCATCGGAATCGAATCCATGTAGGCGGTGGCGATGCCGGTGACCGCGTTGGTCAGCCCGGGGCCGGAGGTGACCAGCGCCACGCCCACGTCGCCCGTGGCGCGCGCATAGCCGTCGGCCGCGTGCACGGCGGCCTGTTCGTGGCGCACCAGCACGTGCTGGATGGTGTCTTGCTTGTAGAACGCGTCGTAGATGTGCAGCACGGCGCCGCCGGGATAGCCCCAGATGTACCTGACGTCTTCGGCCTGAAGGGCCTTGACCAGGATCTCTGCACCACGGAGTTCTTGGGAGTCGCTGTGCGCAGACGCGGCAGCGGCCGACTTGATTTCGGCTTTGGAGATTTCCATTTCTAGTTCAACCTTTCGAGAATTTCTCTGACGAAAAACCTTGGGTGCCCCTCGCCAATCCTTGTGAGATCGCTTCAGGACTTGAGACCACACGCCATGGACGACCCTATGTCTGTCGCCGAACGGTGACCCGTTTGCCTTGATGACTGCAACTGCGCATTATCGCACTGCAACATGGCAACATACAGGCTGGGCGCAAAAATAGTGGCGCGCCGGGTGCCATAATCCGGCGCCGGTCACTCACGGGCCGGCCCTGAACCCGACCCACAGACCTGCTTTTTGCAGTGCCCGGCGCCCTTCGCTGAACCACCGACTTGGCCACCGAACAAGAACTCTCCGATTTCCTCAAAAGCGTGGAAAAACGAGCCTTCAAGCGCTCGATCTACCACGTGCGAGACGAGGAAGCGGCGCTCGACATCGTGCAGGACAGCATGATGAAGCTGGCCGAGCACTACGGCGACAAGCCCCCGGGCGAGTTGCCCATGCTGTTTCAGCGCATCCTGTCCAACACGACGCTGGATTGGTTCAGACGCCAGAAAACCCGCAAAGCGCTGTTTTCCAACATGAGCGACTTCGAGGCGCCAGACGGCGACGGCGATTTCGACCTGCTGGAAGCCTTCGCCGGCGCCTCGGATTCGCAGCAAATCGAGAGTGCCGAAGATGTAACGCGGCGCAGCGAAATTCTGGCCTTGATAGAGTTACACATCCAGGCGCTGCCGACTCGTCAACGAGAGGCGTTTTTAATGCGTTACTGGGAGGAGATGGACGTTGCGGAGACTGCGGCCGCCATGGGGTGCTCGGAAGGCAGTGTGAAAACGCACTGTTCCCGTGCGGTCCAGGCGCTAGCCAAGGCCCTGCGCGCCAAGGGAATCACCCTATGACCAAACCATACCTACCCCAATTCGCGGAAGTCGAACAGAACCGGTTCGGTCTGCGCTTGGCTGCGCGGCTGTCCGCTGGCGCCAACGAAATCCCGCACGACCTGCAAGAGCGCCTGCGCGCTGGCCGCGAACAGGCCTTGGCGCGCCGCAAGCAGGCCGCGCCGGTGGTTCGGTTGCGCACGGCGTCTGCGGTTCTGTCCAACGCACGCACCGCCTCGCTCAGCCTGGGCGACGACATGCTCGGGTTCTGGGGCCGGCTGACATCGTTGGCGCTGGTTTGCGCGCTGGTCGTGGGTTTGGTGGCGGTCAACGTCGTGCAGGACGACGACCGCACCATGGAGGTGGCCGATCTGGACGCAACCCTGCTCACCGACGACTTGCCTGTCGAAGCCTATTCCGATCCCGGTTTTGTGCAGTACCTCAAGACCAGCGGCCAGGCTTCCGCCGCCATCAGCCGCTGATTGAAAGCCTGACGAGACTGATGCACGCCACGACGCCGATCGCTCTTCTGCTGCTCGCTGGGATGGTCGCTGCGCCAGTGCTGGCGCAGCCCGATCAAGGCGCTGCCAGCACCGAAGCCGCGGTAGGCAGCGTGCCCTGGGGCAGCCTGAATGCCGAGCAAAAACGTGCGCTGAAGCCTTTGTCTGCCCAATGGCGCAGCCTGACGGGCGAGCATCAACGCAAATGGATCGCCCTGACGCACAACTTCAGCCGCATGTCGCCCGAAGAGCAAACCACGCTGCAAGGCCGCATGGGCGAATGGGCACAGCTCAGCCCCGCCCAAAGAACCCAGGCGCGGATGAACTACGACGAGGTTCGCCGCGTTCCGGCCGATGAAAAGCGTGCCAAGTGGGAGGAATACCAGGCGCTGCCCGCAGAAGAGCGTGAGCGGCTGGCAGGTGACCGCCCGAAGGCCCCCGCCGGGGTGGCGCCTGCGCTGCGCGCCACGCCACGCAGCCGCGTGCTGCGGCCTGGCGATTCGCCCAATCCCAGCGCGGTTGCCACTTCACCGGGCACCTTGCGGCCGTTGGTCCCCGTGAATCGCAATACACTCTTGCCTCTGCCCCCGGCTTCGGCGGCAAGCGCTTCGCGCTGATCTTGCCCTGACCAAGGGCGTCGCGCGGATTCCCTTCCCCTCTGATCACGCTCTGCGGCAGCCATGCCGCTTCCGGATATGAGTCTGTCCGACGTCGGCACCGCGCCTGTGGCGCCTTCTGCTTCCACCTGGCGCGCGCCATCATTGCGCCGGCGCATGGCCTGCTGGCTCTATGAAGGCATGCTGATGTTTGGCGTGGTCTTCGTCGCTGGCTACGTATTCAGCGCCAGCACGCAGACGCACCACGCCCTGGACAACCGCCACGGTCTGCAGGCCTTCCTGTTCGCCGTGTCGGCCCTGTATTTCGTGTGGTTCTGGACGCGCGGGCAGACGCTGGCCATGAAGACCTGGCACATCCGCGTGGTCGACAAGCAAGGCCAGCCCTTGCGCGGCGGGCGCGCGCTGCTTCGTTATGTCCTCAGCTGGATCTGGTTTTTGCCGCCGCTTGCGGCCGTGGCGCCTTGGTCGCTCAGTGGGCTGGAGATTCTGCTGCTGTTCACCGGCTGGGTGGCCGTCTGGGCGCTGCTCAGCCGCTTCAACCGCGAACAACAGTTCTGGCACGACATCTGGGCCGGCACGCGCTTGATCGACGTGCAGCCCGATATGGCGCGCCGCCGCACCTGAACAACCAGCACGGCGCACCCGCGAAGTCGTGCCACGCCCTGCTCCATGCCGTGCGGCCAAACGATCGCCTTCTTCACCCTCACCCCATGCCACCTGAAACATCCACCGCCCCGGTCAACCCGCAAAAGGCGCGCAAAGGCCTGTCTCGCGTCTGGCATGCGGGCCTGTACTCCTTGGCTGGCCTGCGCGCGGGCTGGCGCGAACCCGCGTTCCGGCAAGAAGCCCTGCTGGCCATCGTGCTGGTGCCGCTGTCGTTCTGGCTGGGGCGCAACTGGGTCGAGGTCACGGTGCTGGCCGGCTCGGTCTTGCTGGTCATGATTGTCGAGTTGCTCAACACCGGCATTGAAACGGTGGTCGACCGCATTGGCCCCGAATGGCACGCCCTGTCCAAGCGCGCCAAAGACATGGGTTCAGCCGCCGTGCTGCTGAGCCTTCTGATTGCCGGCGGCGCTTGGCTGGCCGCCCTCTACACACACTTTTTCGCCCTATGACCGATTCCGTCTCAGTGCAAACCCCTGCGTTTTCCATCTGTGTTTACTGCGGTTCGCGCCCCGGCAATTCGCCTGGATTTGCCGAAACGGCGCGCGCCGTCGGCCAATGGATCGGCTCGCAAGGCGGCCAGCTGGTCTACGGTGGCGGGCGTGCCGGCCTGATGGGCGAAGTGGCCAACGCCACATTGGCGGCCGGCGGGCGCGTGATTGGCGTGATTCCCCGCGCGCTGGTCGAACGCGAACACGCCCACCGCGGCTGCACCGAACTGCACGTGGTCGAAACCATGCACGAGCGCAAACGCCTGATGGCCGAACATGCCGACGCGTTCATCGCCCTGCCCGGCGGCATCGGTACGTTTGAGGAGCTGTTTGAAACCTGGACCTGGCGCCAGCTTGGCTACCACAACAAGCCGCTGGGCCTGCTCAACCAGAACGGCTACTACGACGACCTGCTGACCTTTGTGCGCCACAGCATCGCCAGCGGCTTCATGGACGACCACCAATGGCGCCTGATCGACAGCGATCGCGATGCCGATACCCTGCTCAAACGCCTGGTGACCGCCGCAGGCTTTCCCAGCGCGGCTCGCCTGGACGACATCTGAAGGCACAGCCCGGCGCCCGCCAACATCTGCGGCCCCCAACGCAACAACGCCGCGTACGACATACAGCCGACGCGGCGTTTTCTTCGATCAAAGCGCCCAGCCCGTGGCCAAGCGCTTCATTGGGCCATCAATCCCAGCGATAGCTTTCGCGGGTTTCCCAGTCTTTGACTTGCTTTTCGGCTTCGTCCTGTGCCACGCCCAGGCGTTCCTGCAGTTTGCCGACCATCTGATCGCGCTTGCCAGCGATCACATCCAGATCGTCGTCGGTCAGTTTGCCCCACTGCTCTTTGACTTTGCCTTTGAATTGCAGCCAGTTGCCTTTGACGGTGTTTTCGTTCATGTAGCGGTCTCCAGACGCCTGCAATCACCCTTCGCGAACCGTTCGCGAATGCAAGTGTTGCGTGCGATGGCTTGACTTTACGGGCGCAAACGCGCTGCCAGGGTCAGCCAACGCACCCGCGCTGCGTCAGTCCTGGCCTACCTCAGGGAGTGTCTTTTGACACATCGTCCGGCAAGAACAGCTGCTGCAGATCGCTCAGAAAATCGAAGCCGCGCGCCGTGGGCCGCCACACCGCGCCTTGCTGCGTCAGCCATGCCTTTTGCTCTGCTTCTGATAGCTGCTGGCGCACGCTGCTGGCCGGCAAACCCGTTTTATCCATGAAATCCTGAACGGTGAATCCGTCGCGCAGGCGCAGCGCGTTCACCATGTATTCGAAAGGCAGGTCGCGCCGCGGCACTTCGCGCGCCTGGGCCACCGCATCGCCGGCCAACGCCTTTTCCATGTACAGCTCGGGCTGTCGGTAGCGCACCTGCCGCAGGATGCGGTGCGCAAAGCTGATCTTGCCGTGCGCGCCCGCGCCAATGCCCAGGTAGTCGCCAAACTCCCAGTAGTTCAGGTTGTGCACGCAGCGGTGGCCCGCGCGGGCGTAGGCCGACACTTCATAGCGCTCCATGCCCGCCGCTGCGGCGCGTTCGATCAGGTGGTCGAGCATGTCCCAGGCGGCATCGTCGTCGGGCACCTTGGGCGGGAATTTGGCGAACACCGTGTTGGGCTCGATCGTCAGGTGATAGAGCGACAGGTGCGGTGGCGCGTAAGACAGGGCGATGTCGACATCCGCCTTCAGCTCATCAAAGGTCTGACCTGGCAGGGCGTACATCAGGTCCAGGTTGAAGGTGTCGAAGGCGCGGGCCGCCTCTTCGACGGCGGCGCGCGCCTGGCCGCCGTCGTGCACGCGGCCCAGCGCTTTCAGGTGCGCGTCGTTGAAGCTTTGCACCCCAATCGACAGGCGCGTGACGCCCGCCGCGCGGTAGGCGGCGAAGCGTTCGCGCTCGAAAGTGCCGGGGTTGGCTTCCAGCGTGATCTCGCACACCGGCGTCAGCGGCAGGCGTGCGCGCAGGCCGGCGATCAGCTGGTCGATGGCCTCGGGCGAAAACAGGGACGGCGTGCCGCCCCCAACGAAGATGCTGTGCACCGGCCGCCCCCAGATCAGCGGCAGGCTGGCCTCCAGATCGGCCAGCAGCGCCGCGATGTAGCGCTGCTCTTGCGCCCCGGCGTTGGTGCCGCTGGCCCGCTCATGCGAATTGAAGTCGCAATAAGGGCATTTGCGCAGGCACCAGGGCAGGTGCACATACACCGACAGCGGCGGCAGCGCGGGCAGCTGCAGCGTGCCCGGGCGCATGTAGTGCTGGATATCGTGGGACGGTGTGCCGGCAGGCTGGATCGGCGTGACAGGCGTTGGACTCACGCCAGACGCCAATGCTTGATGAAATGCGCCAGCAGCTCTTCCTGCCGCTGCTGCAGGGTGTTCGTGTCCCAAATGGCGTGGGTCAAAACCTGTGTGGTCAAGGCGAAGTTCACCACACCGGTTTGGCTCGAAAAATATTTGGCTTTCTTCTTGCCGAAATCAAAGTTCTGCGCCTCGCAGTTTTTGTAACGACTCAGCAGCACTAGGTTGCCAAGCTTATGCACCCAATGGTTGCGCACCTCGACATCCGGTATCCAGCTCAACCAGTCGCTGCGGGTCGCGGGGGTCTGCGGCAACACATGCTCGATCGAGGCATCGCCCGAATGCATGACGTTCTGATTCGAGAGGAGTTGATCAAGGCGCTTAAGCACCACAGCCAGTACGCGCGTGGGCAGCACGCCATACAAATCGCCGCCGAGCACCGCCACCGTGTCCTGCTTCTCTTTCTCGGTCAACTGCAACGCCGGTTCGCCCTGCAACGCATGGCCCTGCTTCAGGGCTTCAGCGGCCTGCCGGGCAAGCTGCTGCAACCGCACGGCATAGCTGTTGCTGCCGACCTGAAAGGCCTCCAGCCCGGCGACATCACCTGCGTCGAACAGGGCCTTGAGCTTGTCGAGGCTGGCGTTGTGATACTTGGCATTGGTGTTGCCATCGGCCAGACGTTCATCAGCCCACACGTCGTGCTGGTCGCCTTCAATGGCCCGCGTCAAGCGGGCAAACCGGCGAATTCGGCGGTTCACGTCATCGCGGCGCAGCGTCATGCTGTAGGCGAGTCGCTCCAGGTCGGCCAGAAATGCCTTGACCTGCTCCGGATCATTGCGATGCCGCGCCAGAAAGGCCAGCACGGGCGGCACCCAATCCTGAAACTCCAGGCTATTGAGCCATTTCAGATGGTTGTTGATCGCGTCGCTGTGCCGTGTACTGCTGAAAGTCGCGCGCGACACCTGCGCGAAATCTTCCGCCATGGGCAGGATCACTTCGTCGAGCAACTGCTGGGGTGCCTGCTGAACGGCATCGCGCAGCACGGGCACGTTCACCTCGAAATCCTTGAGCAACGTGGCCTGGGACTTGGCCTTCAGGTACACGGTGCGAATGTGCGAGAACAATTCGTTGAAACGATCCCGACCCAAGCTTTCTTCGGCGTCTTCCCATTTGGCCGTGTAGCTGTCTTGCAGGCTTTCGGGCAGCTTGCCGACGATCCTTGCCTTCAGCACGTCGGTGGCATTGAGGTTCATGCCACGGCTGTTCATCACGCCAAAAATGCGATGGGCCGAGTTTTCGTCGGGCGTGCTGACCACCACCAACGTGCAGCACTGCACGATGAACTGGTACAGGCGCAGCAACTGGGTGGGATCGAGCCTATCCAGCGCCGCCACAAAAATCTTCGCGTTGTCCCGAATCCGCTGCTCCACCTCAGTCAATCGACTGCCTAACTGCAGCAGATCCTTCAAGCCGTCTTCCTTCTGAATGTAGCGGCGAAAAAAATCTGCATCGCGCTTGCGCAGGGTCAGGCGGAACCTATCGGGTGTGCCCTTGCCCACCTGGCCTTTTTCATAGATATAAGCCGTCAACTCCCGCTGGATGTCCGGATTGCGTGACACATGCCGAATGGCCGACAGCAGGATGGTCAAGGTCGTCAGGCGCTGCTGACCATCCACCACTTCAACCGCCGGCCTTTGATCGGGCTTGATGAGCACCACGCTGCCGAGGAAATAGTCGGCAGCGTCGGCCACCTCAATCGGCGCTTCTTCCAGCGCCATCTGCAAATCGTCGAGCAAGGTTTGCGCGTGGTCTGTACCCCAGGAGTACGGGCGCTGATAGCCTGGAATCGTGAATACGTAGTCGCTGCTGAACACCTTGTCGATGCGTTTTTCTTCAGCCGTCAGAGTATGGGCCATGGTCGATCAGGCGGGGAAGGTTGGAGGCAAGATGCCTCAGGTCGCAAGCCAGCGTTCGCGCATCAGCTCGATCATCGCGCGGCTGGATTGACCGCGGTGGCTGTGGGCGTGTTTCACCTCGGCAGGCAGCTCGGCAAAGGTCTTGCCCAGCGCCGGCAGAAACATGATGGGGTCGAAGCCAAAACCGCCCTCGCCGCGCGGTTCGCGGGCGATTTCGCCCACCACGCGGCCTACGGCGATCAGCGGCTCGGGGTCGTCGGCGCTGCGCAGCGCGACCAGGGTGCTGACCATAGCGGCGCGGCGCTGGTCGATGTGGGCCATCTGTTCCAGCAGCGCGCGCACGTTGTTGACGTCGCTTTTGTCGTAGCCGAACTGGGTGGCGTAGTAAGCGGTGTCCACGCCCGGCAGGCCGCCAAAGGCGTCAACGCACAGGCCGGCGTCGTCGGCCAGCGCTGGCAGGCCGCTTTCACGCGCGGCGTGGCGCGCCTTGGTCAGCGCGTTTTCGACAAAGGTGCGGTACGGTTCGGGCGCTTCGCCGATGCCCAGATCAGACTGGCGCACCAGCGTCATGTCCAGCGGCAGCAGCAGGGTTTGCAACTCAGCCAGCTTTCCGGCGTTGTTGGATGCCAGCACAATTTTCATGAGAAATCAGCCTCTGGCGCAATCGGGGCGGGCGCAGGCAGCTATCAAACCAGTAGCGCCTGCTTTTGCAGCGCAATCAGCTCGCCAATGCCTTTTTCTGCCAAGTCGAGCAGGCGATTCATCTCGGCGCGCGAAAACGCGGCGCCCTCGGCCGTGCCCTGCACTTCGACGAAGTGGCCAGCGCCGGTCATCACCACGTTCATGTCGGTGTCGCAAGATGAATCCTGCACGTAGTCCAAATCGAGCACCGGTTGGCCCTGCACGATGCCGACTGACACCGCCGCCACCGGGTGCAGCACGGGCGATTCGGTGATCAGCCCGCGCGCCAGCAGCCAGCTGACCGCGTCTTGCGCCGCCACGTAGGCGCCGGTGATGCTGGCGCAGCGCGTGCCGCCGTCGGCCTGGATCACGTCGCAGTCGAGGTGGATGGTGCGTTCGCCCAGCTTCTTCAAGTCGAACACAGCGCGCAGGCTGCGGCCGATCAGGCGCTGGATTTCCTGCGTGCGCCCGCTTTGCTTGCCACGCGCGGCTTCGCGGCTGCCACGGGTGTTGGTGGCCCGCGGCAGCATGCCGTATTCGGCCGTGACCCAGCCTTCGCCGCTGCCGCGCTTGTGCGGCGGCACCTTTTCTTCCACCGACGCGGTGCACAGCACTTGCGTGTTGCCCACGCTGATCAGCACCGAACCTTCGGCGTGCATGGTGAAGCCGCGCTGAATGCGCACGTCGCGCAACTGGTCAGACGCGCGGGCGGATACGGTGAGGGTGTCGGATTGGGTCATGGAGGTCTTGAACAAGCATCGCCGTCCGGCGGGGCGGCAAGGCGCCCCGCCGACAGCGACGGGATACAAAAAATCAGCGGCTGCGCGCGGCAGTGCGCTGAATGGCGTCGTTGATTTCGGCGATGGAGCGCTCGATGGCGTCGTCGTCCATCTCGTCCAGCAACGGATCCAGGCCCGCCTGGATCGTCGAGGCAAATACTTCGTCGCCCATCATCTGGGTTTCGGTAAAGCCACTGGGCTGGAAGGCGGATTCGGCCGGCGTTTCCCATTCCATCGCGATCACCGTCACGTTGTCGGACTGTTCGCCCGCGGCCATCAGGGCTTGCTCGACCAGCGCGGGCACGGCGTCGGCCACCGGCACCGCGGCCAGCGTACCGGTGATTTCTTCGTCGGAAATGCTGCCCCACAGGCCGTCGGAGCACAGCAGCAGCTTGTCGCCCTCGTGCAGCTTGAGCGGGCCCGCCACGTCGTACATGGGGCGCACGGTGGAGCCCAGGCAGGTGAACAACACGTTGCGGTTGACGCCTTCGGTGCTGGCACCGGCGTGTGCCTGCGCTTCAATGTAGGAATGGTCGCGCGTGCGACTGAGCAGCGCCCCGTCGCGCACCAGGTACATGCGGGAATCGCCGCAATGCGCCCAATGCAGCTCGCCGTCCTGAACCAGGCCCGCGACCAGCGTGGTGCGCGGGGTGTCCATCATGCCGCGCTCACTGGCGTAGCGGATGATCTGATGGTGCGCGGCCATGACACCCGAGGCCAAGAAGGCTTGGGCGGATGGCAGATCGGGCTTGGCTTCGCGTTGAAACAGGGTCGACAGTGTCTGTATGGCGATCTGCGCGGCCATTTCCCCTTCGGGGTGGCCACCCATGCCGTCGGCCAGCAAGAACAGCACGGCATCCCGGGTGTAGGAATAGCCCATGCGGTCTTCATTTTTTTCACGTCCGCCGCGGCGGCTGAGCTGGAACACCGAGAATTTCATCGCGCTTGTCGCTTACTTCTGGAACGTGCCCATGCGTGTGGCCCGCTTGAGATTTTTCTTGGTGTCGGTGAGCATGTTGTCGAACTGCAGACGTACCTTTTCGCCCACGCTGAGCTTGGTGTACTGACGCTCGCCTTCACGGCTCAATTCTTTTTGCAACGCGAACACCGATTGTGGCCGTGACAGCGGGTCGAGCGACATGCACCACTCCACCACCTCGATCAGGTTGTCCGAATACACGCCGCGCAACCGGGTCAGCGACAGCGCCAGGCGGTCTTTTTCAAGCCGCTGCGGCGCGTCGTTGGGCGGATAGCCCTGCATGCACGAATAAATGCATGCGCCAATGGCGTAGATGTCGGTCCACGGCCCCATGGTCGAGTCGCGGCGGTACATCTCGGGCGCAGCGAAACCGGGCGTATACATCGGCCGGGTGAAGTTACCTTCCTTGTTCAGCACTTCGCGCGCGGCGCCAAAGTCCAGCATCACCGCGCGGTTGTCGTCGGTGATCATGATGTTGGCGGGCTTCAAGTCCAGGTGCAGCATCTTGTGCTGATGCACGATGCGCAAGCCACGCAATATCTCGTCGTAGAGCGAGCGAATGGTCGATTCGCGAAAGACCTTCTGCTTCTTCTGTTCGCGTGCGGTCACGATGAAATCCTGCAGGCTGGCGCCTTCCAGGTAGTTCATCACCATGTACACGGTTTCGTTCTGGCGGAAGAAGTTCAGCACGCTCACCACCGAAGGGTGGGAGATCTGCGCCAGCGAACGGCCCTCCTCGAAGAAGCTTTTGAGGCCCAGGCGGTACAGCGACAGCTTTTCGGGCGCCACGTGGGGCACCAGTTCGCCCGCGTCGCGCATGGTCAGCGCCGAAGGCAGGTATTCCTTGACCGCGACCTGCTGGCCTTCGTTGTCCACCGCGAGGTAAACCACACCGAATCCGCCGGCTGAAAGCCTGCGAACCACGCGGTATCCACCGATCACCGTATCGGGTGGCAGGGGAGCGGGTTTGAGCTTTGACATAATTTGACAGGCATCACCGGCGCCGAGCTGGTGTGCCTGGCGCCAACGCCAACTCGCTCACCAACGCTGCCTAGCACCGGAAATTTCACATGTCAGTTTACAGTATGACTGGCTTCGCCAGCGGCCAGCAGGCCGTCGCGACGCCCCCTTCGGAGGGCTCTGCGTGGAAGAGTTCACCACCTCGCATCGCGGTCGAGCTGCGCTCGGTCAACAGCCGCTTCCTGGATCTTGCCTTTCGCCTGCCCGATGAGTTGCGCGCGCACGAGCCCGCGCTGCGCGAGCTGCTGACCCGCCAGCTCAAGCGCGGCAAGGTCGAGCTGCGTGGCTACGTCGAAGGCCGCGAAGAATCCGCCTTGTCCGACCCGCCCGCCCGCGCCCTGCAGCGCATGGCTTCGCTGCAAGACCAGGTTCGCGCCTGGCTGCCCGACGCCCGCCCCTTGAGCGTGGCCGAAGTGCTGCGCCTGTCCGGCGGCGGCGCCTCGGTCAGCGCCGATGGCCTGGGAGAAACGCTGCTGGCGCTGGCGCAGCAGGTTCTGACCGACTTCGTGGCCGCCAGGGCGCGCGAAGGCGCCCGGCTGACCGAATTGCTGCGCGCACGCTTGACCGACCTGCACCGCCTGGCCAAGGAGGCCGAACCGTTGGTGCCGCAAGTGGTGCAGGCGCAGAAAGAGCGCTTTCTGGCCCGCTGGAACGAAGCCCTGTCCGCCGGCGACACCAAGGTACCGCCCGAGGCCGGCCAGGAACGTGCGCTGTCCGAAGCGACGGCGTTTGCCATTCGCATCGACGTGGCGGAAGAGCTGGGCCGCCTGTCCGCGCACCTGGACGAGATCGAATCGGTGCTCAAGAAAGGCGGCGACATCGGCAAGCGGCTGGACTTCCTGATTCAGGAGTTGCACCGCGAGGCGAACACGCTGGGGTCGAAATCGACTTCGCTGGAGATGACCCGCATCTCGGTCGACATGAAAGTGGCGATCGAGCAGATGCGCGAACAGGTGCAGAACATCGAATAGTGCGTCGAATGGCACGAAGCGGCGCGCAAGGGTGCGCGCCTGGCCGAACGACCTCTGTCTTTCAAGCCGGATCGGCATCAGGTCGCCGCCGGATCGTTTTGCTATTTAAACAATAGCTGCCCGCGCCCGCTGCGCCTGCGCTAAAGGCTGAAAACGCTTAAAAACCAGGCCCGTCTGCGCGCCAGGATCAACACCCCAGAATCAGCGCGGCAGCAAACCCACCGCCGCCGCCCCACCCTGCACGGCGCGCGCAAACTGGGCATAGCCCTTCGCGTTGGCGTGCACCTGGTCAGACCGCAGATCGGGCTGGGAAAGCACTTCGCCCCAGGCTTCGCGCAACAGGGGAATGTTCAGCTCTTTGGCGACTTCGGCGTACAGCGCGTGGTCGGTCATCTGGCCCAGGGCAGCGGCCATGGTGGCGCGCGGCACGGCCACCAGCAGCACCTGCGCGCCGGCACTCAGCGCCTGTTTGCAAATGGCGATGACATTGGCGCGGGTGTCGCTGTCGGGCAGTTG
>JAGOEM010000083.1 GCA_017997715.1 Ottowia sp.
GCACAGCTCGGGGTGGGCGTGGATGTCGCGTCGCACGGCGGCAATGCCGGCGGCCTGGGTCAGGATGGAGTCGATCAGCTTCATGGCCGCAGTCTAGCGCGCCCTGCGCGGGCTTGCCTGGGTGTGGACTGCTGCGCTGCAGCAATGCGTGGGTCATTCAATCGCTATCAAAAGAGAAGCTGCTCGCGCTTATTCTGTGGGCGCTACAGCCCTTATTGGCTTAAAAATTGGGCTGATGGTGCAGGGCGCCGCCTGGGGTGTTTGACATGGCGCGCGCCACGCCTTGGCGGCAACCCGGTGCAAGTGGCGAAGGTGCGCCCGCCGCGCGGCCGAACCCAGGCGGCTGTCCTGCGCGCGCACCAGGCCCAAGTCAACGCCCGCACCAGCGCCCCCAGCTGCGCAAGCCAACGCCGATTGAAAGACAATGGCTGACGCACGGCCCGCACGCCGTGGCGGTGGCAAAAGCCGCCCTGTGCTTTCATGCGGCCACCTGCATTGGAGGCGCTTGTTCAATTCGCGCCACGCCGATATCTGCCATGCCTGAAATTCTGGGCGCCTGCCCGCACGACTGTCCCGATACCTGCAGCCTGGTCACCACGGTGGAAGATGGCCGCGCGGTGCGTGTGCGCGGCAACCCCGCGCATCCGCCCACCGACGGCGTGCTGTGCGCCAAGGTGTCGCGCTACCCCGAGCGCACCCACCACCCCGACCGCATCCTGACGCCACTCAAGCGCGTCGGCGCCAAGGGCGAGGGCCGCTTCGAGCCCATCGGCTGGGACGCCGCGCTGGGCGAAATCGCCACCCGCCTGGCCGCCATCGCCGCGCGCGACCCGCAGGCCATTCAGCCCTACAGCTACGCCGGCACCATGGGCCTGGTGCAGGGCGAATCGATGGACCGGCGCTTTTTCCACCGCCTGGGCGCCAGCCTGCTGGACCGCACCATCTGCGCCACCGCCGGCGGCGAGGCGCTGGCCCACACGCTGGGCGGCAAGGTCGGCATGAAGGTCGAGTTCTTCGCCGAAAGCCGGCTGATCCTGATCTGGGGCAGCAACTCGATCGGCAGCAACCTGCACTTCTGGCGGCTGGCGCAGCAGGCGCGGCGCGATGGCGCGCGGCTGATCTGCATCGACCCGCGCCGCAGCGAAACCGCCGACAAGTGCGACGAACACATCGCCCTGCTGCCCGGCACCGACGGCGCGCTGGCGCTGGGCGTGATGCACCAGCTGATCGCCAATGACTGGCTGGACCACGACTACATCGAACGCCACACGCTGGGCTGGCCGGCATTGAGAGCGCGCGCGCTGCTATGGAACCCGCAGCGCGTTGCGCAGGTCTGTGGCGTGCCAGAGGCGCAAATCATTGAATTGGCGCGTGCCTACGGCACCACCCAGCCGGCCGCCATCCGCGTCAACTACGGCCTGCAGCGCTGCGCCGGTGGCGGCAACGCCATGCGCGCCATCGCCTGCCTGCCGGCGCTGACGGGTGCGTGGCGGCACCGCGCGGGCGGCGTGCTGCTGTCCACCTCGGGCCATTACCCGGTGGACCGCGCCGCGCTGCAGCAACCCCAGCTGCTGGCCGGGCGCACGCCGCGCACCATCAATATGTCGACCATCGGCGCCGATCTGCTGCGCCCCGCGTCGCCCGAATTCGGCCCCGCCATCGAGGCGCTGGTGGTCTACAACAGCAACCCGGTGGCCGTGGCGCCGCAGTCGCCGCAGGTGGTGGCCGGCTTTGCGCGCCCTGATCTGTTCACCGTGGTGCTGGAGCATTTCCTGACCGACACGGCCGACTACGCCGACATCGTGCTGCCCGCCACCACGCAGCTGGAGCACTGGGACGTTCACCTGTCCTACGGCCACACCGACGTGCTGCTGAACCGCCCCGCCATCGCGCCGCAGGGCCAGGCCAAGTCCAACGCGCAGATCTTCCGCGAACTGGCCGCCGCCATGGGCTTTGCCGAACCGTGCTTTGCCGACAGCGACGAAGCGCTGTGCCGCCAGGCCTATGGCGACAAGCTGGACTTTGGCGCGCTGTTGCGCGATGGCTTCACGCGCCTGGCCGTGCCCGACGCGCCGTTTGCCAACGGCGGCTTTCCCACCGCGTCCGGCCGCTGCGAATTTTTCAGCGCCGCACTGGCCCGCCAGGGCGAACAGGGCGGCGTGGGCGACGGCCTGCCCGACCACGTGCCCAACCGCGAAATATCGGGCGCCAACCCCGCCTACCCGCTGGCCATGATCTCGCCGCCCGCGCGCAACTTCCTCAACAGCAGTTTCGTCAACGTGCAAAGCCTGCGCCACATCGAGGGCGAGCCGCTGCTCGAAATCCACCCCGACGATGCCACCCTGCGCGGCATCGTGGGCGAGCAGCTGGTGCGCGTGTTCAACGCCCGCGGCGAATACCGCGTCAAGGCCAAAGTCAGCACCCGCGCCCGCCCCGGCGTGGTCAACGGCCTGGGCATCTGGTGGCGCAAGCTGGGCGTGGACGGCACCAACGTCAACGAAGTCACCAGCCAGCAGCTGACCGATATCGGGCGCGGGCCGACGTTTTATGACTGCGCGGTCGAGGTGGCGTCGGTGGAGCACGCTTGAAACCGCTGTCGTTTCCGCAAGTCTGGGCGTTGGGCGCGCTGGTGACTGGCGCCACTCTATGCGCTGTGTGTTTGGCGTCGGGCCTTGAGCAATTCGCAAACCCGTCGTTTTCGGATGAGCAGATCCGCGCCTCCATCGTGGATACCTGGGGGTCTTCAGCAATGGCTAACTACCTCGTGCTGCGCTTGCTGGCCGTGTACGGGTTGGTGGCATTGGCCGTGGCCAGCTTGCCAATGCAATCGCATGGTGCAGTGCGCACCGTGGCGGCACTGGGCGTGTTGCTGAGCGTGGTGGCGTTCGTTGTCATGCTTTGCGCGCACATCGTTTTGACGGAGCGGGCGACGGCAATCACCGGGCAGGCGTTCTCACGCGGCTGGGGGCTTTGGTAGTGCGCGCGGCGATCTGGCTGGGATGGGCGCGCATGTCGCTTTTGGCAGTGGGCGCTGCGTGGCTCACCGGCTGCACCACCGCCAGCTACTACGCCCAGTCCATCCAGGGCCATTTGGCGCTGATGGGCGCTTCGCGTCCGGTGGCCGATGTGTTGGCCGACCCGGCCACGTCGGATGAGCTGAAGCAGCGGCTGGAACTGGCGCGCCGCATCCGCGCTTTCGCTGTCAGCGACCTGGCGCTGCCCGACAACGCCAGCTACCACCGCTACAGCGATTTGAAGCGCCGCGCCGCCGTGTGGAACGTGGCCGCCGCGCCGCCCGATTCGCTGACGCTCAAGCGCTGGTGCTTTCCGTTTGTCGGCTGCGTGGGCTACCGCGGCTACTACGACGAGGCCGAGGCCAAGGCGCTGGCCGAGCAGCTGCAGCGCGATGAAGGACTGGAAGTGCGCGTCTACGGCATCCCCGCCTATTCCACGCTGGGCTGGCTGAACTGGGCGGGCGGCGATCCGCTGCTGTCCACTTTCATCCGCTACCCCGAGGGCGAGCTGGCGCGCATGGTTTTCCACGAGCTGGCGCACCAGGTGGTTTACGTGGACGACGACACCATGTTCAACGAGTCGTACGCCACGGCGGTGGAGCGCCTGGGCGGCCAACGCTGGTTGGCCACGCAGGCCAGCGACGCGGCGCGGCGCGAATACGCCGCCTACGACCAGCGCCGCCGCGACTTCCGCCAGCTGAGCCGCGATACGCGCGACGACCTGAGTGCGGTTTACAAGCAAAAAGAGGCTGTAGCGCACGACCCGCAGGCGCTGCCAGCTATGAAATCAGAAGCAATGGCGCGCTTTCGCCAACGCTACGCCGATCTGAAAGCCCGCTGGGCCGCCGCCGGCACCCCGTTCGACGGCTACGACCGCTGGGTGGCCGAGGCCAACAACGCCTTCTTTGGCGTGCAGGCGGCCTACGACGAACTGGTGCCCGCGTTTGAAGAGCTGTTTGCGCGCGAAGGCAACGACTGGCCGCGCTTTCATGCGGCCGTGGCTGCCCTGGCCAAACTGCCCAAGGCGGACCGGCTGGCGCAGCTGAAAGCCCTGGATACCGGCACGGCGCAAGCGGATCGAAGCGAGCCGGCTGCGCGCTGACCGGAGGGGCGGGCGAACGGTTCAGCCGCAGGCTGGCCGACGCGCGAAGCGGCTTTTGCTATGAAGAAGGTAGCTGCCTGCGCAATAAGGGCGGGCGCTGAAGGCTGATTTTGTTCTGCATCTAGGGCGATGTGGCGTGGCCTCTTTTCGCGCGTCGATTACCCCAATGCCGACCTTCACCCAGAGGAGGGGCAAAGCGTGGACTCGGCGTATCGCTGCGCCCGATCGCCCGATCGCCCCATCGCAAGTCGATAGCATCCGATCCGTTCACCCCCCATCCCACCCTTCCCCCAACGGGGGAAGGAAAAAGGGCCGCGGAGCAGGCCAGCCCAACGAACGCCATGCCCGCACCTGCGGCGGGCATCGGCGTTGTCCCCCTGCCCGAAGCGCGTCAGCGCGAAGAGAGCGGGGGGAAGGCGCCGCCAGGCGCCTCAGGGGGGTGTACGTAGCTACCCGCGCAGGCCGTCGATCAGGTCGATGTACTGCTGCATGGCATCGTCGGCCGAGGTGTCTGCCAGCTTCTTCCAGGCGTCCCACTTGGCGCGCGCCACGATGTCGGTCATGCCGGGCTTGGCCTCTTCGTTGTCGCCTTCGGTGGCCTGTTTGTACAGCGAATAGATCTTCAGCAGGGTCTGGTTGTCGGGCCGCTCGCTCAGCGTTTTGGAATTGGCCACGGCGGTGTCGAATCGCGCCTTCAGATCGGACATGGAAAAACTCCTTGAGGTGAAAAGGTGAGGGGCCACGCGCCAAGGCGGGCCCCATGGCCCATGTTAGCCGTGCCCGGCGGGCTGGCGGGCGGGTGCGGGGCGCTGTCTACAGCGTCAGGCTGGTGCGCGCCAGCTCGACCCACAGGCGCTCGACCGCGTCGCGCGCGTTGACGCGGGCGGCGGCCTCTTGCAGGCGCGTGGCCTCATCCAGGTGGGTGAGGTCGTCCAGCAGCAGCAGCGCGCTGGCGCTTTCGTGCAGCACGGCGGGGGAATGGGGCGCCAGGCGCTGCGCTTCGCGCAGGTGGTTCAGCGCCGATTCGGCGGTGACGCCGTAGGTGATCGCGCCGACCATCGGGCCCAGCTTGTCGATCACCGCGGCTTCGAAGGTGCCTAATGCGACGTGGGCGTAGGCGTGGTTCGGGTCCAGCGCCAGCGTTGCGCGCAGGGCCGCGCGCACCTGCGTGCCCAGCCCCTGGGCCAGTGCCCGCGCCACGTGAATGCCCTGGGCATAGCGGGCCAGCGCGTAACCCTGCCAGTACCAGGCATTGGCCAACTGGGGCCGCTGGATGGCCTGTGCGGCGGCCTGCAGGTGCACGCGCTTGAACAGGTCAAGCCGCACGCTTTCCTGCGGCTCGACCAGCGCGGCGTGCGCGGCGGTGGCGCGGCTGGCCAGCGACCAGCCGTCGGGGCCGACGGCCAGGCCCGCATCGGCCGCTTCCTGAAAGCGGCCCGAATGGAACAGCGCCCAGCCGTGCAGCAGGGCGTCGTCTTCGGGCAGCGATTCGTCATCGACGGCGTGCAACTCGGTCCACAGCGCTTTCACGCGCGCGGTGTCGAACGGGTAGTCGGCCACATAGGGGCAAGGGGTCCAGGCGCTCATCGGGAGTTCAGTTCAAGGCGGGTTGGTAGGCCTGGGTCAGTGCCTGCAGGTGGGCGCGTCGCGCCTGGTCAAGGTGCGGCGCCAGCAGGCTGAGCACATGGTACGCGCCGCGCAGCAGCGCGTCTTGGGCATTTTCGGGTTCCATGGCGGTGCGCGGCTGCAGCACGTATTCGTAGCTCAGCCAGTAGGTCAGCAGCACCACCATGCTGGCGGCAATGGCGTCGCGCGGGGCGGGTTCGTCCTGGGCGGCGGCTTCAGGCGACAGCAGCTGATCCAGGATGACCCGCAGCGCGCCTTTCTTGCGCATCAGGATGGGGGGGAAATGGGTTTCCAGTCGGCGGTTGCGCGACAGCAGGTGGTTCAGGTCGCGGTACAGGAAGCGGTAGGCCCAGATCAGCTCGAACAGGGTGTGCAGGAAGAACCAGGTGTCCTCCAGGTCGCGCACGTCGTCGCTGGCGGCCAGCAGCACCACGACGCGCGCCTCGTACTGGTCGAACAAGGTGTTGACCAGCTCGTCCTTGGACGGGAAGTGGTAGTACAGGTTGCCGGGGCTGATGTTCAGTTCGGCCGAGATGGCCGTGGTGGACACGTTGGGCTCGCCAAAGCGGTTGAACAGCTCCAGCGTGGCGGCCAGAATGCGCTCGGCGGTGCGGCGGGGCGCTTTCTTGGCCATGGCAGGGCGGGCGGTTTACCGAGAGGCCGCAGCAGCAGGGCCGGATGCCCCGGCGGCCGGTGGATTGCGCGCGGCCTGGTCCAGCTGGTCCAGCGCGATGCGCGCGGTGTAGCTTTGGCCGCTCAGGGCGCCTGGTGGGAAAACGTTGATCTGGATCGGCCGGTACGCCAGTTGCGGCACCAGCCAGACCTCTACCCGGTCATCGCGTTCGTGCTCGGGGTAATGCATCAGGTGCAGCGTGGGCACGTCCAGCCCGCCCATCGAACGGATGGAGGATTCGCCAACGATGACGAAGCGCCAGACCTTGGGCTGGCCGTCCAGGTCGATGGTGACGCTGATGGCGTTGCCCGGCGCGTACAGGGACGGATCGGCGTCGATGTCTCGGCTCAGGCGGTCCAGCATCGCGAAGCGCTCGGGCGTGGTGGGCAGCATGCGCAAGGGGTCCTGGCCTTCCGGCAAGGGCGAGGCAGCGGCGGCGTCTTCTGCCGCTTCCGCCACCGGGGCGTCCGGTGCGGCCGTCTGGTCGTCATTGCGCTCAGGGCGCGGCGTGGGGGGGGTGCGATCCGGGCGCGTCCGGGGTTGGGCAGGCGCTTCGGCTTTCGGCGTTGGTTGTTGGTCGGCCGCCGGTTCCTGGCGCGCCAGGCCGGCGCTGGGCACCGCGGGCGCTTCGATCCAGCGCGTCATCACCGGGTCTGCACGGTCGATGCCCAGCTTGAAGCGCGCTGGCTGCGCCAACACCACCAGGACAATGGCGTGCGCCACCACAGCGACCGAAACGGCGGTGATCAGCCGCTTGCGCTGCAGCTGGTCGGCGGCCGGGTCGGCGCCGCGGTAGGCGGACTCGTAGGCGATCGAGGCCAAGGTGTCAGTTTCCGTGGGTGCCCGGTTTGGCGCGTGGCGTGCGCGGGCTGCTGGCGGCGGGTTGCGCGGCGGCGCGCTCCAGCTCGGCCACGCGGGCTTCCAGGGCGTGCAGGCGGTTGAACAGGGCCGCCAGCTGGTCGGGCGTGGGCATGCCCAGGCCTTCCAGGGCTTGCTGTACGCGGCCTTCAAAGATGCCGCCCAGTCGATCCCAGGGGTTGGCGCTGCCCAGGGTGATGGCGCCCAGGCGCTCGGCGGCCTTGTTGATTTCGGTTTCAGCGGCCTCGCGGGCCTTGGCCTGTTGCGCCAGGCCTTTGCGTACCAGGCTGTCAAAGGCTTTGGTGCCTTGGGCCTGCGCCTGGGCCAGCGCGCCCATGCCGGCCAGCCAGACGTTGTCGCTGGCGCTGGAAGAGGGCGGCGAGGTGGGCTCGGCCGGGTCGGCGGCAGGGCGTTTGCGAGAGGTAGCCATGGTGCGTGGGAAAGCGCTGTTCGGACAAGCCCATTGTGCCGCATGGGCTGGCTGCGCGTGGGCCCGTGTGGGGGCGCGCGACGAAGATGAAATAATTGATCCCCATGGTGGCTGCGGCCAAGCAGCCACATTAAGGAACCCCTCACATGATTCTGGTCACCGGCGGCGCCGGCTTCATCGGCAGCAACTTTGTTCTGGACTGGCTGGCCCAGTCGGCAGAGCCGGTCGTCAACCTCGACAAACTGACCTACGCGGGCAATCTGGCCAATCTGGACGCCGCCAAGGACAACCCGCGCCACATTTTCGTGCGTGGCGACATCGGCGATACCGCGCTGGTCGAGCGCCTGCTGGCCGAGCACCGGCCGCGTGCCATCGTCAATTTTGCGGCGGAAAGCCATGTGGACCGCTCGATCCACGGGGCCGAGGACTTCATTGTCACCAACATCGTCGGCACCTTCCGCCTGCTGGAGGCCACGCGCGCCTACTGGGGCGGCCTGGGCGAGGCCGAGCGCGGCGCGTTCCGCTTCCTGCACGTATCGACCGACGAGGTGTACGGCAGCCTGGCCCCCACCGACCCGGCCTTCACCGAAACCCACACCTACGAGCCCAACAGCCCCTACAGCGCCAGCAAGGCCGCCAGCGACCACCTGGTGCGCGCCTGGCACCACACGCACGGGCTGCCGGTGCTGACCACCAATTGTTCCAACAACTACGGGCCGTTTCATTTTCCTGAGAAGCTGATCCCGCTGATGATCGTCAACGCGCTGGCCGGCAAGCCGCTGCCCGTGTATGGCGACGGCCAGCAGGTGCGCGACTGGCTGTATGTGACCGACCACTGCTCGGCCATCCGCCGCGTGCTGGAAGCCGGCCAGCTGGGCGAAACCTACAACGTTGGTGGCTGGAACGAGAAAGCCAACCTGAGCATCGTGCACACCGTGTGCGACCTGCTGGACGAAATGGCCCCGCGCGCCGCAGGCGGCAGCTACCGCCAGCAGATCACCCACGTGAAAGACCGCCCCGGCCACGACCGCCGCTACGCCATCGACGCCCGCAAGATCGAGCGCGAACTGGGCTGGAAGCCGGCCGAGACCTTCGACACCGGCATCCGCAAGACCATCGCCTGGTACCTGGCCAACGAAGCCTGGGTACGCAACGTGCAGTCCGGCGGCTACCGCGACTGGGTGGCCGCGCAGTACGGCGCCGATCCCACCGCGCAGCCGGCGGCCTGAACGCATGGCGGGCAACGCAATCCTTTTGCTGGGCAAGAACGGCCAGGTCGGCTGGGAACTGCAGCGCGCGCTGGCCCCGCTGGGCCCGCAGGTGGCATTGGACCGGCACGGGCAGGATGGCTTGGGTGGTTTTTTGTGCGGTGACTTGAACGACCCCGCCGCGCTGGCCGCCACGGTGCGTGCGCTGCGCCCGCTGGCCATCGTCAACGCCGCCGCGCACACCGCCGTCGACCGCGCCGAGAGCGAACCCGAGCGGGCCCAGCGCCTGAACGCCGAGGCGCCCGCTGCGCTGGCCCAGGCCGCGGCCGAGGTCGGCGCCTGGCTGGTGCACTACAGCACCGACTACGTGTTCGACGGTTCGGGCGAACGCCCCTGGCGCGAAGACGACGCCACCGGGCCGCTCAGCGTCTACGGCGCGAGCAAGCTGGCGGGCGAACAGGCCATCCGCGCCAGCGGCTGCCGCCACCTGATCCTGCGCACCAGCTGGGTGTACGCGGCGCGCGGCGGCAACTTTGCCCGCACCATGCTGCGCCTGGGGGCAGAGCGCGAACGCCTGACGGTGGTCGATGACCAATGGGGCGCGCCCACCGGGGCCGAATTGATTGCCGACGTGACGGCCCATGCCCTGCGCCAGTGCCTGGCGCGGCCGCAGGACGGCGGCACCTACCACCTGGCTGCGGCCGGTGCGACCACCTGGTTTTCTTATGCAAATCACGTGTTTGCGCAATACAGGCGGGCGCAAGCAGCTCCTGAATTGATAGTAAATGACGTGCAGCCCGTGGCCAGCGATGCGTTTCCCACGCCGGCCCGGCGCCCGCACAATTCGCGCCTGGACACCACGCGCCTGCAACAGGTGTTCGGCCTGACCCTGCCGCCCTGGCAGCAGGGGTAGACCGGAAGCCGAAGGAAAACGGTTGAGGCACCCACCCACCCCACGCACCCGCAAGGGCAACCACCTTGCCGGTGGGTCTTGCCCGCGGCCTGCACCCGGCGACGCTGGCGCTCAGCAAGCAATTGCTGCCCGTGTACGACAAGCCCATGGTGTATTACCCGCTGAGCACCCTGATGCTGGCCGGTATCCGCGACATCCTGATCATCAGTACGCCGCAGGACACGCCGCGCTTTCAGCAGCTGCTGGGCGACGGCAGCCAGTGGGGCCTGAACCTGCAGTACGCCGTGCAGCCCAGCCCGGACGGGCTGGCCCAGGCCTTCGTGATTGGCGAGCAGTTTCTGGACGGCGCCCCCAGCGCGCTGGTGCTGGGCGACAACATCTTCTACGGCCACGATTTCCACGAACTGCTGGAAAGCGCCGACGGCCGCCAGAGCGGTGCTTCGGTCTTCGCCTACCACGTGCACGACCCCGAGCGCTACGGCGTGGCCGAGTTCGACGCCAGCGGCAAGGTGCTGTCGCTGGAAGAAAAGCCGGCCAAGCCCAAGAGCAACTACGCCGTGACGGGGCTGTACTTCTACGACACCCAGGTGGTCGAGCTGGCCAAGGGCCTGAAGCCTTCGCCGCGCGGCGAGCTGGAAATCACCGACCTGAACCGCCTGTACCTGGAGCAGGACCAGCTCAGCGTCGAAATCATGGGCCGGGGCTACGCCTGGCTGGACACCGGCACGCACCAAAGCCTGCTGGAAGCCAGCCAGTTCATCGCCACGCTGGAAAACCGCCAGGGCCTGAAAATCGCCTGCCCGGAAGAAATCGCCTGGCGCCACCGCTGGATCGACGACGGCCAGCTGGACCGCCTGGCGCAGCCGCTGGTCAAGGGCGGCTACGGGCAATACCTGCTGCAGCTGCTGAACAAGCGCGTGTACTGATGATGAACGCCCCCAGGGTCGGCGGTGACGCCTTTGCCCTTCTGCTGCGGGCACCGCTTTCGTCGGGATGGCCTGTGGCGCGGGCAGGGCAGGCCGGGGGGGCTGGCTGGCGCAGCTTCGCCGCAAACCACCGAAAGGCTATAAACCGAGCATGAAAATCACTCCGCAGGCCATACCCGATGTGTTGCTGATCGAACCCAAGGTGTTTGGCGACGCGCGCGGCTTCTTCTTTGAAAGCTTCAACCAGCAGGCGTTTGCAGCGGCCACCGGCGTGGATTTGCCCTTTGTGCAGGACAACCACAGCCGCAGCGGGCGCGGTGTGCTGCGCGGGCTGCACTACCAGGTGGCGCCCAAGGCGCAGGGCAAGCTGGTGCGCGTGACCAGCGGGGCGGTGTTCGACGTGGCGGTCGATATCCGGCGCGACTCGCCCACCTTTGGCCGCTGGGCCGGCGCGGTGCTGAGCGAGGAAAACCAGCAGCAGCTGTGGATTCCGCCCGGCCTGGCGCACGGCTTCGTGGTGCTGACCGACACCGCCGACTTCCTCTACAAAACCACCGACTACTACAGCCCCGCGCACGAGCGCGCCATCCGCTGGGACGACCCGGCCATCGGCATCGACTGGCCGCTGGCCGCACACGGCATCGCCCAGCCGGTGCTGTCGGACAAGGACAAGACCTCGGCGCGCCTGTTGGCCGAGGCCGATATTTGACTTCACCCGCCGTGGACGCGGCACAGGCGGCGGGCATGTCGGGCGCGCCCGCGCTGTTGCGCATCGCCATCCTGGGCACACGCGGCATTCCGGCGCGCTACGGCGGGTTTGAAACCTTTGCCGAACGCCTGGCCGTGGGGCTGGTGCAGCGCGGCCACCAGGTCACCGTCTACGCCGAATCCGAAGGCCCGCCCGGCCCCGACGCCTGGCACGAAGGCGTGCGCGTGCGCGCGCGGCGCCGGCCGGCCTGGGGCCCGGCGTCGGTGCTGGCCTATGACGGCGCTTGCCTGTGGGACGCGCGGCACGGCTTTGATCTGGTCTACATGCTGGGCTACGGCGCCGCCTGGGCCTGCTGGCTGCCACGCGCGGCCGGCACGCCGGTGTGGATCAATGTGGATGGCCTGGAATGGGCGCGCAGCAAATGGGGGCGCGGCGCGCGCAGCTACCTGCGCGCCATGGAGGCGGTGGCCAGCCGCACCGCCACGCGCCTGATCGCCGACGCCGAGGCCATCGCCCAGCGCTTTCGCCAGCACTACCCCGGTGGCGCTCGGTGCGACTTCATCGCCTACGGGGCCGATGAAGTTCAGCCAGGCGATGCCGATGCCCGCCTGCTGGCGCCCTGGGGCCTGACGCCGGGCCGCTACCACGTGGTGGTGGCGCGGGCCGAGCCTGAGAACCACCTGCTGGAAATCATCGAAGGCCACCGCCTGCACCTGCAGCAGCACGCCGACGGCTGGCCGCTGGTCATCGTGGGCGATGTCGGCGGCGCCACGCCGTATCAGCAACAGCTGCGGGCGCTGGCCAGCGAACGCGTGCTGTTCACTGGCGGCATTTATGTGCCGGCCCAGCTCAACGCGCTGCGCGTGTTTGCCGCCAGCTACCTGCACGGCCATTCGGTGGGCGGTACCAACCCGTCGTTGCTGGAATCGCTGGCCTGCGGCAACTGGGTGGTGGCGCACGACAACCCCTTCAACCGCGAGGTGGCGCGCGACGCGGCCGACTACTTCAGCGGCCCGGCCCAGCTGGCCGATCGGCTGAACCAGCGCCTGGCCCAGCCGCCTGAAGCGGTGGCGCAACGGGCCGCGCGGGCGCGCCAGATCATCGCCCAGCACTACACCTGGCCGGCCATCGTCGATGCCTATGAGGTGCTGATGCGCGCCGAAGTGGCCCAAAAGCGGCAGAAAGCGCGACGATGAGCACCCCAGCCCTGGTCGACATCCTGCTGGCCACCTACAACGGCGCGGCCTACCTGGCGCCCCAGCTGGATTCGCTGCTGGCGCAGACGCACGGGCATTTCCGGCTGCTGGTCAGCGACGATGGTTCCAGCGACGACACGCTGGCCATCCTGCAGCGCTACCAAAGCGCCTTTGGCGGCCGCATGGTGCTGCTGCCGAACGACGCGCCCAACCGCGCCCCTGCTGGCGGTGTGCTGCGCAATTTCGAACGCCTGATGCGCGCCAGCGCCGAAGACGGCCGCGCCGCGTACCTGTCGTTCTGCGACCAGGACGATGTCTGGCTGCCCGAAAAAACTGCCACCCTGCTGGCCGCCGCGCAGGCGCTGGAAGCCGCGCACGGCAGCGCCATCCCTTGTTTGGTGCACAGCGATTTGACGGTGGTCGACCGCGATCTGCAGGTGCTCAGCCCCTCGTTCACCGCCTACCAGCGCATTCCCCCGGCCGACATCACGCCGCGCACGCTGCTCAGCGTCAACCAGGTCACCGGCTGCGCCACGCTGATCAACCGCG
>JAGOEM010000084.1 GCA_017997715.1 Ottowia sp.
GGATCTCGAAGTCGTCCATGCCGCCCGAAGACAGCGCGTCCACCTTCGCGGCCGCCTGCGTGCGGTTGGTACGCCACACGCTGGGCACGGCCATGTTGCCGTAGTCGGCCTGCGCCGCGCCTGCGGTGGTGTTCAGCGTGGGCGTGACGAACATCGGCTGGTTGTCGGTGCCGGTACGCAGGCCGCCTTGCACCACGGTGATGGGCTGGCGGCGCATGGCCTGGCGCGACAGGCCGGTGGCCAGCACGGTGACGCGGATCTCGTCGCCCAGCGAATCGTCGTAGGCGGCGCCAAAGATCACGTGCGCATCCTGCGCGGCGTAGGCGCGGATGGTGTTCATGGCTTCCTTGGACTCGTTCAGCTTCAGGGTGCCCTTGGATGCCGTGACCAGCACCAGCACGCCCTTGGCGCCCGACAGGTCGATTCCTTCCAGCAGCGGGCAGGCAATGGCTTGCTCGGCGGCGATGCGGGCGCGGTCAGGGCCGTTGGCCGTGGCAGTACCCATCATGGCCTTGCCGGGCTCGCCCATGATGGTGCGCACGTCTTCGAAGTCGACGTTGACGAAGCCGTAGTCGTTGATGATCTCGGCAATGCCACCCACGGCGTTCTTCAGCACGTCGTTGGCCTGGGCAAAGGCTTCTTCCTGCGTGATGTCGTCGCCCAGCACTTCCAACAGCTTTTCGTTCAGCACCACGACGAGCGAATCGACGTTGGCTTCCAGCTCGGTCAGGCCGGATTCGGCGTTGGTGATGCGGCGGCCACCTTCCCAGTCGAAAGGCTTGGTCACCACGCCCACCGTCAGGATGCCCATGTCCTTGGCAATGCGCGCGATCACCGGTGCAGCGCCGGTGCCCGTGCCGCCGCCCATGCCGGCGGTGATGAACAGCATGTGCGCGCCGCGGATCGCCTGACGGATGTCGTCAGCGGCGGCCTCGGCGGCTTCGCGGCCTTTGTCGGGCTTGCTGCCCGCGCCCAGGCCACTGCTGCCCAGCTGAATGCAGACGGTGGCATTGGTGCGCGCCAGGGCTTGCGCATCGGTGTTGGCGCAGATGAATTCCACGCCTTGCACGTTGCGGTTGACCATGTGATCGACCGCATTGCTGCCGCCGCCACCGACGCCAATGACCTTGATCTGGGTGCCAGCGTTGAAGCCTTCGGTATCAATCATTTCGATGCTCATGGTGTTACTCCTTGTCTGTCTGCAGTTGCCTGGAATGTTGAGATTTTGGGTTGCGTGCGATCGAGAAACTCGAATTCTGGGTAAGGGCTGTCTGGCTCCATCACGGCGGTCCTGTGCTCTGCCAGCCCGGGGACACCGATCGGATGTGTGCGAACAGGGTGCGTGTGTTCATGATCAGAAGTTCCCCACGATGAAATCCTTGAAGCGCCCAAAGGCGGTCTTCATGCCACTCGATTTCTGGGCCACCTTGAAGCCCCGCAAACGGGCCTGGCGCGCCTCTTCCATCAGGCCCATCACGGTCGCCGCGCGTGGCTGCGCCACCATGTCGGAAAGCGCCCGCGAATACTTGGGCACGCCGCGCCGAACGGGTTTCAGGAAGATGTCCTCACCCAGCTCGACCATGCCCGGAATCACCGCGCTGCCGCCGGTCAGCACCACGCCGGAGGACAGCACTTCTTCGTAACCCGAATCGCGGATGACCTGCTGCACCAGCGAGAAGATTTCTTCCACGCGCGGCTCGATCACGCCCGCCAGCGCCTGCTTGGACAGCATGCGCGGCGTGCGGTCGCCCAGGCCCGGCACTTCGACCTGGGTATCCGCGTCGGCCAGCAATTGCTTGGCACAACCGTGCGCCACCTTGATGTCCTCGGCGTCCATCGTCGGCGTGCGCAAGGCCATGGCGATGTCGCTGGTGATCAGATCGCCCGCGATCGGAATCACCGCCGTGTGCCGAATCGAACCGCCGGCGAAGATGGCCACGTCGGTGGTGCCCGCGCCCACGTCGACGCAGACCACGCCCAGGTCGCGCTCGTCGTCGGTCAGCACCGCCTGCGCGGAAGCCAGCGGGTTCAGCATCAGTTGGTCCACTTCAAGGCCGCAGCGGCGAATGCATTTGATGATGTTCTCGGCCGCGCTTTGCGCGCCCGTGACGATATGCACCTTGGCCTCCAGGCGCATGCCGCTCATGCCGACGGGTTCGCGCACATCCTGCCCGTCGATGACGAACTCTTGCGGCGCCACCAGCAACAGACGCTGGTCGCTGGAGATGTTGATGGCCTTGGCGGTTTCAACCACGCGGGCCACGTCGATCGGGGTGACTTCCTTGTCCTTCACGGCCACCATGCCGCTGGAGTTGATGCCCCGGATATGGCTGCCGGTGATACCGGTGTAGACGCGGCCGATCTTGCAGTCGGCCATCAGCTCGGCCTCTTTCAGCGCCTGCTGGATGCTGGCAACGGTGGCGTCGATGTTCACCACCACGCCCCGCTTCAGTCCGTTGCTTGGCGCCACGCCCAGGCCAGCCAGCTTGAGGTCGCCGCCAGGCAGGACTTCACCCACCACCACCATGATTTTGGCGGTGCCGATGTCAAGCCCGACGATCAGATCCTTGTACTCTTTAGCCATGTTCTTGTCTGTCGATCCTGGTGTTGCCGGCCTTCAACGACGCACCGGCGCCGCAGGCGTACCCGCCGCATCGCCACGCACCGTGGTGACCCCGCGCATGCGCAAGGCGTAGCCGCCCACGTGCCGCAAATCGGCCGTCTCCACGGCGCTCAAGCTGCGTTGGTGGCGCGCCGTCACTTCCTTCACGGTTTCTACAAACTGGGTCAGGCGCGCAGCCAGCTCCTGAGGCGTGCCTTGGCCCAGTTCGATCACGGCGCCGCGATCCAGCACCGCAACCCAGTTGCCGCGCGGCTGCAGCGTCAGACCGGCCAGGCGCACGTCCAAAGGCGCCACCAGCGGACTCAGGTGTTGCAGCATGTTCAAGACCACCGACGCCTGCCCTTCCGGCCCCTGGAGCCGCGGGATGCCGGCCTCGTCCGCATCGGTATCGCCCACTTCAAATACCTCGCCCTGCTGGTTGACCAGCACGGCATCGTCTTCGCCCCAGTACGCCACCGGCACATGTTCCTGAAGGATGATGTGCAACTGGTTGGGAAACTCGCGCTGCACCATCGCCCGGCGCACCCACGGGGCCGACTGGAAAGCCGCCTGCGCCGCCGCCAGGTCCAGCGTAAAGAAATTGCCGGAAAGCTTGGGCGCCACCGTGGCGCGCAGGCTGGCCGCGCTGTTGTGCGTGGTGTCGCCCCCCACCGTGATCTGCCCGATGGCAAACGCCGGGTTGCGCAGCGCCCACCACAGGCCAGCGGCCAGGCACGCCAACACCAAGCCGGTGACCAACAGCGAAGCGGTCAAGTTCATCAGCTTGACGTCGAGCGGCACCGGCATGGCAGGGTTCATGCGGCGACCTTCACCGCTGGACCGTAGTCCAGCGAAGCATCTGCCAACAGGCGCAGGCACAGGTCTTCATAGCTGGTGCCGGCCGCCCGCGCCGCCATGGGCACCAGGGAATGGCTGGTCATGCCAGGGGATGTGTTGATTTCCAGCAGATAGGGCTGGCGCGTGGCCCCGTCGATCATGACGTCGATGCGGCCCCAGCCACGGCAGCCCAGCACCCGGTAGGCTTTGACCGCCAGCGCCTGGATGGCGGCCTCTTCGCCCGCAGGCAGGCCGCAGGGCACCAAATACTGGGTATCGTCGGTGAAGTATTTGTGCTGGTAGTCGTAGTTGCCTTCGGGCGCGACGATGCGGATCACCGGCAGCGCGCGCGCCTGATCGCCAGCGCCCAGCACCGGGCAAGTCACCTCGTCACCGCGGATGAACTGTTCGCACAGCACATCGGCATCCAGCTGCGCCGCTTGCTGCACGGCGGCTTCCATTTCAGAGTAGCCCTCGGCCTTGGTCACCCCCAGGGACGAGCCTTCGCGTGCGGGCTTGACGATCACGGGCAGGCCCAATTCATCAGGCACGCCAATCACATCGTCGTGCGTATAGCCGTCGCGCTGCAGCAACCGGTATTTGGGCGTGGACAGCCCTTCGGCCAGCCAGACCCGTTTGGTCATGGTCTTGTCGATGGCGATGGCGGACGCCATCACGCCGGCGCCGGTGTAGGGAATGCCGAGCAGCTCCAGCGCGCCTTGCACCGTGCCATCTTCACCAAAGCGGCCATGCAGTGCGATGAAGCAGCGGGCGAAGCCCTCGCGCTTCAGATCGTCCATCGGGCGTTCAGACGGATCGAAGGCGTTCGCGTCAACGCCCCGGGCGCGCAATGCGTCCAGAACGCCTTGGCCGGACATGAGCGAAACCTCGCGTTCAGCCGAACGCCCGCCCATCAGCACCGCCACTTTTCCGAATTGAACGCCTTGTTGCACCATGATCCTCAAGTCAGCCCGGATTATGCTCAGTTTTTTGTAGCAAATCAACGATTTTTGCCGGAACTGCGCCGATTGAGCCAGCCCCCATGCACAACACCACATCGCCGCCCTGTGCGTAGTCGGCCACGCGCTGTGGCATGTCCGCCACGTCGTCCACAAAAAGCGGCTCGACCCGGCCCGACACGCGCAAGGCACGGGCCAACGAACGCCCGTCCGCCGCCACGATCGGCTCTTCGCCGGCGGCGTAGACCTCGGTCAGGATGACGCCGTCGGCGTTGCTCAAAACCTTCACAAAATCTTCAAAGCAATCGCGCGTGCGGGTGTAGCGGTGTGGTTGAAATGCCAACACCAGGCGCCGCCCGGCAAAGGCGCCGCGTGCGGCGGCCAGCGTGGCGGCCATTTCCACGGGGTGGTGGCCGTAGTCGTCGATCAGCGTGAAGGTGCCGCCATCGCGCGCCGGCAATTCGCCATAGCGCTGGAACCGCCGCCCGACACCCTTGAATTCGGCCAGCGCTTTCTGCACCGCGGCGTCGGGCACGTTCAGCTCAACCGCCACCGCAATCGCGGACAGCGCATTCAGCACGTTGTGCTCGCCCGCCAGGTTCAGCACGATGTCCATGTCGGGCAGCTGCACCCCGTTGCGCCGTTGCACCGTGAAGCGCATCTGGCCCTGTTCCGCCCGCACGTTGACGGCGCGAACCTGGGCATCTTCACTGAAGCCGTAGGTGGTGACCGGGCACGCCACTTCACCCAGGATGTCGCGCACGGCGGGGCTTTCCAGGCACAACACCGCGGTGCCGTAGAACGGCATGCGGTGCAGGAAATCGACGAAGGCCTTCTTCAGCCGACCGAAGTCGTGGCCGTAGGTCTCCATGTGGTCGGCGTCGATGTTCGTGACCACCGCCATCACTGGCAGCAGGTTCAGAAACGATGCGTCGGATTCATCCGCCTCGACCACGATGTATTCGCCCGAACCCAGGCGCGCATTGACGCCCGCGCTGTTGAGCCGCCCGCCAATGACGAAGGTCGGGTCCAGCCCCGCTTCCGCCAGCACGCTGGCGACCAGGCTGGTGGTGGTGGTCTTGCCGTGCGTGCCGGCAATGGCAATGCCCTGCTTCATGCGCATCAGCTCGGCCAGCATCATGGCGCGCGGCACCACCGGGATGCGCTTCTCGCGCGCGGTCAGCACCTCGGGGTTGTCGGCCGTGACGGCGGTGGAGGTGACCACGGCGTCGGCGCCTTCGACATTGGCCGCGCTGTGGCCCACGTGCGTCTGCATGCCCAGCGCCTGCAGCCGCCGCAGCGTGGCGCTGTCTGCCAGGTCAGAGCCGGAGATCACGTAGCCCAGGTTGTGCAGCACCTCTGCGATGCCGCTCATGCCCGATCCGCCGATGCCGACGAAATGGATGTGCTTGATGGCGTGCTTCATGCTGCCAGCTCCTCGCACGCGGCCACCAGGGATTGGGTGGCATCTGTTTTTTGCAAGCTTTTGGCCTTCAGCGCCCGTTCAATCAGCGCAGTGCGCTCTGTATTTTGTAGCAATTCTGCCAATCCTTCGGCACTCAAGTCGCGCTGTTGAAGCAGCCAGCCCGCGCCCTGGTCCACCAAGAAGCGCGCGTTGGTCGTCTGATGGTCGTCCACGGCGTGCGGAAACGGCACGAACAGCGCAGCCGCACCGATGGCCGCGATCTCGGTGACCGTGGTGGCGCCGGACCGGCAGATCACCAGATCGGCATCCGCATAGGCGCGCGCCATGTCGTCGATGAACGGCACCAGCTCGGCCTGCATGCCGGCCGCTTCGTAATTGGCGCGCAATGCGTCAATCTGCTTGGCGCCGCTCTGGTGCAAGACGATGGGGCGCGTGGCGGCGGGCATCAAGGCCAGGGCGCGCGGCACGACGTCGTTCAAGGCCTGCGCGCCCAGACTGCCGCCCACCACCAGGATGCGCAGCGGGCCGGTCCGCCCGGCGAAGCGCTCGACCGGGCCGGGGTACTGCGTGAACGCCGCGCGCAGCGGGTTGCCCACCCACTGCACCTTGCGCGCCTTGGGCAAGACACCAGGGAACGCGGTAAACACCCGATCCGCAACACCGGCCAGCACCTTGTTGGCCATGCCGGCGATCGAATTCTGCTCATGCAGGATCAACGGCTTGCCCAAGGCAACCCCCATCATCCCGCCCGGAAAAGTGATGTAGCCACCCAGGCCCACCAACACATCCGGCTTGACGCGGCGCACCACCTGCAACGCCTGGCCAAAGGCCCTCAGCAGTCGCAGGGGCAGCAACACCAGCGTGCTCAGGCGCTTGCCGCGCACGCCGCCGAATGCCACCGGCTCGAATGCGAAGCCGCGCGGCGGCACCAGTTGCTGCTCCATGCTGCCAGGTGCGCCCAGCCAGTGCACGCGCCACCCGCGCTCGCGCAGGCTTTCGGCGACGGCCAGGCCGGGAAAGATGTGCCCGCCCGTACCGCCGGCCATGACCAGGGCGCACTTCACCGCACCCACGCGCTCAGGCAGGGGCGTCACGCCATCGCGTTGCTGCACAGCACCCATCGTCACGCCCGCCCCCCACGCATCAGGTGGCGGTTTTCCATATCAATGCGCAGCACGATGGCGATGGCCACCATGTTGGCCATGATGGCCGAGCCGCCGTAGCTCATGAAAGGCAGCGTCAGCCCCTTGGTGGGCAAGGCGCCCAGGTTCACGCCAATGTTGATGAAGGCCTGAAAGCCCAGCCACAGGCCGATGCCTTGCGCCACCAGGCCAGAAAACACACGGTCCAGCGCAATCGCCTGGCGCCCGATGTACATGATGCGGCGCGTCAGCCACAGGAACAGGAAGATCACACACACCAGGCCGATCAGGCCGAACTCTTCGCCGATCACGGCCAGCAGGAAGTCGGTGTGCGCTTCCGGCAGCCAGTGCAGCTTTTCGATGCTGCCACCCAGGCCCACGCCGAACACCTCGCCGCGGCCGATGGCAATCAGCGCGTGCGACAACTGGTAGCCCTTGCCCAGCGCATGCTCTTCGCTCCAGGGGTCCAGATAGGCAAAGATGCGTTCGCGCCGCCACGGAGACGCCCAGATGATGGCCGCGAAAGCCACCACCAGCACCGCCGCGATCAAGAAGAACATGCGCGCGTTGACGCCGCCCAAAAACAGAATGCCCATCGCGATCACGGCGATCACCATGAAGGCGCCCATGTCGGGCTGCGCCAGCAGCAGCAGGCCCACCACCGCAATGGCAATGCCCATGGGCAGCACCGCGCGGAAGAAGCGCTCTTTCACATCCATCTTGCGGACCATGTAGTCGGCCGCATACATCAGCACGGCGATCTTGGCCAGCTCGGACGGCTGAAAGCTCATCGGGCCCAGTGAAATCCAGCGCCGCGCACCGTTGACCACCGTGCCCACGTGCGGAATCAACACGGCGATCAACAGCGCCAGCGACACCACGAACAACCACGGCGCCGACTTTTCCCACCAATCCATGCGGATCTGGAAGGCCACCAGCGCGGCGATCAGGGACAGGAAGATCCAGATCGCATGCCGCATCGCAAAATGGCCCGGGGCGTAGCGTGCAAAGCGCGGGTTGTCGGGCAGCGCAATGCTGGCCGAATACACCATGATCAAGCCCCACGCCAGCAAGGCCACACAGACCCAGATCAGCGATTGGTCAAAACCCAGCAGGCGCGATGGCGTGCTGGCCGTGCGGGCGTATTCCATGCCGCCAATGCGCACCGGCAACTCGTCCGCGCGGGCGCGCTTGGCACGCCGCTTCTTGTCCCGCCCTTGCCCGGGCAGCGCGTCGGCACCAGCGCTCATGTCAGCACCTCCAGGGTGGATCCGCTGGCCAGGGCCAGATCGCGCACGGCTTCGCGAAACGCGTCTGCACGGTGCTCGTAGTTGCGGTACATATCCAGGCTTGCGCAGGCGGGCGACAACAGCACCGCATCGCCCTTGTGCGCCTCGGCGCGTGCGGCGGCCACGGCGCCCGGCATGTCAGACGCGTCGACCAAGGACACGCCCGTGTCGCTCAGTGCGCCGCGCACGGCCTGGGCATCGCGCCCGATCAACACCGCCGCGCGGACATAGCGCGCGACCGGCTCGGCCAACGGCGAGAAATCCTGCCCTTTGCCGTCGCCACCCAGAATCACGACCAGCTTGCGTTCGGCGCCCAGCCCGTGCAGCGCCGCCACCGTGGCACCCACATTGGTGCCCTTGCTGTCGTCGAAATATTCGATGTCGTCCAGCAGACCGATCGATTCAACCCGGTGCGGTTCGCCGCGGTATTCGCGCAGGCCGTACAGCATGGGCGCCAGCGGGCAGCCCGCCTGCGTGGCCAGGGCAAGGGCTGCCAACGCGTTGACCGCGTTGTGGCGCCCCCGAATGCGCAGCGCATCGGCCGGCATCAGGCGCTGGATGTGCAACTCTTCTTCGGCGTCCTTGCGGCGGCGCTGGGTTTCGTCCGCTTCCAGCGCGCGCGTCAGCCAGGCCATGCCGGCGACCAGTTCCAGGCCAAAGTCGCGCGGCGCGGTCGGCATGCCGGCGCCAAATGTCACCACGTCGCGCGGCGCGGGCTTGGGCCCCTTGGCGCCCTTGCCCGCCTTGGCGGGCGGCTCGGGCCGCATGGCCATAACCAGGGGATCGTCACGGTTGAGCACCATGGTGGCGGTTGCGCCGAAGATGCGCGCCTTGGCCGCGGCATAGGCGCGCATGTCGCCGTGCCAGTCCAGGTGATCCTGGGTGATGTTGAGCACCGCCGCCGCGGTGGGCGCGAAGCCTTCCACCCCTTCCAGCTGAAAGCTGGACAGCTCCAGCACCCACACCTCGGGCAGCGCGTCCTGGTCCAGGCAGTCTTGCAAGGTGTCGAGCAGGCTGGGGCCGATGTTGCCGGCCACCACCACTGACTTGCCGGCGCGTTCCACCAACTGGCCCGTCAGCGCCGTCACCGTGGTCTTGCCGTTGGTACCGGTGACGGCCAGGACGGCTGGTGAGTAACCGCGCTCGTCGCGCAGCGCACCCAGTGCCTGGGCAAACAAGCCCAATTCACCGTGCACAGGCAGGCCGCGCAAGCGCGCCTCGGCGGTGAGCGCAGCCGTGGCCGCAGGCGCCAGCCCGGGGCTCAGGTAAACCGCGCGCGGGTCGGCGTCGTCGACCAGGCTGGCCGTCAGCGGCGCTGAAATGAACCGCGCGTCGGGCACGGACTCGCGCAGGGCGGCCAGTTGCGGCGGCGCTTCCCGCGTGTCGGCCACCGTCACCACGGCGCCATACCGCGCGCACCAGCGCGCCATGGCCAGGCCGGAATGGCCCAGGCCCAGCACCAGCACGCGACGGTCGGACATGTCGATCACCGGGCTACCTCAGCTTCAAGGAGGAAAGGCCCACCAGGCACAGCAGCATGGTGATGATCCAGAAGCGCACCACGACCTGGGTCTCGGCCCAGCCGCTTTTCTCGAAATGGTGGTGCAGCGGCGCCATCTTCAGCAAGCGGCGGCCCTGCCCGTAGCGGCGTTTGGTGTACTTGAACCAGCTCACCTGCAGCATCACCGACAGCGCTTCGACCACGAAGATGCCGCCCATGATGGCCAGCACGATTTCCTGCCGCGCGATCACCGCGATGGTGCCCAGCGCGCCGCCCAATGCCAGCGCACCCACGTCGCCCATGAATACCTGCGCGGGGTGGGCGTTGAACCACAGAAAGGCCAGCCCGGCGCCCGCCATGGCGGCGCAGAAGATCAACAGCTCGGCCGTACCGGGAATGTGCGGAAACAGCAGATAGCGCGCGAAGTTGGCGCTGCCCGTGACGTAGGCGAACACGCCCAGCGCCGATCCGACCATGATCACCGGCATGATGGCCAGCCCGTCCAGGCCGTCGGTCAGGTTGACGGCGTTGCTGGAGCCGACGATCACCAGATAGCTCAGGATCACGAAGCCCACCACGCCCAGCGGGTAGCTGACTTCCTTGAAGAACGGCACCGTCAGGCCGGTAGCGGCTGGCAAGTCGATCGTGAAGCCCGACGACACCCAGTTGACGAACAGCTCCCACACCTTGGCGTTGGAACCTTCCGAAATGCTGAAGACCAGGTAGAACGCCGCCGCCAGGCCGATCAGCGATTGCCAGAAATACTTCTCGCGCGAGCGCATGCCCTCCGGATCCTTGTTGACCACCTTGCGCCAGTCGTCGGCCCAGCCAATGGCACCAAAGCCGAAGGTGACGATCAACACGATCCAGACGAAGCGGTTGGACCAGTCGAACCACAGCAGCGTGGATATCGCGATGGACAAAAGAATCAGCACGCCGCCCATGGTCGGCGTGCCGCTTTTGGACAAGTGCGTTTCCATAGCGTAGCCGCGCACCGGCTGGCCGATCTTCAGTTCGGTCAGCTTGCGGATCACCCAAGGGCCGGCCACCACGCCGATCACCAGCGCCGTCATCGCCGCCATCACGGCCCGGAAGGTGATGTACTGGAAGACGCGAAAGAACCCGAACTCGGGCGACAGGTTTTGAAGCCAGGCGGCCAGGCTAAGCAGCATGAGCGCCCTCCTCTGCGGTGCCGTCGGCGGCCGACAGCGCTGCGATCACACGTTCCATGCGCATGAAGCGCGACCCTTTGACGCCGATGGTGGCGGACTGCGCCATCAGCGTGCGCACCGCGTCGCTCAGCGCTTCGATGGTTTCAAAATGGCGGCCACCACCAAACGCCATGGCCGCGTGAATCGCCAGCGGGCCGTGCGCCAGCAGACGGTCCACGCCGCGTTCACGCGCGTAGGCGCCGATTTCGGCGTGGAATTCGGGCCCACGGTCGCCCACTTCGCCCATGTCGCCCAGCACCAGCAGGCGCGGGGCAGGCAGATCGGCCAGCACATCGACCATGGCGCGCACCGAATCCGGGTTGGCGTTGTAGGTGTCGTCGATCAAGGTGATGGCGCGGCCACGGTGGCGCAGCAGCGCGGTGCGCGAACGGCCCTGCACCGGGCGGAAATCGGCCAGGCCACGCGCCATGGCGTCGACCGGCGCGCCGGCCGCCACGCAGCAGGCCAGGGCCGCCAGCGCGTTGCGCAGGTTGTGCCGGCCAGCCACGTGCAGAGGAAACGCCACGTCGCCGACGGGTGTACCCGCCTTTGCCTGCCAATGGTCGCCGCGCCATTCACTGACCTGCAGGGTGACGTTGCCTGAATGCTCTCCAAACGATAGCTGCCTGCGCTTATCTGACAAGCGCTGCCACACGTTTTCATACAAATCTTCAGCCGGATAGATCGCCGTGCCCTGCGCGGCCAAGACGGCGAAGACCGATCCGTTTTCGTGCGCCACGGCTTCCACGGTGGCCATGAATTCCAGGTGTTCGCGCTGCGCGTTGTTGACCAGGGCCACGGTGGGCTGGGCAACGGCCGCAAGGTACGCGATCTCGCCGGGGTGGTTCATGCCCAGTTCGACCACCGCAACGCGGTGGTGATCGCGCAGGCGCAGCAAGGTCAGCGGCAAGCCAATGTCGTTGTTGAAGTTGCCCTGGGTAGCCAGCGCGTCGTCGCCGTGCCAGGCGCGCAACACCGACGCGATCATCTGCGTGACGGTGGTCTTGCCGTTGCTGCCCGTGACCGCGATCAGCGGCCCCTGGAACCGGCGGCGCCATTGCCGCGCCAGATCGCCCAGCGCCTGGCGCGCATCGGCCACCAGCACGCCGGGCAAGCCCGCCAAGGCGAGCTGGTCCGCGGCATCGGCATTGCACAGCACCGCCGATGCGCCCTGCTGGGCCGCGCTGGCAATGAAGTCGGCGGCGTCAAAGCGCTCGCCTTTCAGCGCCACGAACAAGTCGCCGGCCTGCAGGCTGCGCGTGTCGGTGTGCACGCGCTGCACCGACTGGCCGCCATCGCCCACCAGCGTGGCGCCCGGCAACCAGGCCGCGATCTGCGCCAAAGACAGCTTCATTCCGCTAATGCCTGCGCCCCTTGCGGCGCGCGGCGCGCGTCCAGCGCCCGTTGCACCTGCTGAACATCTGAAAACGGCAGGCGCTCGCCATGCACTTCCTGATAGGTCTCATGCCCCTTGCCTGCGACCAACACCACGTCGCGCGCAGTGGCCGTGCGCACCGCAGCGGCGATGGCCTGGGCGCGGTCGGGCTGCACCTGGGCAGACGCGCGGTCGCGCAGGCCCACCAGCACCTGATCGATGATGGCTTGCGGGTCTTCGTCGCGCGGGTTGTCGCTGGTGACGATCAGGCGATCGGCGGCGGCTTCTGCCGCAGCGGCCATCAGGGGCCGCTTGCTGGCATCGCGATCGCCGCCGCAGCCAAACACGCACCACAGTTGGCCACCGCGCGCCGCAGCCAAAGGGCGCAGCGCCGACAGCGCCTGGCCCAGCGCATCTGGCGTGTGCGCATAGTCGACCACCATGGCCGGCGCGTTGGCCAGCCCGGGCAAGTCCACGCGTTCCATGCGGCCAGGTACGGGCAGCAGGTCTTGGCAGGCGGCGGCCGCTTCGGCCAAGGGCACGCCCAGGGCCCTCAGCGCGGCCAGCACGCCCATCAAATTGGATGCGTTGAAGTTGCCGACCAGGGGCGTGGACAGCGCGACGCGTTCACCGCCCTCGTGCACGTCCCACTGCAGCCCCTGCGCGCCATACGTCAAAGCCGACGCCGCCAGGCGGGCCGGCTGCTGCAACGACACGGTCCACACGTCCAGGCCGTGCTGCGCCGCCATGTCGGCCAGCGCTTGCCCGCGCGGATCGTCAAGGTTGATCACGGCGGCTTGCAGGCCGGGCCAGTTGAACAACGCGGCCTTGGCATCCCAATAGGCC
>JAGOEM010000085.1 GCA_017997715.1 Ottowia sp.
GCTGCAGGTAGTCGACCACGATCAGGCCCAGCTTGCCGCACTGGCGCGCCAAGCGGCGCGCGTTGGCGCGCAGCTCACTGGGGGTCAGCCCCGGCGTTTCATCGATGTGCAGGCTGACGCCGCGCAACTGCTCGATCGCTTCCGTCAAGCGCGGCCATTCCTCGTCCGTCAATCGGCCAGTGCGCAGGTGGCCCTGATCAATCCGCCCGATCGAGCCGACGATACGCACCGCCAGTTGCGCGGCGCCCATCTCCATCGAAAACACGGCCACGGGCAGCTGCTCGTGCAGGGCCACGTGTTCGGCAATGTTGATGGCAAACGCTGTTTTACCCATCGACGGGCGGGCCGCCAGCACCACCAGATCGCCCGCCTGCAAGCCTGCGGTCATGCGGTCCAGATCGATGAAGCCGGTCGGCACGCCGGTCACATCGTTGGGGTTGTCGGCCATCTCCTGCACGCGGTCGAGCAGCTGCACCACCAGGCTGTCCATGCCCTGAAAGCCCTGCTTCATGCGAGAGCCCTCTTCCCCGATGTGGAAGATCTTCGACTCGGCCTCGTCCAGAATCTTGGCCACCGCCTTGCCTTGCGGGTTGAAGGCGCTGGTGGCGATTTCGTCGCTGGCCGATACCAGCTTGCGCAGGATCGAGCGCTCGCGCACCAACTCGGCGTATCGGCGGATGTTGGCGGCGCTGGGCACGTACTGCGCCAGCGCGTTCAGGTACGTCAGGCCGCCGATCTCATCGGCCTTGCCCTGGCGCTGCAGCTCTTCGTGCACCGTGATGACATCGGCCGGCTTGGTCTCGTTGATCAGCTTCTGGACGACTTCAAACACCAGCCGGTGTTCGTAACGGTAGAAGTCTGTCGGGTTGACCACATCACCCATGCGATCCCAGGCGGAGTTGTCCAGCAACAGTCCCCCCAGCACGCTGGATTCGGCTTCGATGGAATGCGGCGGAATGCGCAGCTGCGCGATCTGGCGATCGGGCGGCGCGTCATCGCCCAAATCGGCGTAGCTGGGCGGAAAGACTGAGGACATGGATCAAAAACTCCCGTGCCATGCTACGCGCAAGCGGCGCCCGCGTCACGGGACAAGTCTGTGGATAAACCGTGTATCGCCTTGGGACAAAGGCCCAAGAACCTGTGCGAGCGCGTGTTCGGTCTCTCAGCGCGGGGCCGGCGATGTGGATTGGGGTGGGCTGCGAGGCGCAAACCGCAGCAATGCCGGGCGCTAACCAAGTTGTAACCGAGTGCTAACCAAGTGGCATAGCGAAGGTTTGCAACCAGGCCATCCGCCCGAGCCCACGCATACACATTTGCGACGAGACGTTGAACACGCTTGAAGGGCGAGCACAAAAAAGAAAGCCGCCACGCTTTTCAGCGGGCGGCTGACCCCTGCGGCCTAAGCCGCGGGTCGATCAGGCGGTTTCGCCGTAGACCGCGACGGTGATTTCCGACTCGACGTCGGTGTGCAGCGCCACCAGAACCGTGTTGTCACCGACGACCTTGATCGGGCCGTTGGGCATGCGGATCTGCGACTTGTGCACGTCGAAGCCTTGCTTTTTCAGCTCGTCGGCAATGTCGTGGTTGGTGACCGAGCCAAACAGGCGGCCGTCGACACCGGCTTTCTGCGTCAGCTTGATGGTCTGGCCCGTCAGCTTTTCGCCCGTGGCCTGGGCAGCGGCCAGCTTTTCAGCGGCTTGCTTTTCCAGCTCGGCACGGCGTGCTTCGAACTCGGCCTTGGCGGCTTCGGTCGCACGGCGGGCGCGGCCGCTGGGGATCAGGAAGTTGCGGGCGTAGCCGTCTTTGACCTTGACGATGTCACCCAGGGTGCCCAGGTTGACCACTTTGTCCAGAAGAATAACTTGCATGGGGTTCTCCTGCGTCAGACGCGATGCTGGTCGCTGTACGGCAGCATGGCCAGAAAGCGCGCGCGCTTGATGGCGGTGTTGAGCTGACGCTGATAAATGGCGCGCGTGCCGGTCAGGCGTGCCGGCACGATGCGGCCGTTTTCGCTGATGAAGTCGCGCAGCGTGTCAATGTCTTTGTAGTCGATCTCTTCGACGCCAGCGACGGTGAAGCGGCAGAAGCGCTTGCGCTTGAACAGCAACGATTGCGTGTTGCGCTTAGGACGCTTGTCCTTGTTGAACTTTTTAAACGTGGCCATTTGAGGCTCCTTGAAACTGATCTTGCTGAAAATCTTGGACGTGCAGTACGACCGACCTTGCGTTGCGTGGGCTTGCCAGGAATCCGCTGAACTGCCAATGGCTGCCAATGGATTGCCGGGCCAGGCGTTCTGCCACCGCACCTACCGCCACCGCTTTGAGCGCCAGCTTGACCGACCGCGGGTTTCCCGCCTCTTCGACCTGTGACTCGTGTTCGAGTCGCACATCAAGTGCCGGCAAGCCGGCGGGCGTGAACCGCAGCGGGTTCGATTCGGTGATGACAGCGGTGAGATGGGTCAGATTGGCCATCTCACGAACCCTACGCGCTGCGTGTTCAGTTGTTGGTTTCGGCTTGTTGGGCCTTGCGGGCCTCTTCGCGCTCGACGGTCTTCATCATGGACGAAGGGCCCGTGTCGGCTTTTTTCTTCAGCACGGTCAGGTGGCGCAGCACCGCATCGTTGAACTTGAACGCATGTTCCAGCTCGCCCAGCACGGCCTGATCGGCCTCGATGTTCAGGCACAGGTAGTGCGCCTTGGCCAGTTTGTTGATCTGATAGACCAACTGGCGACGGCCCCAGTCTTCCTGGCGATGGATCTTGCCGCCGCCGGCGGTGATCATGCCCTTGTAGCGCTCCAGCATGGCCGGAACCTGCTCGCTTTGATCCGGATGGATCAGCAAGATGATTTCATAGTGACGCATTGACTCTCCTTGTGGATGAGCGGCCAGCCAAACGGCCGACCGAGGTAAAAGCCGCCCCCGGCGTCAAGACAGGGTGCGGCAAGGTAACCCAGCATTATAGCCAGCTTGAACCAAGCTAGCGGCAATGTCGGACCAATGAAAGAGGGTTTGGGCAGCCACCTGGCTGCGCGCGGCATCGAGCGATACCGCCCGGCGCGCAAGCCGCGCCGCGAAAAAAAATAGTCTGTAACCCCGCACCGTTGCGGCGCGAAGTTACAGGCTATCGATCACTTCAACCTCGCCAGCCGTTCCTTGCCGGCCTGCGCTGCTTCAGACTGGGGATAGGTTTTCACCAGAGATTCCAGCGTTGCACGCGCGGCCCGCGTGTCTTTCAACTCGATCTGGCAGTTGGCAATCGACAACATCGCCTCAGGGGCGCGCTGGTGATTGGGCGCCGCCGTCAGCAACGAACGAAAGTTGGTGATGGCTTCCTTGTAGTTGCGCGTGGCGTACTGCGCGTTGCCCAGCCACAGCAAGGCGGACGGGCCTTGTGCGCTGCGCGGATAGCGTTTGATGAAGCCGGCAAAGCCCGACTGCGCACCGGTGAAGTCACCCGCACGGAACAAGGCCAGCGCGGCGTCAAAGTCCTGCTTCTCTGACGGAGAGCCTTCGCTGATGACCGAGCCCGGCGCGCTGCCGGCACCGGCTTCCGACGCGCCAGCACCGGGCACCGTCTCCATCTTGCGCAGGCGCTCGTCCAGCAGGCGCTGGTTGTCGGCCTGCGCCTTTTTCAGCTCGGAGATATCGCGCGTGACCTGCTCTTCCTGCCCGCGCGAACGGGCCAGATCACCGCGCAAGGACTCGATCTGCTGCTGCAGATCGAGCATGCTGCGCCGCATCTGGGTGTTCTCGTCCACCAGGCGGTTTTGCGCAGCCACCGATTGATCGAAGCGTTGGCGCAGATCCAGAATGGCCTGGCGCGCCTGATCGTCACCAAACAACTGGGCCTGCGCGCCCTGGGCAGCCACGCAGCACAAGGCCATGACAGCCACGCGAACGGAATTCATGCGCATCATCGACGGAATCAACGGTAGCGGATCTCAACGCGACGGTTCTGGGCGTAAGCGTCTTCGCTGCTGCCTTGAACCGCAGGCTTTTCTTCACCAAAGCTCACGGCCTCGATCTGCGTATCGTTGGCGCCGACCAAGGTCAGCGCGCGGCGCACGGCCTCAGCGCGTTTCTGGCCGAGTGCCAGGTTGTATTCGCGGCTGCCGCGCTCATCCGTGTTGCCTTCCAGCGAAATGCTGCGGCCCTGGTTGGAGCGCAGGAAACGCGCGTGCTGATCCACCAGCCCCTGGTACTCGGGCTTGACCGAGAAGCTGTCGTAGTCGAAATAGATCACCCGAGCGACGCCAGCGGGGCCCGCCACATCACCCGCGGATGCGCCCGCCTGCACCTGCGTGACGGTGCTCTGGCCTGCGCCCTGGCCGTCGGTGCCTGCGCCGTTGGTCGACGTCTCAGAGCCTTGAATCGGTGGGTCCAGCTTGACGTTGGAGCCGCAACCGGCCAGAACCACGGCCAAGGCGGCCACCATCAAATAACGTTTCATCATCTCGAATACTCCTGATCAAAAAAGCAGATAAAAAACTTGGGCTGTTGTGCCTGAAATGCAAATGGGTCAGCGCTGGAACGGGCCCCAGGACGGTTCCCGGATATCACCGCTCTTGCCCGCCAGGCGCGCTTTGATCTTGCCGTCCACCGTGGTGGTCATCAGTGCCTCGCGGCCGCTCTGGCGCGTGGCGTAGACGATCAGGCGGCTGTTGGGGGCAAAGCTCGGATTTTCGTCTTCGGACGAGTCTGTCACCGCCGTCACGTTGCCGGATGCCAGTTCCATCACCTGCAGCTTGAACCCGCCGGTGCGCGACACATAGGCCAGCCAACGCCCGTCCGGGCTGATCGATGGCGATACGTTGTAGCTGCCGTTGAAAGTCACGCGCTGCGCGGCGCCGCCGCCAGCGGGCATGCGGTAGATCTGGGGCGCGCCCCCACGGTCGCTTACAAAATAGATCGTGCTGCCATCGGGCGAGAACGCGGGCTCGGTGTCAATGCTCTGCGATTGCGTCAGGCGGCGCGGCTCGCCACCGCTGGCGCTGATCAGGTACAGCTGCGACCCGCCATCGCGCGACAGCGTCACAGCCAGGTTGCGCCCATCCGGCGACCAGGCTGGCGCGCTGTTGGAGCCGCGGAAGTTGGCCAGCAAGCGCCGGCGCCCTGTCGACACATCGTGCACGTAGATGACGGGCTTGCGCGACTCGAACGACACATACGCCAGCTGCGAGCCATTGGGCGACCAGGTGGGCGAAATGATGGGCTCGGGGCTGCCCAGCGCGGCCTGCGCGTTTTCGCCGTCGGAATCTGCCACCCACAAGGTGTAGCGGCTTCCGGCTTTGGTGACATAGGCCAGGCGGGTGGAAAACACGCCCTTCTCGCCGGTCAGCTTTTCATAGATGTAGTCGGCGATCTTGTGGGCGGCCAAGCGCAGATCGGCTTGCGGCACCACATAACCCTGGCCACCCAGGTCCTGGCCCTTCACCACGTCCCACAGGCGGAAACGCACGTCCCAGCGGCCGTCCGGCAAGCGGCTGACGCTGCCGCCGGCCAGCGCGTCGGCACTGCGCTGGCGCCAGGTCGACATGTCGGGCCGCGTGGTTTCGTCCATCGACTGGCCTGCGGTATCGACCGGGCGAAACTGCCCCGAGCGTTCCAGGTCGGCCTTGATGATGGCGCTGATCTTCTGCGGCGAGGCGTCTTCGCCGCGAAACGGCACCAGCGCGATCGGCAGCTGGGTCAGGCCTACGCCCGAGACTTCGACGCGAAACTGCGCCAGTGCAGGGGTCAACGGAGCAACGGCCAGTGCGGTCACCAGACCGCGGCGTTGCCAATTGGGGAGGAGCTTGGAGTCGGGACTGGAGGATTTCATAGAGAAAGCGGCAGCGAATGGCACCCATGCGTGGGCGGCGAGTCGTGGCACGGCGGCAATGGTAGCAAGCCTGCGTGAACACACGTTTCAATCTGTGAATTTGTCCAGATGTGGGCGCAATAGTTCCAGACTTGTGTCGAATTTCGCAATTTCAGCCGCTTCGTAGAATGCGCGATTCCGACCCTTGCCGCCTATGAGCACCCGACGCCCCGAAACCGCCACCCTTTCGCTTTCCGCGCAGCGGCCAATGCGCGCGCGCCTGGCGCGTTTGTGGACCTACTTCAGCGAATACCGGCTGGGCTGGCTGCTGGCCGGCGTGGGCACGCTGATCAGCGCGTTGACCGAGGCGTCGGTCCCCGCGCTGCTCAAACCCCTGCTGGACGACGGCTTTACCCAGGGCAGCCTGCAGATCTGGGTGGTTCCGCTGGCCATCATCGGCCTGTTTGCCCTGCGCGGCGTGGCGCACTTTGCCAGCCAGTACGCCCTGGCGCGCATCGCCAACGAAGGCATGGTCAAGCTGCGCGCGCAGCTGTTTGGCCGCCTGTTGGATGCCGATCTGTCCCTGTTCTCGCGCCAAAGCGCCAGCCAGCTGGCCAACACCATCGTCTATGAGGTGCAGACCGGCACCACGCTGCTGGTGCAGTCGCTGCTGAACCTGGCGCGCGACAGCTTCACCGTGGTGGCCTTGATGGGCTACCTGCTGTACCTGAACTGGTCGCTGACCCTGATCGTGCTGGTGCTGGTGCCCATCGTCGGCGTCATCATGAAGGTGATGTCGCGCCGCCTTTACCGCTTTACGCGGCTGGCCCAGGCGACCACCGACGAGCTGGCCTACGTGGTCGAAGAAAACGTGCTGGCCCACCGCATGGTGCGGCTGCATGGCGCGCAAACGCAGCAGGCAGGCCGCTTTGACGAGCTCAGCCGCCACCTGCGCAGCCTGTCGATCAAGGCCACCAGCGCTTCGGCCGGCGCCATGCCGCTGGCGCAGATGGCGGCGGCGGTGGCGCTGTCGGTGGTGATCGGCATTGCGCTGCACCAGGGCCAGAGCAGCGAGGGCCGCAGCATCACGGTGGGCGGCTTCGTGGCCTTCATCGGCGCCATGCTGATGCTGATCCAGCCGCTGCGGCGCCTGACCGATGTGGTGGGCCCGGTCACGCGCGGGCTGGCGGCGCTGGAGCGCGGGCTGGACCTGATGGCCGAAGTGCAGCCAGAGCCCGCGCCGCCCCCATCCGCGCCCGGTGCGCCCACACCCCGCGCGCGTGGCGAAATCACGCTGGAACAGGTCAGCGTGCGCTACGGCGCCGATGGCGAAGCCGCGCTGGACCAGCTCAGCCTGCACGTGCGGGCGGGCGAAACGGTGGCGCTGGTGGGGCCGTCGGGCTCAGGCAAGACCACGCTGGTCAACCTGCTGCCGCGCTTTGTGCAGCCCACTTCTGGCCATGTGCTGCTGGACGGCACCGACATTGGCGATTGGCCGCTGCCCGCGCTGCGCGCGCAGTTTGCCCTGGTCAGCCAGGACGTGACCATGCTGAACGACAGCGTGGCCGCCAACGTGGCGCTGGGCGCGGCCAGCATCGACCGCGAACGCGTTCAGCGCTGCCTGAACGACGCCAACCTGGGCGCGCATGTGGCGGCGCTGCCGCAGGGCATGGACACCGTGCTGGGCCACAACGCCACGCAGCTGTCGGGCGGCCAGCGCCAGCGCCTGGCGATTGCGCGGGCGCTGTACAAAGACGCGCCGGTGCTGCTGCTGGACGAGGCCACTTCGGCCCTGGACACCGAAAGCGAACGCCTGGTGCAGCAAGCCATGGCCAAGGCCATGGTGGGCCGCACCACGCTGGTGATTGCGCACCGCCTGTCCACCATCGAACACGCCGACCGCATCGTGGTGATGGAGCATGGGCGCATCGCCGAATCGGGCACGCACGCAGACTTGATCCGCGCGGGCGGCCTGTACGCGCGGCTGCACCATTTCCCCAGCGCCACCGCCAGTCCGGCGGCCACGCCGGGCGACGCACCGCCCCACGCCGACGACGCTGCGCCAGACCCCTCGAAAGCTATTATTTAGATAGCTATCAGCGCCCGTGTACAGGGCGCTGCAAGGCTAAAAGGCTTAAAAAAGCAGATCAAAGCAGCACGATGTCGTACTGGTCAGGCCCCAGCGCGCCTTCGGCCTGCAACGAGATCGGCTTGCCGATGAAATCCGACAGGCCCGCCAGGTGCGTGCTTTCCTCGTCCAGCAGCATGTCGATCACTGCGGGCGTGGCCACCACGCGGAATTCCTTGGGGTTGAACTGGCGCGCCTCGCGCAGTATTTCGCGCAGGATGTCGTAGGCCACGGTGCGCGCGGTGCGCACGCGGCCGGCGCCGTGGCATTGCTCGCACGATTCGCTCAGCAGTTGCGCCAGCGATTCGCGCGTGCGCTTGCGCGTCATCTCCACCAGGCCCAGCGGTGAAAAGCCGCCCACCTGCGTCTTCACCCGGTCGCGCGCCAGTTGCTTGCGGAATTCGCTCAGCACCGCGTGTTGGTGCTCGGGCTGCGTCATGTCGATGAAATCGACCACCACGATGCCACCCAGGTTGCGCAGCCGCAGCTGGCGGGCTATGGCCTGCGCGGCTTCCAGGTTGGTTTTGAACACCGTGTCGTCAAAGTTGCGGGTGCCCACGTAGCCGCCGGTGTTCACGTCCACCGTGGTCAGCGCCTCGGTCTGGTCCACGATCAGGTAGCCGCCGGATTTCAGGTCCACCCGGCGGCCCAGCGCCTTGGTGATCTCCTCGTCCACGTTGTGCAGATCGAACAGCGGGCGTTCGCCCTTGTAGTGCTGCAGGTGCGCGGCCGCGGCGGGCATGAATTCGCGCCCAAAGCTGCTGAGCGCATGAAACTGCTCGTGCGAATCGATCAGGATGGCCCGCGTGCGCTCTTCGGTCAGATCGCGCAGCACGCGCTGCAGCAGGCTCAGGTCTTCGTGCAGCAGGCTGGTGGGCGGCAGGCGCGTGCTGGCGTCGCGGATGCGGCCCCAGGCCTTGCGCAGGTAGGCAATGTCTTCGGCCAGTTCGGCGTCTGAGGCGTCTTCCGCATTGGTGCGCAGGATGAAGCCACCGGTCTTGCCCTCAGGCACGCCCACGCTGGCCAGCGCCTGCACGCGCGTGCGCAGGCTGTCGCGCAGCGTGGCGGGAATCTTTTGCGACACGCCGATGTGGTCGTCCTGCGGCAAGAAAACCAGCATGCGCCCGGCCAGGCTGACCTGGGTGGACAGGCGCGCGCCCTTGGTGCCGATCGGGTCCTTGATGACCTGCACCATCAGCGTCTGGCCTTCAAACACCTGCTTTTCGATCGGCTTGGGCGGTGTGGCGGCGCGGCTGGCGCTCAGGCTTTCGCCCTCCAGCGGGCGTTGCCACAAATCGGCCACGTGCAGGAAGGCCGCGCGTTCCAGCCCAATGTCGATGAAGGCCGACTGCATGCCCGGCAGCACGCGCGCCACCTTGCCCAGGTAGACGTTGCCCACCAGGCCGCGCTCCAGCGTGCGTTCGACATGCACTTCCTGCACCGCGCCGTGTTCCACCACGGCCACGCGCGTCTCTTGGGGAGACCAGTTGATGAGTATTTCTTGCTGCATTTTATATAGCTGCCTGCGCCCGCCCAGCAAGCGCTAGCGGCGTAGTTGTCTCAATAAATCGGCGGTCTCGTACAGCGGCAGACCCATGATGCCGCTGTAGCTGCCGTTGATGTGTTGCACATAGGCGGCGGCCCTGCCCTGTATCGCATAGGCGCCGGCCTTGCCTTCCCATTCGCGGCTGTCGATGTAGGCGGCGATGTCGTCAGGCGTCAGATCGGCAAAGCGCACGCGCGAATCACTCAGTGCGTCCACCCGCTGATCGCCCAGCTGCACGGCCACCGCCGTCAGCACGCGGTGGGTCTTGCCGGACAGGCGGGCCAGCATGTCGCCCGCCTCTTGCGCATCGCGCGGCTTGCCCAGAATCTGCCGCCCCAGCGCCACCGTGGTGTCAGAGCACAGCACCGGCGCCGTGGGCAGGTGACGTTCGGCCAGGCGGCGCATGGCGTCCTGCAGCTTCAGTGCGGTGACGCGGCGCACGTAGGTGGCGGGCGCTTCGCCGGGGCGCACCGCTTCCAGCGCCTCGGCGGCGTCGGCATCGTCGGGCAGCAGCAGGCTGAGGCGCTGGCCCAGCTGCTCCAGCAACTGGCGCCGGCGCGGGCTTTGCGAGGCGAGGTAGATGAAGTCAGGCACAGGGTCGATCCGAGAAGGTGGGATGCCGCGCAACGGCAGCCGGGGGATGGAAGTATGGCCGAGGGCGCCGTGCCGTGGGGCATGCGTCGCGGCAGTCGCCGCGCTCAGGCCGCGGTGTGCCACTGCAGGCCGCCAGGCAGCGTGGGCGGCGCAAATACCAGGTGCAGCACCCTGCGCCGGTTGGCTTCGCCCACCGCCATGCGTGACGACGCATGCACGATCAGCGGGCGCATCAGCAGCGCATCGCCTGCGTCGGCGGTGCAGGTGGCTTCGCCGTGGCGCTGGCGCAGCAGCTGCATTTGCGCTGGGCTGTCGGCGCCGTCCAGCGCCAAACGGCCGTGCCGGTGCGACGCCGGCAGCACGCGCAGCGGCCCACGGCGGGCTTCACACGGGTCGATGTGCAAGCGCACCGCCAGCAGGCGCGCCAACCACGACGCGGGTGGCTGCACAAAGCGCACGCCCTGCTTGGTGGACCAGCCGCGCCACGCGCGGTCTGGCGTGAAGCCGGCCACGGGCACGGACAAATCCTGGTGCCAGGCCACCAGCCAGTTGCGCGCGGGGGTTTTGTCGAACAGCGTGCATTGCACCGCCAGCGCGTCCGCGGCCAGCAATCGGCTGGCGACCAGCCGGCGCCGAACGCGCGCCGCCAGCGCAGCGGCCCACGGCCGCCGCAGCATTTCACGCTGCCCGGCCCCGCCCAGCACGGGGCTGAGCAGGCGGGCCAGCACGCGCGTTTCCCGCTCGGTCAACAAGCCAGGGCGAATCAGGTAGCCCTGAGTATCAAGCTGGCGCTGTGTCTCAAGCTGGCGTTGCACATCCACCCGACACTGCGCAGCGGCCGCATTGCTGCCCGGCGGCGATGCAGGCGATGAAGCGGCTTCGCTATTCACGGTGGTACGGATGCCCGGCGTTGACCGACCAGGCGCGGTACAGCTGCTCGACCAGCAGCACGCGCACCATGGCGTGCGGCAGGGTCAAATCGGACAGGCGAACGCGCTCGTGCGCGCTGCGGCGCAGTTCAGGGTCCAGCCCGTCGGGGCCGCCAATCAGCAGGGCAACGTCGCCGCCCAGCGCCTGCCAGTCGGTCAGGCGCGCAGCCAGCGCCTGGGTGGTCAGGCTGGTGCCGCGCTCGTCCAGCACCACCGTGTGGGTGCCTTTGGGGATCGCGGCTTCGATGCGCTGGCGCTCGGCGGCCATCAGCTGTGCGGCGGTCTTGCCGCCGGCGCGCGGCTCGGTCTTGATGGCTTTGAGTTCCAGCTTCAGCTCGGGCGGGAAGCGCTTGGCGTAGTCGTCCCAGGCGGTTTGCGCCCAGGTGGGCACGCGTTGCCCAACGGCGACAACCAGCAGCTTCATGCCCGCTGGTCAACGACCCGTGCGTGAAGGGCTGGCCTTTTTGGCAGGGGCTTTCTTGGCCGGGGCCTTGGCGGCGGGGCGGCTTGGCGCTTTAGTGGCCGCTTTGGGAGCCGCCTTTGGGGCCGACTTGGCTGCGGGTTTTACCGCTGGCTTGGCGCCGGTCTTGGCCGCGGCCTTGGGCTTGTTCACCACCACTTTGGGCAGATCGGCCGTGCGCGCGGTGCGCGGCGCGGCAGAGGTCTTGCGGGCCACTGGCTTGGCGGCGGCGCCTGCGGGTTTGCGTGCGGGCGCTTTGGCGGCGGCTGTGCGCGCAGGGGCTTTCTTGGCGGCCGCCTTCTTGGCTGGCGCTTTTTGGGCCGCTGCCTTGGGCGCGGCGGATCTGGCCCCAGCCGCCGAAGCTGCTGCTTTTTTGGTAGCTGCTGGCGCCCGTTTGGCGCGCGCTGGCGCGGGTTCTTCCTCTGCCATGGCTTCCACCTTGCGCTGCGCGCCGGCGGCGCGTGCCTCTGGGCCTTTCAGGCGCACGGGCTTGTCGCCCCACAGCTCTTCGAGGTGGTAGTACTGGCGGATGGCGGGCTGCATGACATGCACCACCACCTGGCCGCAGTCCACGATGACCCATTCACCGTTGTCCTCGCCTTCAATGCGCGGCTTGCTGTAGCCGGCGTTGCGCAGCTTGTCGCGCACGCTGGCGGCCAGCGCCTTGGTTTGTCGGTTGGATGTGCCGCTGGCGACGATCACGCGCTCGAACAGTGGCGACAAGTGTTCGGTATTGAACACACGGATATCCTGGCCCTTGATGTCTTCCAGCGCATCGACGATGGTGCGTTGAAGTTTCTGGACGTCTTTCTTGGCAGCGGTTTCGCTCATCAGACAGTTTGGTAGAGGTGATGGTGGGCAATATACCCGGCGACGGCCGGCGCCACCAGATGGTCTATACGCAAGCCGGCCGCCACGCGGCGGCGTACGTCGGTGGCGCTGTGCGACTGCAAAGGCAGGCTGAGCAGGCGCACGCGGCCAGCGGGAACATGCAGGCCCGGCAGCGGATTATCCGAATCAAAAGGCATTGCAGCGCCCGCCGAATCGGCGCGACCAGCTATTGTAACAATAGCAATTCTAACGATGTCCTGCGCCTGTCGCCAGCTGTGAAAAGCGGCGGCCTGATCGGCACCGATCAGCAGGAACAATTCGGCACCGGGCGAGCCGGCGCGCAGCTCGGTCAGGGTGTCGATGGTGTAGGTGGCGCCTTCGCGGCGCAGTTCGCGGTCGTCCACCCGCACCTGGGGCACGCTTTGGAAGGCCAGCTGGCACATGGCCAGCCGGTCGGTGGCGGGGCTTAAAGGGCGGCTTTTGTGCCACGCATCGCCGGTGGGCACGACCAGCAGCTGGTCCAGCTGCAGCGCATCGATCGCCGTGCGCGCCAGGGCCAGGTGGGCGTCGTGCGGCGGATCGAATGCACCACCAAACAGGCCCACGCGGCGCAGGGGCGCAGGCGTGCCTACACCCATGCGCGTGGCACCAGATACCGTTCGGTCAGGGCGGCCTCGGGCGTGCCCGGGGCGGGCTGGTGCTGATAGGCCCAGCGCACCAAGGGCGGCATGGACAGCAGGATCGATTCGGTGCGGCCGCCCGACTGCAGGCCGAAGTGCGTGCCCCGGTCCCAGACCAGGTTGAATTCGACATAGCGGCCGCGCCGCACCAGCTGGTGTTCGCGCTCGCGCTCGCCCCAGGCATGGCCCATGCGCCGCTGCACGATCGG
>JAGOEM010000258.1 GCA_017997715.1 Ottowia sp.
TATTCCACCAAGGTGGTTTTGCGCGCCTTGTCGCCGTTGTACATGGCGTTCAGCTGGCCGATCATCTGGTGGCTTTCGTCCAGAAACATCAGCGCATCGCGCGGCAGATAGTCGGTCAAGGTGGCGGGCGGATCACCGGGCGCGGCGCCCGACAGGTGCCGCGTGTAGTTCTCAATGCCCTTGCAGTGGCCAACCTCGGCCAGCATCTCCAGATCGAAGCGCGTGCGCTGTTCCAGCCGCTGCGCCTCGACCAGCTTGCCATCGCCGGTGAACTGCTTCAGCCGCTCGGCCAGTTCCAGCTTGATCGAATCCACCGCTGCCAGCGTTTTTTCGCGCGGCGTGACGTAGTGGCTGCTGGGGTAGATGACGAAGCGCGGCACCTTCTGCTGGATCTGCCCGGTGAGCGGGTCGAACAGCGAGATGGATTCGACCTCGTCATCGAACAGCTCGATGCGCACCGCCAGTTCGCTGTGTTCGGCCGGGAACACGTCGATGGTGTCGCCGCGCACGCGAAAGCAACCGCGTGCAAAGTCGGTGTCGTTGCGCTGGTATTGCATGCGCACCAGCTGCGCGATGGCGTCGCGCTGGCCTTGCTTGCCGCCCACCTTCAGGATCATCCGCATCTGCAGATAGTCTTCTGGCGCACCAATGCCATAGATCGCGCTGACGGTGGCCACGATGATGGTGTCGCGCCGCTCCAGCACGCTCTTGGTGGCAGACAGGCGCATCTGTTCGATGTGCTCGTTGATGGCGCTGTCTTTTTCGATGAACAGGTCGCGCTGCGGCACATAGGCCTCGGGCTGGTAGTAGTCGTAGTAGCTGACGAAATACTCGACCGCGTTCTTGGGGAAGAACTCGCGAAACTCGCTGTACAGCTGCGCCGCCAGCGTTTTGTTGGGCGCAAAGATGATGGCGGGCCGGCCCATGCGGGCGATCACGTTGGCCATGGTGAAGGTCTTGCCCGACCCGGTCACGCCCAGCAGCGTCTGGAAGGATTCGCCGTCTTGCACCCCCTCCACCAGCTTGGCAATGGCCGTGGGCTGGTCGCCGGCCGGCGGATAGGGCTGGTACAGCTGAAAAGGCGAGTCGGGAAAGCTGACGAACTGGCCGCCTGTTGCGGGGGCGGTCGGGGGAACTGGGTGCACGCTCATTGCATGGATTGTGCTACCGCCCGGTGGCCTGCGTGCGGCACAAGGTCAAGCGCGGCGCCCGTGCTTTCGCCGCCTTGGCCACGCCCGGTGATCACGCGGGCGCGTGCTGCGTCGCCAAGTGCGCCGCCCGCCACACCACGCCCACCGCGCTGCATGGGTGCGCCAACACCTGCACCTTGGCCGGCGCGCGCTGACCAGCATTGCCGGGGCCGCCGCGGGGCGCGCCAGGCCAGCGCCGCGCACCGCAGCCATGCGCATCTGCGGCGCAGGTGCATGGGTATCTGGCCGTTGCCATCCGCATGCACGCCAAAGCCTAGAATTCATGCTTCTTCCACCCTATTCCTGACCGAACGCAGGTACGTCCATGTCCCTCTTCTCCTCCGTCGAACTCGCCCCGCGTGACCCTATCCTGGGCCTGAACGAGCAATTTGCTGCCGACACCAACCCCAACAAGGTCAACCTGGGTGTGGGCGTGTATTTCGATGACGAGGGCAAGCTGCCTTTGCTGAAATGCGTGCAGGCGGCCGAAAAGAAGCTGATGGACACGCCCAAGCCGCGCGGCTACCTGCCGATCGACGGCATTGCCGCGTACGACGACGGCGTCAAAACGCTGGTCTTCGGCGCTGATTCAGACGTATACAAAGCCGGCCGCATTGCCACGGTGCAAGGCCTGGGCGGCACCGGCGCCCTGAAGATTGGCGCCGACTTTCTGAAACACCTCAATCCCGGCGCCAAGGTGCTGATCAGCGACCCCAGCTGGGAAAACCACCGCGCGCTGTTCACGCAGGCCGGGTTTGAGGTGGGCACCTACCGCTACTACGATTCGGCCACGCGCAAGCTGAACTTCGACGGCATGCTGGCCGACCTGAAGGCCGCCGCGCCCGGTACCGTGATCGTGCTGCACGCCTGCTGCCACAACCCCACCGGCTACGACATCTCTGCCGCGCAGTGGGACCAGGTCATCGCCACGGTGAAAGAGCGCCAGCTCACGCCCTTCCTGGACATGGCCTACCAGGGCTTTGCCAACACGGTGGCGGAAGACGGCGCCGTGGTCGGCAAGTTCGTTGCCACCGGGCTGGACTTTCTGGTGTCCACCTCGTTCTCCAAAAGCTTCAGCCTGTACGGTGAGCGCGTGGGCGCCCTGTCGGTGGTTTGCGCCAGCAAGGAAGAAACGGCCAAGGTGCTGAGCCAGCTGAAGATCATGATCCGCACCAACTACTCCAACCCGCCGATCCACGGCGGATCGGTGGTGGCCATGGTGCTGCAAGACCCCGCCCTGCGCGCCCAGTGGGACGAAGAGCTGGCCGGCATGCGCAGCCGCATCAAGCTGATGCGCACCAAGCTGGTCGAAGGCCTGAAGGCCGCTGGCGTGAAGCAGGACATGAGCTTTATCACCACGCAGATCGGCATGTTCAGCTATTCGGGCCTGAGCAAAGACCAGATGCTGCGCCTGCGCAGCGAATTTGGCGTGTACGGCACCGACACCGGCCGCATGTGCGTGGCCGCGCTGAACAGTAAGAACATCGACTACGTCTGCCAGGCGATTGCCAAGGTGATCTGACCGCGCAGCCCGCTGGCTGGCGGGGCAGCGGCCTGGCCGCGTCCTGCACCAAGTCTTATGGATTGGCCCAACGATGTGCCTGAGCCGGGCAGCGCCACCGCGCTGGCCCGGCTTTTTGTCGACCAGGTCCTGGCCAACCAAGCCAACCGCGCCATCCTGGAACGGCTGCCCGCGCTGGGCCTATCCGATGCCTGGCTGGTGGCCGGTTGCCTGTTTCAGACGGTCTGGAATCTGCGGGCCGGGCGCGCTGCTGCTGCAGGCATTCGTGACTATGACCTGTTCTATTTCGACGCCAGCGATCTGTCGGCCGCCGCAGAAGACGCCGTGGCCGCGCGCGTGCAAGCAGCCTGCGCCGACTTGGGCGTGCCACTGGAAGTCAAGAACCAGGCCCGCGTACACACCTGGTACCAGGACCACTTTGGTGAACCGTATGGCGCGCTGGCCAGTGCACGCGAAGGTATTGACCGCTTTCTGGTGGACGGCACGTGTGTGGGCTTGCAGCCCGACGGCCTCGGCACACTGGCACTTTATGCGCCCGACGGCCTGCACGGCATGCTACGCGGCGTATTGCGCCCCAACCGGCGGTGGCGACACCCCGCAGCGATGTACGCCGCCAAGGCCGCCGACTACCAGCAACGCTGGCCAGGCCTGACCATCCACCTGCAGCCCAACGACAGCGCGCCCGCGCCCGTCGATCTGCGCGGCATCGGCTTTGGGCCGGATCGGTCAGCGGGCTGAGGGCTGAGGGCTGCGGGCTGAGGGCTGAGGGCTGCGGGTCGTGATCAGCACCGGCATGCCAACGCACATGAATCGGTAGCCGTAGCCGACACCTCAAGTACTACTATTTTTATAGCTGCTTACGCCCAGTGGGCGGGCGCTACAGCCTTATTTGATCTAAAAATCGTCGCTGACGCCAAACGGCAGGCTTTCGAAGCGTGTCAGGTGCTTCAGGAACGACAGCTTGACCGTGCCGGTGGGCCCGTTACGCTGCTTGCCGATGATGATCTCGGCCACGCCCTGCTCGCGCGATTCCTTGTTGTAGTAGTCGTCGCGGTAGATGAACATGATGATGTCGGCATCCTGCTCGATGGCGCCGGATTCACGCAAGTCGGACATCATGGGGCGCTTGTCGGTGCGTTGCTCCACGCTTCGGTTGAGCTGCGACAGCGCGATCACCGGGCACTGCAGTTCTTTCGCCAGCGCCTTCAGGCCCCGCGAAATCTCGCCCAGCTCGGTCGCGCGGTTTTCACCGTCCGAGCTGCTGCCGCTCATCAGCTGCAGGTAGTCGACCACGATCAGGCCCAGCTTGCCGCATTGGCGCGCCAGGCGGCGTGCGTTGGCGCGCAATTCGGACGGCGTCAGGCCCGGCGTTTCGTCGATGTG
>JAGOEM010000259.1 GCA_017997715.1 Ottowia sp.
AGGCTGACGTTGCCACGCTGCCTGGGCAGGCAGTGTTCGATGGTAGCGAATTGTTCGGGCGTGATCTCCATGTCGGAGATTTTCTGGCGCAATCGTCGCCGTCGCCATTAGTGTTAACACGCCCTAGCCTAATGATGTACCGGCCCGCGCTCATTTCCGGCATCCTGACCCACGGCGTCGCCCACTATGGCGACCAGGAAATCGTCTCGCGCGAAACGCATGGCCCGCTGTACCGCTACACCTTCGGCGAGATGGGTGCACGCGCCGCGCAACTGGCGCATGCGCTGCGCCGGCTGGGCCTGAAGGACGGCGCAACGGTGGGTTCGATCGCGTGGAACAACCACCGCCATGTCGAGGCGTACTACGCCGTCTCGGGCAGCGGCATGGTCATGCACACCTGCAACCCGCGCCTGCACCCGGAACAGCTGTCCTACATCATCAACCACGCCGAAGACGAAGTGGTGCTGTTCGACAGCACCTTTGCCGCGCTGATCAAGGGCACGGCGCCGCATTGCCCGAAGGTGAAAGCCTGGGTCTGCCTGAGCGATGCCGAGCACACGCCGACCATCGAAGGCGGCCCCAAGGTGATTTGCTACGACACCTTGATCGCGCCCGAAGACACCAGCTACGACTGGCCCGAGCTGGAAGAGACCGCCGGCGCGGCGCTGTGCTACACGTCAGGCACCACGGGCAACCCCAAAGGCGTGCTGTATTCGCAGCGCTCCATCGTGCTGAACGCGCTGACCTCGTGCACGGGCGGTGTGTCGGACATGTCGCCGCAGGAAACGATCCTGCCGGTGGTGCCCATGTTCCACATCAACGCCTGGTGCATCCCCTATTCGGCCGTGCTGGCCGGCGCCAGCCTGTATGAGCTGATGGAAGCCGAGCAGGTCACCTGCAGCGCCGGCGTGCCCACCATTTGGATGGGGCTGATCCAGCACCTGGAGCAGAACGGCCTGCGCTTCAACCACCTCAAGCGCACCCTGGTGGGCGGCACCGCCATGCCAACGGCGCTGATCGGCAAGTTTGCCGACAACTACGGTGTGGAAGTGCGCCACGGCTGGGGGATGACCGAAACCACCGCCCTGGCCACGCTAAGTGTGCTGACCCGCCAGGACATGGCGCGCACCCCCGAAGAGCGCCACGCCCTCATCGCGCGGCAGGGCAAGCCGGTGCTGGGCATCGAGCTGAAAGTGGTGGACGAAGAGGGCAAAACCCTGCCTCGCGACGACAAATCGCAAGGCGAGCTGATGGTGCGCGGCCACTGGATCGTTGAACGCTACTTCAAGGCCGAACGCACGGCGCTGGTCGACGGCTGGTTTCCCACCGGCGACATCGCCACCATCAGCGCCGAAGGCGTGCTGACGATTCGCGACCGCACCAAGGACGTGATCAAGAGCGGCGGCGAGTGGATCAGCTCGATCGACCTGGAAAACGCCGCCGTGGGCCACCCCGCTGTCGCCATGGCGGCGGTGATCGGCATCAAAGACCCCAAGTGGGACGAACGCCCCCTGCTGTTTGTGGTGCGTAAGCCAGGCCAATCGCTGGAAAAGCAGGAAATCCTCGACTTCCTGATCGGGCGCGTGGCCAAGTGGTGGGTGCCCGACGAGGTGGTGTTCCTCGAAAACCTGCCCGTGGGCGGCACCGGCAAGGTGCAAAAGAACGAACTGCGCAAGCAGTACGCGGGCTGAAATCAAGCGCCGCCCAAGGCGCCGTGGCGTTTTGGGCGGCGCTTGGCGTGACTTGGCGTATTTTGTCGGGTTTTGTCGGGTTTTGTCGGGTTTTGTCGCGTCTGGATGCCGTTGCCGCCATTGCTGCCCCGGCGCGCTTCACGCCTTGGGCGGCGCACCACCCCGTGGCCGGGCCGGGGTTGTGCTGGCTTTCGCTGGCTGAGGCTGTCTTGGGCGGGCGCGCGGCCATCCGCACTGGCTGCGTTCGCCATGCCACGCCATGCGCCTGGCGCGCAGCGTCATCGGCTGCTGAAACCAGCGGCCGCGCCGCACCGATTCGCGCCATGCCTGCGCGCGGGTCACTGCGCCACACCGCGCCGCGCCACCAGAGCGGGCTGCGGGTGCGCTGAATCAATGCAGCATCAAATCGACCTCTGGCGCCCTGTTTATCTGCGCATCTAGCTACCATAAGCGTAGCAAATCAAGCGGCGGGCAGCGCCGCGCTTCCTATAATCGCCCCGCACCCGGCCGTCACACCGGTGTCATGCTGCCGCGATAACCCAACGATTCCAGGAGCCTCCTCTCATGCAAGTGATCCGTTTCGCCGACCTGTGCGCCCAGGGCGCTGCCAAGGGCAAGCGCGTGTTCATCCGCGCCGACCTCAACGTACCGCAGGACGGCGCAGAAAACATCACCGAAGACACCCGCATCCGCGCCAGCGTGCCGGCGATCCAGATGGCGCTGGACGCGGGCGCCGCCGTCATGGTCACCAGCCACCTGGGCCGCCCGACCGAAGGCGCGTTCAAGCCCGAAGATTCCCTGGCCCCCGTCGCCCAGCGCCTGGGCGAATTGCTGGGCCGCGAAGTGCCGCTGCTGCAAAACTGGGTCGATGGCGTGCAGGTGGCGCCCGGCCAGGTGGTGATGCTGGAAAACTGCCGCGTGAACAAGGGCGAAAAGAAGTGCGATGAAGCACTTTCGCGCAAGATGGCCGCGCTTTGCGACATTTACGTGAACGACGCCTTTGGCACAGCGCACCGCGCCGAGGGCACCACCTACGGTATCGCCCAATTTGCCCCCGTGGCCAGCGCCGGCCCCTTGCTGGCCGCCGAGATGGACGCCATCGGCAAAGCGCTGGCCAGCCCCGCCCGGCCGCTGGTGGCCATTGTGGCGGGCAGCAAAGTCAGCACAAAACTCACCATCCTGCAGTCATTGGCGGCCAACGTTGATCAATTGATCGTAGGCGGCGGCATTGCCAACACCTTTTTGCTGGCGGCCGGCCTGCCGATCGGCAAAAGCCTGGCCGAGCCAGACTTGCTGGACCAGGCCAAGGCGGTGATTGCGGCCATGAAAGCGCGCGGCGCCGAGGTGCCGATTCCCACCGACGTGGTGACCGCCAAGGAATTCAAGGCCGATGCCGTGGCCACCGTCAAAGCCGCCGCCGATGTGGCGCCCGACGACCTGATTCTGGACATTGGCCCCGAAACCGCCGCACGGCTGGCCGCGCAGCTGAAAAAGGCCGGCACGATCGTCTGGAACGGCCCGGTGGGCGTGTTCGAATTTGACCAGTTCGCGGGCGGCACCCAGGCCATCGCCCAGGCCATTGCCGCATCGCCCGCCTTCAGCATCGCCGGTGGCGGCGACACGCTGGCCGCCATCGCCAAGTACGGCATCGAGAAGGACGTGGGCTATATCTCTACCGGCGGCGGCGCCTTCCTGGAGGTGCTGGAGGGCAAGAAGCTGCCGGCCTTCGAGATTCTGGAAAAGCGCGCGGCGGGCTGAACGCGCGGGTTGACGCGCGGCGCCTGTGCCCCGGCGTCGCTGCGCCCGTGGCTTGGCTTGGCTGGCCAGCGGGCGTGGCTGCTGGTTGAATCAGATCACCGCGTCAGATCACCCCGTCAAACAGCTCCAGCTGCGGCGGGCCCAGGTAGATGTCGCGCGTTTGGCCGGCGCCGGCATGGGCCGCGCGAAAGGCGTCGGAACGGGTCCATTCGTCAAAGTGCGCACGCGATTCCCACACCGTGTGCGAAGCGAACAGCGCATGTTCGGCCGTGGTGGGCCCGCGCAGCAGGTGAAAGCTGACGAAGCCCGGCACGCTGGCCAGGTGGCTGTCGCGCTGACGCCAGATTTCGGTGAATTCCTCTTCGCGGCCCGGGGCAATGCGAAAGCGGTTCATGGCGATGAAAGGCATGGTGCGATCCTTTTTGGGGTGGAATGGGGCATCGTAGCGCGCAGGCCGGCGTGCCGCTGCCGGCAGCATGTCAGATCAAATGCTATATAAAAAATAGCTGCCTGCGCCCGCCCATTGGGCGCTACAGCTTGATTTGGATTAAGAAGTTGGCGCGGCGGCGCTGTTCATGCCCGCGCCACCTTGCGCTGGCAGAATGAACGCCGCAATCCGCA
>JAGOEM010000260.1 GCA_017997715.1 Ottowia sp.
GTTGGGGTCCAGATGGAAGTCGCGGCGCTCCAGGCCCGATGGCACCCAGCCATCTATCGCCAACGCCGATCCGGGCGTGAAGCCTTCATCTCGGTCAAGCGGGCGGCCCAGGCGCACGGCCATGCCGGACATTTCCCGGCCTGCCTCATGCATCACCTCAGTGTCGGGCGCTGGCACAAACTTGAGTGGGTCGCTGCCATGCAAGCTGGCAAAGGCCCGCTGCGCAGGGCTGTCGCCTGCGGCGTACTGACGCGCGAACAGTTCTGAGGAGTAATGCCAACTCGGCGGCGTGTAGTTTTCTCCGGGTCCACCGCCTGCGGAGTACTGCCAACCCGGTCGGTCGGTCGTTGGCACAGGCTGATCGGGTCGGTGGAGGGTTGGCAGCGGATCTTGCGGTGGGCTCCGTTGCGCATCGTCCATCGCCCGGAAGAACTCGCCTTCCACCGCGCGCTGCGCTTGTTGCAACTGGTACAGGCGACCACCCAGGTCGGCGCCGTAGCGCGCTTCGATGCCCTTGCCATTGCTTGTCCAGGTGGGAAGGGGCTGCAGTTCGCCACCAAAATGCTCAACCATCTCCCTGTTGGCTGGGTCGGCCAGCACCATTTCCAGCGCGGCGACTTCCATGGGGTCGGCGCTGGGGCCGGTTGCCGCTGCAGGGTCGGCGCCAGCCACTGGCGCAGCAGGGTCGACGGCTGCGGTGGGGCTGGCTTTTGTGGCCGTGGCTGTGTCCGGGGTCGCGTCCACCAACAGCCGCTGCAGATGTCCATCTGAGTCCGCATCCGCCCAGTGCTGCTGGTTGGCGGTTGCAGCCTCATCGGACATCATCAACGGGTGCCATCTTTGCCAGGCGGGAAGGGCCCGTCGTCGATGGGGCGCTTGTGCAGCTGCTCGTTGTCGCCGCTGCCCTGCTGACCAGAGAAGATGTCTTGTTCGCCCGGCGATCCACGGCGCTCGTCATCGTTGCGCGGCAAGATGCGGCCTCGGAACGCCTCCATCGCCTGGCCGCTGTGCGAAGGCGCTGGCAAGTCGGTGAACATGCGAGCGGGTGCATCCAGCAGCAGTGGCTTGGTGTACGCCAAGAGGGTTCCCGCTTGTGTCGGCCCTGCCGCTTGCGCCATGCCTGATGGCTGGCCGCCTGGGGCCATGGTGAACTCAGGGTTGCCCCATGGTGCGTTGGGTTGTGGGCGCGCGCCGTCGCGCATCAGCATGGCGTTGGCGAAAGATGCGCTGCCATCTGCCGGGGCCGACGCGGCTTGACCATTGACCGGTGTGGCTTGCGCTGGTGCGGGGGCGGCTTCTGGGCCGGGCCAGCTGGCGCCAGCGGCGGGGTTGGAGGCGACTTGCCTGCCAACTCCCTGAGACACGTTTGTTGGGCAGCACGGGCGGCAGGCGCAGGGTTATGGCGGCTTGTTCGCCGGCCAGTTTCAGGTTGTAGGGGCGCGTGCCGCCGGGGCGTGGGTGATCGGCACGGGAATCTGGGCTGCGGGCGCCGCTGGGGGCTTACTTCTTGTCCGGCAACTCGATCTTGACCTCCAGCACGTCCAGGTCGTCCTCGCGTTCGAGGTTGACCTTGATGTCCTTCGGGTCGATCTTGACGTACTTGCTGATCACCGCGATCAGGTCGCGCTGCAGGTCGGGCAGGTAGTCCGGGTCGGAGGCGTTGCGGCCGCCGCGTTCGTGCGCCAGGATGATCTGCAGGCGTTCCTTGGCGACGCTGGCGGTCTTCTTCTTCTCGCCCAGGAAAAAGGAGAGGAAAGACATGGCTTACTTGCCCCCAAACAAGCGCTTGAGAAAGCCCGCCTTCTGCGCATCGATGAAGCGCATCGGCTTGTCGGTCTCGCCCAGAAAACGGTCAATCATGTCGCTGTAGGCGCCGGCCACGTCGGTGCCCTTCAGGTGCACGGCGGGCAGGCCCTGGTTGGACGCCTGCAGCACGGCTTCGCTTTCGGGAATCACCCCGATCAGCTTGATGCGCAGAATGTCCTGGATGTCCTGCAGGCTCAGCATCTGGCCATCGGCCACGCGGTTGGGGTTGTAGCGCGTGATCAGCAGGTGTTCCTTGACTGGGTCCTTGCCGTCGATGGCGCGCTGGGTCTTGCTCCCCAGCATGCCCAGGATGCGGTCAGAGTCGCGCACGCTGGAGACTTCGGGGTTGGTCACCACCAGTGCCTCGTCGGCGTAGCGCATGGCCAGCAGCGCGCCGGATTCGATGCCGGCGGGCGAGTCGCAGACGATGTATTCGAAGTCCATGGCGGACAGGTCGTCCAGCACTTTCTTGACGCCCTCTTCCGTCAGCGCGTCCTTGTCGCGCGTCTGGCTGGCGGCCAGCACGAACAGGTTGTCGCACTGCTTGTCCTTGATCAGCGCCTGGGTCAGGTTGGCTTCGCCCTGGATCACGTTGATCAGGTCGTACACCACGCGGCGTTCGCACCCCATGATCAGGTCAAGGTTGCGCAAGCCCACGTCGAAGTCGATCACTGCGGTCTTGTGGCCGGCCAGCGCCAGGCCGGAGGCAAAGGCGGCGCTGGTGGTGGTCTTGCCCACGCCGCCCTTGCCGGATGTCACCACTACGATTTTTGCCATGCATGCACTCCTGCGTCGTCGTGCGAATTTTGAAAAGTGAATCGGTTCAAACCTGTGCCATTCAAGCCGGTACGGGTTCAAAAATAAGTTTGTCGCCTGCGTCGGTGGTCTGCAGGCGCACCGTGGCCGCCTGGCCCCAGACTTCGCCGGGCAGCGGCTCGTCGCTGGTGCGGTACACGCCGCTGATCGACACCAGCTCGGGCTTCATCTCGCGCGCGAAGATGCGCGCGTCTGACCATCCGCGCGCACCCGCAATGGCACGCCCGCGCAATGGCGCATACACGTGGATGTGGCCATCGGCGATCACCTCGGCACCGGGGTTGACCATGGCCATCACCACCAGATCACGCCCGCGTGCGTACACCTGCTGGCCCGATCGCAAGGGGCGGTCGATCACCAGCGCGCCGGGCGGTGGGGCTTCCAGCGCACTGGGTTCCACCGGGGCGGTGGCGGTGGGCGGCGGCGTGTTGTCGGCCGGGCGCACCGCGGTTTGCAGGCGCACATCGGGCGCAGCCAGCAGGCCGGCGGCCACGGCGCCATCCATTTGTGCGGTGCTGCCGCCGCGTACCGCCAGCGGCCGCAGGCGATGGCTTTGCAGCAGCTGGATCAGTGCGGTGAAGTCGACGTCGGGCGCGGCAGGCGTTTGCGCCTCGTCTTCGGCCGGTTCGGGCTGCAGGGCGGACAGGTCCAGCACCAGCAGGTCCTGGTCGAAGAATTCGGGCTTGTCGCCGTACTGCGCGCGCAACTCGTCGGCCAGCACCTGCAGATCGGGCGATTTCAGGCGCAGCGCCAGCAGCGGCAGGCTGGCGCTTTTGATCTCGAAGGTGGTCGGGCTGCGGCCAGCAAGGGCAACGGACATGAGGGCGCGAAGCGGCGTCGGGAAAAAAGGAAAAAGCCCCAGGTTCGGGGGTTTTAAAAAAGCCGACCGATCTTACCAGCGGACCTCACCCCGGCGAAGCGGCCACGGGTACGGGTTGTAACCGCATGAGCCTGGGCGCCGAGCCCGAGGCTCGTGTCAAGAACGCTACTTAGGCACCTGGCGGGGTTTCGGCAGCCCATTTATCCCCGGTGAGGGTCGCTTTGACTTCTTTCTAATGTCTTCTATATCAAATTAGTAGTAGTAGTAGAGCCTGGCGAAAAACCGGGATAAGTCTGAATTCTTCTGCCGTGACAAGGGTTTATCTGCAGCGAAAGTCTGTGCAGACCGCCCTGGGCACAGCCGGGTTCAGCTTGAACAACTTGGCGATATCGGCCAGGCCTGTGGATAACCCGGTAGTTGTTCAGGCCGATCCAGCCTATTTATCCACAGGCTGGCGATCAGTGCTCCAGCACCCACTGAATGACGGCCTTGGCCAGAAAACCCACCATGCCGAACGCCAGCGCCAGAAACAGCACGAAGGTGCCGAACTTGCCGGCTTTCGATTCCCACGCCAGCTGCGCGATGATGAACACCATGTAGAGCATGAAGGCGCCCACGCCCACCGTCA
>JAGOEM010000086.1 GCA_017997715.1 Ottowia sp.
CTTTCCACGCCCAAAGGCCACCATGAAGGCCCACGCACCAGGCCCCGCCTGCGGGCTGGCGCGGCCCTGGCCCCTGACTCAGCGAAGCCACTGCGTCAGCGCGTGAATGCCCAGCCCCACCAGCCCACCCACCAAGGTGCCGTTGATGCGGATGAATTGCAGATCGCGCCCAATGTGGCGTTCCAGCTCGTCGGTCATCTCGCGCGCATCCCAGTCGGCCACGCGCGCCACGATGTAGTCGCGAATGTCCTGGCGGTAGCGCTCGATCAGCTGCGGGGCGGCGGCTTGCAGTTCGCTGTTGATCCAGGCGCGCACCTCGGTGTCGGCCGCCAGCCGCTGGCCCAGCGCGCGGGCGGCTTCGGTGATGCGGCGGCGAATGCTGGAATCGGCATCGCCCAGGTCAGCCTGCAGCCAGGCCAGCAGTTCGGCCCACAGCTCGTTCACATAGCGGCCCAGCGCGGGGTTGTCGAGCAATTCGGTCTTCAGTCGCTCGCCGCGTTGGTGGAAGGCGGGGTCGTTCTGCAGGCGATCGACGAAGCCGGCCACCATGCCGTCAAAGCGCACACGCAGGGCATGCTGGGGGTCGTCGGCCATCTCGATGATGGTCTTGGCGATGATGACCACCACCTTGCGCGTGGCCATGCGGGCCGCCACCTGGTCAAGCCCAACCACCTTCAGCGCCTTGACTTCGCGCGCAATGGCTTCGGTCAGCGTGTTTTGCAGGCTGTCTTCGCCCAGCAGCTTGGCCAGTTGCACCAGCACGCCGTCCAGCAGTTCTTGATGGCGGCGCTCGTGCGTCAAGGCTTCCAGCACCTGGCCAGACAGGCGGGTGACCTCCACTTCGCGCAGGCCGCGCCGCGCCAGGTCCAGCACAAAGCGCTGCACCCGCGCATCGTCCAGCGCACCCACCGCCCAGCGGCCGACGGCGGCCAGGCGGTCGCCCACGCGCTCGGCATTGGCGGGCTGGGACAGCCAGGCCGCCACGCGGCCGGCGGCATCAAATTCGCGCACCTTGGCCAGCACCTGTTCGGTGGCCAGAAAGTGCTGGGCAATGAAGTCGGCCAGGTTGCGGCCAATGCGGTCTTTGTTCTCGGCAATGATCGCGGTGTGCGGAATCGGCAGGCCCAGCGGGTGGCGGAACAGCGCCACCACGGCAAACCAGTCGGCAATGGCACCCACCATGGCGGCTTCGGCAAACGCCGCCACGTAGCCCCAGGCGGCGTGGCGCGGCTCCAGCACCGTGGCCACCACATACAGCACGGCCGCGGCCGCCAGCAGGCCCAGCGCCAGGTGGCGCATGCCGGCCGCGTCGCGCCCGCGCGGTGCCAGCGGGTTCACCCGGCGCCCCCGGGCACCCTGGCCTGCGGGCAATGCACCTGGATCAGCTCTTGATCGTTGGGGCCGGCGCCCAGGCGCAGCGCGCTCAGGCAGCCGCCCCACACACAGCCGGTGTCGAGCGAGATCACATCGCGCCGCCCCAGCCAGCCCAGGGTGGACCAGTGGCCGAACGCCACCACATCGTCGGCGGTGCGGCGGCCGGGCACGTTGAACCAGGCCATGTAGCCCGCCGGGGCGTCATCGGCCGAGCGGTCTTTGGTGGCGAATTCCATGCGGCCGTCGGCACTGCAAAAGCGCAAGCGGGTCAGCGCGTTGACGATCACGCGCAGGCGGTCGGCGCCCTGCAGCGCGTCGTGCCATTGGTTGGGCTCGTTGCCGTACATCTGGTGGATGAACACCGTCCAGTCGGCGCCGCGCAGCACGCGTTCGACTTCTGACGCCAGTTGCAGGGTCTGCGTGGCGGTCCACTGCGGCAGCACGCCGGCGTGCACCATCAAAACGCCCTGTGCCTGCAGGGCCAGCGGCCGGTGGCGCAGCCAGTCCAGCAAAGCCTGGCGGTCGTCGGCCTGCAGGATGTCGGCCACCGTATCGCTGCGGTGCGGCTTGCGCACGCCCTGCGATACGGCCAGCAAGTGCAGGTCGTGGTTGCCCAGCAGACAGGCCGCCGCATCGCCCAGGGCCATCAGGCGGCGCAGCACCCCCAGCGATTGCGGCCCGCGGTTGACCAGATCGCCCAGCAGCACCAGGCGGTCCCGGCTGGGGGAAAAATCGATTTCTTGTAGCAGGCGGCCCAGGGCTTCATCGCAGCCCTGCACATCGCCGATCAGGTAGAGTGACATGGTGTTGATTTTCCACGGGCTGGATGCCCGATTTGAATGGACCTGCTGATCATTGTTTTCCTCACCCTGCTGAATGGCCTGTTTGCGATGTCGGAACTTGCCGTGGCGTCCAGCCGAAAAGCGCGTCTGGCGGCCATGGAGGAAAGTGGGGATTCGGGCGCAGGCGCCGCGCTGAAATTGATGGAAAGGCCCACCCAGTTTCTGTCGACGGTGCAGGTGGGCATCACCTCGATCGGCATGCTGAACGGCATCTTTGGTGAAGCCGCATTCAGCGGCCCATTGGCCATATGGCTGGCCGGACACGGCATGGGCGAGGGGGCTGCGTCCATCACCGCCACCGCCATCGTCGTGATCGCCATTACCTTCACGACCATTATCTTTGGCGAATTGGTGCCCAAGCGCATTGGCCAGATGTTTCCGGAGGCCGTGGCGCGCTGGATCGCCAAACCCATGACATGGCTGGCATTGGCGGCCAAGCCATTCGTTTGGTTGTTGTCGCTGTGTACCCAAGCGGTACTGAAATTGCTGCGCATCGATGAATCCAGCGGGCGCGCCGTCACCGCCGAAGAATTGTCTGCCAGCCTGGAAGAAGGACTGGACGCAGGCTTGATTGAAGAACACGAACACCAGATGGTGCGCAACGTGTTTCACCTGGACGACCGCGCACTGACTTCCATGATGGTTCCCCGCGGCGAAATCGAATGGCTGGACGCGGATCAATCCGCCATGGAGGCGCTTGAGTATGTCGCCCGTCAGGGTGAAAAAGGCGCCCATTCCTGGTACCCGGTGTGCCGAGGCAGTCTGGACGACGTGATCGGCATTATTTCGGTAGCAAGACTGCTTGAACTGGCGCGCGCCCCGGAGATGCTTGAAAAGCACGTTGCGCCAGCGGCGTTTGTGCCAGAAACCCTGAGTGGCCTGGAAATTCTGGAGCAGCTGCGTGCCCGCGCCGGACGCATGATGTTCATCGTGGATGAATATGGCGTCGTGCAAGGCATGATGACGCCGCGCGATCTGTTGGAAGCAATTACCGGTGAACTGAAACCCGGCGCGCACATGGATGCCTGGGCCACGTTGCAGGCCGACGGCGCCTGGGCGCTGGAAGGCATGATGCCGGTCTCTGAGTTGAAATCCCGGCTGGATATTGACACGCTGCCCCTGGAAGACAAAGGCCGTTACAACACCGTGGCAGGGTTGATGCTGGCCATTTCAGGCCACATGCCCAATGTGGGCGATGAGGTCGAAATCGAAGGGTGGATATTTCAGGTGATTGAAATGGAAGGGCGGAGAATCGATCGCGTTCTGGCGCGGCCCATCACCGCACCCGATGCCGATTTTCTTGAAAATTGAATACTTAGGTTGAACCCGCGGTTTCATGATGATATATTCGGGCACTTCAAATTGTCTTACTGGAGTTCGCACAGATGGCCACTTACAAAGAACTGCTGAAACAGCAGGAAGCGCTTGCCCAGCAAGTCGAAGAAGCACGCAAAAAGGAAAACGCTGACGCAGTGGCGCAGGTGCGCGCCCTGGTAAGCGATTTTGGTTTGACGGTTCAGGATGTGTTCCCTTCGGGCCGAAAGTCCAGTAAGTCCACTGGCGTCAAAGTGGCGCCGAAATACCGCGACCCCGCCACGGGCCAAACCTGGACCGGCCGGGGCAAGGCGCCCAAATGGATCGACGGCCGCGATCGCAGCCAATTCCTGATCTGACATTCATTGGCACCCAATAAGGTGCCGATGAATATCCAACTGCGCTGGCGCCTTGTAGGCGCCAGCGCTTTTTTCATTTGGCGGCACTGTGCGGCTGTGCGTGCGGGGCCAGCGCTATCGTGGTGGGCAGTCGCCGCCCTGGTGCGCCAGACGACGAAGTCGGCTACCTGAATTGCAACCAGCTTTCCGCGTTTCGACCACGCCCCCTGCTACTTGCAGGCGCCGCGCCACCGCCCTCTTGCCCACCGCTGCCTGCCCCGTCGCCTGCGCGGGCCTATCGAAGGTGGAATAATCCAGCCTCATTACATTGAAGGAATGGCCATGGATTCAGCTACGCAACAGCGCATTGACGATCTCGTGAAGAACAACGAAGTTGTCCTGTTCATGAAGGGCAACGCCAGCTTCCCGATGTGCGGTTTCTCGGGCCGCGCCGTGCAGATTCTGAAAGCCTCGGGCGTCGATCCGCGCTCGCTGGCCACGGTGAACGTGCTGGAAGATGAGGCGATTCGCCAGGGCATCAAAGACTACAGCCAGTGGCCAACCATTCCGCAGCTCTATGTCAAAGGCGAGTTCGTGGGTGGATCCGACATCATGATGGAGATGTACGAATCGGGCGAATTGCAGCAGCTGATCGGCGGCAGCGCCTGATGAATCGCCAGCCGCTGCGGGGCTATTGAGGGCACGCCGCCGGCCCCCAGAGCCCGATAGACAAAGAAAAAAGGACGCCGTTGAGCGTCCTTTTTTCTTTGGGACACGCCCAGCGGCGTGCCCATGCGGCGTTCAAGCTTACTTGCGCAGAACCACCTCAACCCGGCGCGACGCGGCATTGGTCACCGCCGTCCCCGTGGTTTCTGCGGGCTTTTCCAGCACCGTTCTGTCTTCTGTCACGCCCTGCGCCACCAGCGCGGCCTGCACTGCCTGCGCGCGCTGCTTGGACAGTTCGGCATTGGCAGCGGCGTTGCCCGTGGGATCGTTGAAGCCCGAGATCACCGCTTTTTCTTCTGGGTTGGCTTTCAGGTAGTCAACCAGTTCGGTGGCTTTGGCAGCGAACTCGCTGTGGACTTCGGCCTTGGCGGAATCAAAGTAGACCTTCAGTGCGGGCAGGCTGTTGTCGCCCACCAAGCTGACCACGGCCGATCCTGCGGGCTCGTCGGCTGCACCCGTGGTGGCGGGCGCCGATGCGGGTTCGGCTGCAGGGGCTGGGTCGCTGGCGACGGGCGCTGGCGCCTCAATCGCAGGGGCCGACGCACCCGTTGCTGGTGCATCGGTGGTGCGATTCTTGCCGCAATAGCTCAGGCCAAATACGGCGGCCAGTGCCACAACCACCCAAGGCAGCCACTTCATGGCGCCGCCGTTAGCGGCCGCGGTACCCGCTGCAGCCGCACTGGCCGGCGCAGCCAACAGGCCTTGACCCGCAGCGGCAAGGCTTGCGATTTCGGGTGGCAATGAGGTTGGAATGCTGCCGCCGGGCGTCAGTCGGCCGACGATGGCAGGCAGCAGGTAACCGAGGGAAGAGGTCACGTTGTCGCGACCGACACCCAGCTGCGAAGTCAGCTGCGACAGCAAACCACCGCTGCTGCCCAGCACGGTTTCCAGCTGGGTATTGGTGATGGGCTGGGCGCTGGGGCCACCGCCCAGCCAGGACTGGATGATGGGGCCGAGGTTGGCGGCCTTGAATTTCTCAAGAAAACCTGCAAGCCCCCCGGTTTCCCGGTTGGTCATGTAAGCCAGCAGCATTTGCACCAGCGGCAACGCTTTGTCCCCAAGGCCGAAGCGTGCGGCCGCCTCCCGGATCAAGACGTCAAACATAGGAATTCCTTTCTTGTGTACAAAAGCGTTATCAAGGCTGGCTTGCGCTCGGCAAGCTGACCTGCGGATGACAACCCGTGCGAAATTATAGGAACGCGCATGACCACGAGATGTCATCCATGTCCTACACCCCCCAGGCGCCAAGCAAGGCCCTGTGTAAACTGCGTTGGCGCGCTGATCTGGTTGTTTGATGCCAGACACCGCGCCCACGCACCTCCCTGCCCATGGGCTTTCTGCCGAACCTTCTGATCATTCTGGCGCTGATCGCGGCCAGCGCTTTCTTTTCGATGGCGGAAATGTCCCTGGCCGCCTCGCGCCGGCTGCGCCTGCGCCAGATGGCGGATGAGGGTGACCCGCGCGCGCTGCGGGTGCTGCGCGTGCAGGAACAACCCGGCTTTTACTTCACCACGGTGCAGATCGGCGTGAACGCCATCGCCATTCTGGGCGGCATCGTCGGCGAAGGCCTGTTCAGCCCCACGTTTGAGGCCTGGCTGAGTCCGTGGCTGCCCACCGGCACGGCCACCACGCTGGCCTTCACGGCGTCGGTCACGGTGGTCACCTCGCTGTTCGTGGTGTTTGCCGACCTGATTCCCAAGCGCCTGGGCATGGCCGAGCCTGAGCGCATCGCGATGTGGGTGGCAGGCCCGATGGACAAGGTGTTGTGGGCGTTCAAGCCGGTGGTCTGGCTGTACAACAAAAGCACCGATCTGATCCTGCGGCTGTTCGGGCTGTCGGCACAGCGCGACGACCGCATCACGCCCGACGACATCCTGGCGATGGCCGAAGCCGGCACGCAAGCGGGCGTGATTGACCGCCCAGAGCAGATGGTGATCGAGAACGTGTTCGAGCTGGACACGCGCAGCGTGACCAGCGCCATGACCCCGCGCGACCGCATCGCCTGGCTGCGCCAGGACGACCCGGACGAGGTGGTGCGCGCGCGCATTGCGGCACAACCCTTTTCCACATACCCGGTGTGCGATGGTGAACTGGACCGCATGCTGGGCTATGTGGACGCCAAGGATCTTTTCCAGCGCGTGCTGAACGACCGCCCTATCCAGCTGACCGAAGAGGGCCTGCTGCACAAGATCGTGATGGTGCCGGACCAGCTCAGCCTGTCTGAAGTGCTGCACCAGTTCCGCCAGCAGCAAGAGGATTTCGCCGTCATCGTCAACGAATACAGCACGGTGGTGGGCGTGGTCACGCTGAACGACGTGATGAGCACCGTGATGGGCGAGCTGGTCACGCCCGAGGACGAAGAGATGATCGTGCGGCGCGACGATGGCTCGTGGCTGATCGACGGCCACACGCCCATCACCGATGTGGAACGCGCCCTGGATCTGTACGACCTGCCCAGCGCGGGCCAGTACGACACGCTGGCGGGCTTTTTGATGGCCATGCTGCGCCGCGTGCCCCGCCGCACCGACTGCGTGACCTGGGGCGGCTTCAGGTTTGAAGTGATGGATGTGGACAACTACCGCATCGACCAGGTGCTGGTCACCCGCGGTACGGGGCCAGCGCCCGGTGGCACTGTCACCCCATGACCAGCCCTTCGATACTACTTATTTGATAGCTGTCTGCGCCCGCCAGTCAAGCGCTAACCGGCAAAAATCCATCTTTTTTGCGCGCCGAACACGGCATTCGGGTACGGTGGCCGACCGCGCGATCCGTTGTAGCGGCCCAGTGCCATGAACAGGTCGCCGCGCTCGCGATCAAGGTAGTGGCGCAGGATCACGCAACCGAAGCGCAGGTTGGTCTGCATGTGAAACAGCTTGCCCGGGTCGCCGTCGCCGATGACGCGCGTCCAGAACGGCATGACCTGCGTGTAGCCCCGCGCGCCCACCGGCGAGACGGCGTACTTGCGAAACGCACTTTCGACCTGAATCAGGCCCATCATCAGCGAGGTGTCCAGCCCCGCGCGGCGCGTTTCGTACCAGACGGTCTGCAGGAATTCGATGCGCGTGTTGAAGTCGTTCTTGCGGCTGTAGAGCCGGTCGCTCATCGCGCCCAGCCAGCGCAGATAAGACAGACGCGCTTCGGTGGTGGCAAAGGTGGGAACCGGCGGCGCACTGTTGGCAATGGCCGAGGTGAGCGCCGTGCGGACCGAATCGGCCAGCGGCTCTTCCAGCTGCCCACCTGCATGCGCGACGCCCGGCGCCAGGTAAATACCGGCAGCACCGACCGATGCCGCCAGGCATGCGCGGCGCGACAATCCGCCGCCAGGCGTGCGCTGCAATGCTGCCGTCATGCCGCCAGGCGGCCCTTCACAAAGGCCGCGATGTCCGCCGCAGGCACCTTGGTGGCCGCTGCGTCGCGGCGGTGCTGGTATTCCAGCTGCCCTTCCTTCAAGCCCTTGTCGCCAATGGTGACGCGGTGCGGCACACCAATCAGCTCCCAGTCGGCAAACATGGCGCCGGGGCGTTCGCCGCGGTCGTCCAGAATGACGTCGACCCCTGCGGCCAGCAAGTCGGCGTACAGCGCCTCGGCGCAGCTCTTGACCGCGTCGCTGCGGTCCATGCCCACCGGGCAGATCACCACGGTGAAGGGCGCCAGCGCGTCCGGCCAGATGATGCCGCGCTCGTCGTGGTTCTGCTCGATCGCCGCGGCAGGCAAGCGCGTGATGCCAATGCCGTAGCAGCCCATTTCAAAATGTCGTGGCTTGCCATCTTCGGCCAGGAAGGTGGCATCCATGGCCCGGCTGTACTTGGTGCCCAGGTAGAAGATGTGGCCGATTTCGATGCCGCGCTCTATCGCCAACTGGCCCTTGCCGTCGGGTGCCGGGTCGCCCGCCACCACGTTACGGATATCGGCGATCAGGTCGGGCTCTGGCAGGTCGCGCCCCCAGTTCACGCCGGTCAGGTGCAGGTCTTCCTCGTTGGCGCCGCAGACCCAGTCCGCCATCAGCGCCACTTCACGGTCGGCGACCAGTTTCACCGGCTGCTTCAGGCCGATCGGCCCCAGGTAACCCGGCTTGGTGCCGAAATGCGCCAAGATTTCTGGCACGGTGGCAAAGCGGAAGCCTTTGTCCAGCCCCGGCACCTTGCCCACCTTGATTTCGTTCATGCCGTGGTCGCCGCGCACCAGCAGCAACCAGACCTGGCTTTTGACGATTTCGCCTTGGTCGTTCAGCTCGTCCGTGGCCAACACCAAGGACTTGACGGTTTGCTGCAGCGGCAGCTGGAGCAGCTCGGCCACGTCTGCGCAGGTGGCCTTGCCGGGGGTTGGCGTTCTGGTCAGCGTTTGCGCGGGCGCGGCGCGCGGCCCGGCGGGGGCCAATGCCTCGGCCTTTTCCATATTGGCCGCGTAGTCGCTGGCGGTGCTGTAGACGATCGCGTCTTCGCCGGTCGAGGCGATGACCTGGAACTCCTCGCTCAAGTCGCCGCCGATGGCGCCCGAATCGGCCGAAACCGCACGGTAGGTCAAGCCAAACCGGTCGAAGATCGCGCGGTAGGCCTTGGCCATGACTTCGTAGCTGCGCTTGGCGCTGGCTTCGTCACGGTCAAAGCTGTAGGCGTCCTTCATGATGAATTCGCGGCCGCGCATCAGGCCAAAGCGTGGACGCCGCTCGTCGCGGAACTTGGTCTGGATCTGATAGAGGTTCTTGGGCAGCTGCTTGTAGCTGCGCAGGTCCTGGCGCGCGATGTCGGTTACCGCTTCTTCGCTGGTGGGCTGGATGACGAAATCGCGATCGTGCCGGTCTTTGACGCGCAGCAACTCAGGCCCCATGGTGCCGAAGCGCCCGCTCTCAGACCACAGCTCGCCCGGCTGCACCACCGGCATCACGCATTCGACCGCGCCCGCGCGGTTCATTTCTTCGCGCACGATGGCTTCCACCTTGCGGATCACGCGCAGGCCCATCGGCATGTAGGTGTAGACGCCGGCGCCCAGTTTTTTGATCATTCCCGCGCGCGTCATGAGCTGGTGGCTCACCACTTCGGCGTCGGCCGGGGCTTCTTTTTGGGTGCTGATGTAGAACTGGGTGGCTTTCATCGAGATCGGACGCGCAAGTCCCCGTCTTGGATGGGGTTTGTGCCCACTTGCCCGCCAAATGGCGCGGTGCATAATGGTCACAACTTATTGAATTTGGGGTTCGATTATGCTTGACCGGGAAGGCTTCCGCCCGAACGTCGGCATCATCCTGCTCAACCAGAAAAACCAGGTTTTTTGGGGCAAGCGCATCCGCACCCACTCCTGGCAGTTTCCGCAAGGCGGCATTGATCGGGGCGAGTCGCCCGAACAAGCGATGTTCCGGGAACTGCACGAAGAAGTGGGCTTGCACGCGGATCATGTGCGCATCGTGGCCCGAACCCGCGACTGGTTGCGCTACGAGGTGCCAGATCGATTCATCCGCCGCGACGCGCGCGGTCACTACAAAGGACAAAAGCAGATCTGGTATCTGCTGCAACTGGTCGCCAACGACTGGGATTTGAACCTGCGCGCCACCAGCCACCCAGAGTTTGACGCCTGGCGCTGGAACGACTATTGGGTGCCGCTGGATGTGGTGGTGGAATTCAAACGCGGCGTCTACGAAATGGCCTTGACCGAACTGGCCCGCTTTCTGCCGCGTGCGGAACACCGCAACCGTTACTTGCGCGGCGGCATGCGCCCGCGCGAAGGCGGTGCGCTGGCGCCCATCCAAACCCTGGATCGAGACGAGGACGGCGCTTCAATGACTTCTGCACACCGCGCAGGCCACGGCCCGCGCCATCCGCCACCAGCAGCGGGCCAGCTGTCGGCGACCAGCCCGGAGGTCGAGCCATGAGCGCCCGCCACATAGGCGCTCGCGCTCTGTCTGGCGGTTTGGCGCGCGTGCTTGCCGCGCTGCTGCTTTCAACGTCGATGGGGGCACACGCCCAGTACGCCAACGCGGACATTGCGGACTGGAAAGAGGACACGGTTCCGCCGCCGCCCGCTTACCGGCTGTCTGGCCTGATCGAGATCGAGATGCCGCGCACCGCATCGGTCAAGATGGGCGTCGACCCCAAGACCATCGTGTTGAACCACACCTCGGGCATCGTGCGCTATGTCGTGGTTGCGCGCGGGCCTTCCGCCGTGAATGCGACGTATGAAGGCATTCGCTGCGCCACGGGTGAGTTCCGGATCTACGCGCGCCAGGTGCAAGGTGGCGAGTGGACGCCCAACAGCGACACCGCATGGAAACCGATGCAGCAGCAAAGCAACGTCATGGTGAAGCACCCTCTGCAGTTGGCCCGCGACGGAATGTGCATGGGCGTAACCCTGCGACAAACCGAAAAGGAAACCATTCGCGAGCTGCTGACGGGCAATCAGGCGCTGTATAACTATTGATAGCGTGCTGCGCCCGTCTGGCGCGGGCTACAGCCGAATTCACCTATAAATTCATATCAGCGCTTGAGCACCATGTTGTCCCGGTGCACCATCTCAGGCTCTGCGCTGTAGCCCAGCAAGTGGTTGATTTCACTTGACGGCTTTCGGCACAGCAAGCGCGCCTCGGCGCTGGAATAGTTCGCCAGCCCGCGCCCTATTTCGGCGCCCGTGATGTCGCGCACGGCGATCACGTCGCCACGCGAAAACACCCCTTGCACCTGCGTCATGCCGATCGGCAGCAGGCTCTTGCCTTCGTCGCGCAATTTGTCCGCGGCACCGTCGTCCACCACCACGGCGCCGCGCAGCTGAAGCTGGTCCACCATCCACTGCTTGCGCGCCTGCGTCTTTTGCGTGGGCGCCACCAGCAGCGTGCCGATGCGTTCGCCGCGCGCCAGGCGCAGCAAGGCGTCGGGCTCTCGCCCCCAGGCAATCACGGTCGACGCACCCGATCCCGCCGCGCGCCTGGCCGCCACGATCTTGGTCAGCATGCCGCCCTTGCCGATGCTGCTGCCTGCGCCGCCCGCCATCCGTTCAAGGGCGGGATCACCGGCGCGTGCCTCTTGCACCAGCTCGGCCGCGGGGTCCTTGCGTGGGTCGGCCGTGTACAGGCCGCGCTGGTCGGTCAGGATGATCAGCAGATCGGCCTCGACCAGGTTGGCCACCAGGGCGCCCAGCGTGTCGTTGTCCCCCACCTTGATCTCGTCCGTCACCACCGTGTCGTTTTCGTTGATGACGGGCAGCACGTGGTATTGCAGCAGGGTCAACAACGTGGACCGGGCGTTGAGGTAACGCTCGCGGTCGGCCATGTCGGCGTGCGTCAGCAGCACTTGCGCGCTGCTCAGGTGGTGCTCGCGCAGTTTGGTCTCGTACATCTGCGCCAAGCCCATCTGGCCCACGGCGGCGGCGGCTTGCAACTCGTTCACTTCGTGCGGCCGTTTGGTCCACCCCAGCCGCTTCATGCCTTCCGCAATGGCGCCGCTGGAAACCATGATGACTTCGCGCCGGCCATCCAGGCCCGTTTCCGCATCGCCGCGCGAAAGCATGGCCAGCTGGCGGCACCATTCGCCAATGGCCACCTCGTCCAGCCCACGCCCTTCATTGGTCACCAGGCTGGAGCCCACTTTGACCACGATGCGGCGCGCAGACGCCAGCACATCAATCGGATTATTCTGATTCATATCGGGCTCTAGCGCATATCAGGCGGGCGAAGGCAGCTTCTCTTTTAATAGCAATCAAAAAGCATCACGCGTCGAAACGTGGATCGCGCTCGGGCTCGGAGAATTCCGCCAGCCTCTCTTTTTGCAGGTAGCTGTAGATCGAACGAATCAGCGGCTCGCAGCCCTCGCGTGTCAGCGCAGAGATACCGAACACGGGGCCGCGCCAGCGCAGCCGTTTGACGAACTGCTTGACCGTTTCCTCGCGCTCCGCTTCGGGCACCATGTCGAGTTTGTTGAGCACCAGCCAGCGCGGCTTTTCATACAAGGTCTCGTCGTATTTCTTGAGCTCTTGCACGATGGCCTTGGCCTGCGCGACCGGGTCCACGTCGTCATCGAACGGCGCGATGTCCACCACGTGCAGCAGCAAACGCGTGCGCTGCAAATGGCGCAAAAACAGGTGACCCAGTCCGGCGCCTTCGCTTGCCCCCTCGATCAGGCCCGGAATATCGGCAACAACAAAGCTTTGCTCTGGCGCCACGCGCACCACGCCCAGGTTGGGGTGCAGGGTGGTGAAGGGATAGTCGGCGATCTTCGGCCGCGCATTCGACACGGCGGCAATGAAGGTGGACTTGCCGGCGTTGGGCATGCCCAGCAGCCCCACATCGGCCA
>JAGOEM010000087.1 GCA_017997715.1 Ottowia sp.
TCAGCAGAAAGCTGAGGTGCTCGGAATGCACGCCGCTTTTGCCTTGCGGCACGTAGGCGTTCAGCTGCGGCGGCGGCTTCAGCGTGGCTTCGATCACAGCGTCGGACACGATCTGGTCCCACTCGGCGCGCAGCGCGGGCACATCGGGGCCAGCGCCGTGTTGCACGGCTTCGGTTTCCAGCGCGCTGGGGGCCCACAGCTCTTCGGTGAAGGGCATCAGGTAGTCCAGCGCGGCCTGTGCGCGGCGGTGCGATTCGGCGGTGCCATCGCCCAGGCGAATCAGCCAGTCGCGCGAATGGCGCAGGTGGTAGCGCACTTCCTTCAGGCTTTTGGCGGCGATGGCGGCCAGCTGCGCGTCGGCCGACTGTTGCAACCTGTCCCACACCAGCACCATCAGCGCGCTGTACAGGAAGTTGCGCACGATGGAGGTGGCCCAGTCGCGGTCGCCCCCGGCGGTGGGCACCAGGCCGGGGCGGTGGGGCAGTTCCAGCAGCACGTAGTTGCGGAAGTCGGGCGCGTCGCGGAAATAGGCCAGCGTGTCTTCGGTGACCGGGCCGGCGGGCCAGGTGTGCGGGCGGCGCGCGCGCTGTTCGGCGGCGGCGGGCGAGGTGCCTGCGCTGCCTTCGTTGATGCGCGCGGCGGCGTGCTGGTACAGCAGGCGCGCCTGGCCAATCAGGTCCAGGCTGTTGTTGGCCATGGCCAAGTCTTCTTCAAGAATGGGCGCGTGGCCGCACCATTCGGCGTTGCGCTGGCCCAGCACCAGGGCGTTGTCGGCCAGGTGCAGCAGATAGGGCAGCGGCGCGCTGGGCGCGACGGGCGCAGCGGCGCGGGGGAGCGCTGGCGCAGCGTGGTCAGCGTGGGCGTCGTGGTCGGCGGTGGCTTGCATCACATGTGCCCCACTTCGTCGGGAATCTCGTAGAACGTGGGGTGGCGATAGATCTTGTCGCTGGCCGGGTCGAACAGCTGGTCTTTGTCGCTGGGGTCGCTGGCGGCGATCAGGTGCGAGGGGATCACCCAGATGCTCACGCCCTCTTGCCGGCGCGTGTACACGTCGCGCGCCATCTGCAGGGCGTGCTCGGCATCGCTGGCGTGCAGGCTGCCGCAGTGCTTGTGTTCCAGGCCTTGTTTGCTGCGCACGAAGACTTCCCACAGCGGCCAGTCACGAAGTGCCTTGGCCACCACGGGTTTGCCGGCTTGATCGGGGTTGGGGGTGTTCATCGTTGGGCTTTCTTTCACGGGCTTGTTTCGGCGGTGGCTCTATGCCAAATATGCTCCTGGCGCCCGTCTGGTAAGCGCAAGCAGCTATCAAAGTTGATGAATGGGCGGCGCTTTATGCGGCCGCCTTCAGGGCGCGCTGGCGCTGCTTGTCGGCGTGCGCCACGGCGGCGTCGCGCACCCAGGCGCCGTCTTCGTGGGCCTTGACGCGGGTGGCCAGGCGTTCGCGATTCATGGGGCCGTTGCCGTTCACGGTTTGCCAGAACTCGTCCCAGTCGATGACGCCGTAGTCGTGGTGGCCGCGCGCTTCGTTCCACTTCAAATCGGGGTCGGGCAGGGTCACGCCCAGCACCTTGGCTTGCGGCACGGTGGCGTCGACGAACTTCTGGCGCAAGTCGTCGTTGCTGATGCGTTTGATGCCCCAGCGCATGCCCTGGGTGCTGTTGGGGCTGTCGGCGTCGGGCGGGCCAAACATGGCCAGGCATTTCCACCAGGTGCGGTTGACGGCGTCTTGCACCATGTCGCGCTGGGCCTGCGTGCCCTTCATCAGCACCAGCAGCGATTCGTAGCCCTGGCGCTGGTGGAAGGACTCTTCCTTGCACACGCGCACCATGGCGCGGGCGTAAGGGCCGTAGCTGCAGCGGCACAGAGGGATCTGGTTCATGATGGCCGCGCCATCGACCAGCCAGCCGATCACGCCGACATCGGCCCAGTTCAGCGTGGGGTAGTTGAAGATCGAGCTGTACTTTGCCTTGCCACTGTGCAGGCCGTCCAGCATCTGGTCGCGGCTGGTGCCCAGGGTTTCGGCAGCGCTGTACAGGTACAGGCCGTGGCCGCCTTCGTCCTGTACCTTGGCAATCAAGATGGCCTTGCGCTTCAGGCTGGGGGCGCGGCTGATCCAGTTGCCTTCGGGCAGCATGCCGACGATTTCAGAATGCGCGTGCTGACTGATCTGGCGCACCAGGGTCTTGCGGTAGGCGTCGGGCATCCAGTCGCGCGGCTCGATGCGGCCATCGGCGTCGATGCGTTCGTCAAACTGCGCTTGCAGCGCCTGTTCGGTGTCAGACAGCGGCTTGGGAACGGGCTTCAGGCTGGCGGCCTTCGGATCGGCGTCGTCGGGCACGGAAAAAGACTGGGTGTACATGCGTGGGTCTCCTGAGGGGCGGGCCGGTGCAGCTGCCGGACTTCAAGGCATGGGCAGGCCTTTGGATAGGCGTTGGCACAAGTATAGGCAGTTAACCGACCGCCTGGTCGGTTAACTGCCCAGCCTCAACTCAGGGTTTTCCCGCGGCGGCGTTCAGCCCGCTTCGACCGCCCAGGCCTGCCCGCGGCCATGGTCGACCGCCAGCGCGTCCAGCACCTGCGGCAGCGCAGCGTCCAGCCCCGCTTTCAGGGTGTGCGGCGGGTTGATGACGAACATGCCGCTGGCGGACAGCCCGGTCTCTTGGGCCGATGCGCCCACGTGCAGGGTGGCATTCAGCCAAGGCCGCTTGGCCTGCTGCGCCAGGGTTTTCAGGCGGCGCGGCAGCCCATGCGCTTCGGGCCGGGGAATGATCGGGTACCAGATCAGGTAAACGCCGGTGGGAAAGCGCTGCAGGCCGTCCTGAACGGCCGCCGCCACCTTGGCGTAATCGGTCTTGATTTCGTAGCTGGGGTCGATCAGCACCATCGCGCGGCGCGACCCGCCGGGCGCCAACGGTGGTGGCAGCAGGGCTTTCATCGCCTCAAAACCGTCCTGCCGCGCGGTGCTGATCTGGCGGCCGGCCTCGAGTTGCGCCACATGGGCCTGCAGCGAGTGGATGTCGGTGGGGTGCAGCTCGAACAGCTTCAGGCGGTCGCGCACCGCTGCGCGTTCGGGCTCGGTCATCAGCGCGTGGATGATGAACGGCGAGCCGGGGTAGGTGCGCCAGGCGCTGCCTGCGGGCGCAGAGGCGTTGAACGAGGCCACCAGATCCAGATAGTCGGACAGGTCATCCGCTATGTTATCAATAGCTGCTTTCGCTTTGCCAGCCTGCGCTGGAGCCACTTTTTTGCCTGAATCCTTGGGCTGCGCCAGCTGCTGTATCCGGGCAATGCCGGCCAGCGCCTCGCCCGACGCCTGCGCCGCGCCGTCGTCCAGCCGGTAAATGCCCGCGCCGGCATGCGTGTCCACCAGGGTCAACGGGCCATCCTTGCGCATCAAATGGCGCAGCGTGGCGATCAGCACAATATGTTTGAGCACGTCGGCATGGTTGCCGGCGTGAAAGGCGTGGCGATAACTGAACATGCAGCGATGGTAGCGGCCGAAGCGCACCGGCGGCGCCCCGATTTGCAGATGCCGCAGGCACGCCGCGTCATATCGCCTTGTTGCATTGGCCGGAAAAAGCTAGAATGGCAGGCTTTGCAGCGATTTTCAGCCCCGCGGCAGAGCAGTAAAACCCACCTAAGAGGCTCCCTTACAAGAGGAGCACCGACCGTGGAAAAGGGCTGGCCAAACCGTTCCTTCCAAGGAAAAACTCATGACAACGTTCAGCGCAAAACCCGCTGACGTGACGCACGAGTGGTTTGTGATTGACGCGACCGATAAGGTCCTCGGACGGGTAGCCAGCGAAGTGGCCCTCCGACTGCGCGGCAAGCACAAAGCCATTTACACGCCTCACGTCGACACGGGTGACTTCATCGTCATCGTCAACGCAGCCAAACTCCGCGTCACCGGCGCCAAGGATTTGGACAAGAAATACTACCGCCACACCGGTTATCCGGGCGGTATCCGTGAAACCAATTTCCGCGACATCCAGGCCAAGCACCCCGGCCGCGCGCTGGAAAAAGCGGTCAAGGGCATGCTGCCCAAAGGCCCGCTGGGTTACGCCATGATCAAGAAGCTCAAGGTGTACGGCGGCGCCGAGCACCCGCACAGCGCCCAGCAGCCCAAGGCGCTGGAAATCTAAAGGAGCCGCGCAATGATTGGTGATTGGAACAATGGCACCGGCCGTCGCAAAACCAGCGTCGCCCGTGTGTTTCTGAAAAGAGGCTCCGGCAAGATCACGATCAATGGCAAGCCGATCGAAGAATTCTTCGGTCGTCAAACCTCGATCATGATTTCCAAGCAGCCGCTGTTTCTGACCGAAAACGTCGAAACCTTCGACATCCAGGTCAACGTGCACGGCGGCGGTGAATCCGGCCAGGCCGGCGCAGTGCGCCACGGCATTACCCGTGCCCTGATCGACTACGACGCGAACTTGAAGCCGGTGCTGTCGGCTGCAGGTTACGTGACCCGCGACGCCCGCGAGGTCGAGCGTAAAAAGGTTGGTCTGCACTCTGCCCGTCGTCGCAAGCAGTTCAGCAAACGCTGATCGGCTTGCCTGCGATACGCTGGCACCCAAACCGCACTGCCGCAAGGTGGTGCGGTTTTTTCTTGGGCGTTGCGCTGTGCGTGCGCGGTCGCGTGGTAAAACGGCGAGATGAACCGAGGAGTCGCAGACATACTGGGCATCAGGAAGCCATGGTCGGTACGCAGCACCGTTGCCTCTGGCATGCGCATCAAGGGCGATTGCGTCTTTCAAGACGGCTTGCAGATCGATGGCACGGTGCTTGGCAACGTCACGGCGGAGGGCGGTCAGCCCAGCGTGCTGGTGATTGGCGAAGGCGGCAGTGTCGAGGGCGCCATCAGCGCTGATCATGTCGTGATTGGCGGCACCGTGGTCGGGCCGGTTCTGGCGCGCGAGTTGCTGGAGCTCCAGTCCAAGGCCCGCATTCAGGGCGACGTGCGCTACAAGGCGCTGGAAATGCAGCAGGGCGCGGTGATCGCGGGCCAGTTGCAGCCCCAGGTAACGCCGCCGCAGATGCCGGCTGAGCCCAATCATGCCGCGCCGCACCCCGACGAACGCCCCAGCGAACCCACAGAGCCAACGCTGGACCCGGATCGCCCCTGAGGCCGGCCACATGACCGTGCGATCGACAGGCGATCGGCAACTGGTCATGCCACTTGAAGGGGCATGGGGTTGCGTCCCAGCATAAATCCGAGTGTTTCGGTATACTTTTCGCCAATTCCCTAGACCAATGCAGGAGTCGCCATGAGCGCCGTTGCACAAGATATTCAAACCCCCACCACGATGCCGGACCCGATCGTCTTCACCGACAGCGCGGCCGCCAAGGTGGCCGACCTGATCGCCGAAGAGGGCAACCCAGACCTGAAGCTGCGCGTGTTCGTGCAGGGCGGGGGCTGTTCGGGCTTTCAATACGGTTTCACGTTCGACGAGATTGCGAACGAAGACGACACGACGATGACGAAGAACGGCGTTTCGCTGTTGATCGACGCGATGAGCTACCAGTATCTGATCGGTGCCGAGATCGACTACAAGGAAGATCTGCAGGGTGCGCAGTTCGTCATCAAGAACCCCAACGCGCAGACCACCTGCGGCTGCGGCTCTTCGTTCTCTGTGCCTGAATAAGGTTCGGCATTCTGATCGCCACCGCCCGATGGTGGGGTGATCCATCAAAAAAGGGCGCCTGCGGCGCCCTTTTCATTGCAAGTACGGCACATGGGCCGCCCGCCAGAGTTACTCAAACGTGCTGCTGGTGATATTGCTGGCTGCCGACAGCTGCAGCTTCATGCCGGAGGTCAGCTTGGCGAACGCCGCCTTGCCCCCGGGCGAAACCGGAACGCTTTCGCGCTGTTCCGCCAGGATTTCGGTGGGATCCTGAGGCTCGTTGTTGATGCGGAATTCAAAGTGCAGGTGCGGCCCGGTGGCCACGCCCGTGGCGCCCACGGCACCAATGCGCTCGCCCTGCATCACGTTGTCGCCCGTTTTCACGTCAATGCGGGACAGGTGGGCGTAGACCGTGGTGTCCTTGGCGTTGCGGTGCTTGACGTAGATGACGTTGCCGTAGCCGTTTTGAACGCCCGCAAACTCCACCTTGCCATCGCCAATGGTGCGCACTGGCGTACCGGTCGGCGCCGCGTAGTCCACGCCACGGTGTTCGCGCTGGTAGCCGAACACCGGGTGGTTGCGCATGCCAAAGCCGCTGGACATGCGGGTCGTTTCCATCGGCGCTGCCAAGTAGGCCTTGCGCAGACTTTGGCCATCGAAGCCGTAATACGCGCCCTTGTCGGCACCGGGTTCGGTGAACCAGACGGCTTGGAAGGTCTTGCCGCGGTTGACCATTTCGGCGCTCAGGATGCGGCCAGCGCGAATCGATTCGCCATCGGCTTCCAGCGATTCGTACACCACCGAGAAACGATCGCCACGGCGCAGGCCGCGATGGAAGTCCACGTTGGATTCGAAAATCTGGGTCAGTTGCTTGGTGACGCTGTCCGGCAGATTGGCCTCGTCGGTGGCGGCGTACAGGGTGCCACGAATCAGGCCGCTGGTCAGGCGCTGCGTGGCCACCAGGGGGGCCGTCTCGACGCGCACGCTGAAGCCGTCGGCCGTCTTGTCGAGCACCAGGCGTTTGAAGGTGTCGTCGCTGTCGCCGTCCACCCAGTGCGTGCGCAGGGTTTGAAGCTCCAGCTGATCGGTGGCCTCGGCGGTCACGGCGCGCCCGGCGCTGCCACGGCCAAACAGCGCCTGTCGCGCCACCACATCTTCGCGCAGGAAGGCCGCAGCGGCCGGATCGGCCAGGCCCAGGCGCTGCAGCAGCGCTTCGGGGGTGTCAGAGGCGCGGGTCAGCTCGCTGCGGTACAGCGTGAATCGGTGCGTATCCAGTTGATCGACCTGGCCACCCAGTTGCAGGGCCTGCACCGGCTCGGCGATCAGGCGAAGGGTTTCGGATGGGGCCGTAGGCGCCAAGGAGGCCACGGCGAACGCGCCGCCGCCGCCGCCCAGCAGCAGCGCTGCAATGACGGCAGTAATACGTTTGGGATGCCGGTGGACAAAATCGGCCAAAGCCAGGCCGGTTGAAATCAGTTCTTGCTTCACGCGCTGGGGTGTTCCGGAAAACAGGTCACGACAGGGTTGGCTTGTCCAAAGGATCAAAGGCCACCCGGCAAAGCGCTTCGAGGCCCAACTGGCCGCGGAGCATGGCCTCTTAGAATGACGGCCGCAATCGATTGAGTATAACGACGTAGGTTCGCACCTACAACACCACCGATACCATGTCTGACGCCAAGCTGACAGAAGCTCCAATTTCCGATGAAATCCGCGCCGCCATGGCGATTTCGCTACGCGGCTGCGACGAACTGCTGCCGCAGGACGACTGGCTGAAAAAGCTGACCCGTTCTGCCGCCACCGGCCAGCCGCTGCGCATCAAACTGGGGCTGGACCCGACCGCGCCGGACATCCACCTGGGCCACACGGTGGTGCTCAACAAGATGCGTCAGCTGCAAAACCTGGGCCACCAGGTGATCTTCCTGATCGGCGACTTCACCACCTTGATCGGCGATCCGTCCGGGCGCAACAGCACGCGCCCGCCGCTGACGCCCGAGCAGATCAAGTCCAACGCCGAAACCTATTACACCCAGGCCGCCAAGGTGCTGGACCCGGCGCGCACCGAGGTGCGCTACAACAGCGAATGGTCCGATGCCCTGGGCGCGCGCGGCATGATCCAGCTGGCGGCCAAGTACACCGTGGCCCGCATGATGGAGCGCAACGACTTCCACCAGCGCTTCACCGAAGGCAATTCGATCAGCCTTCACGAATTCATCTACCCGCTGCTGCAGGGTTACGACTCGGTCGCGCTGAAAAGCGATCTGGAGCTGGGCGGCACCGACCAGAAGTTCAACCTGCTGATGGGCCGCCACCTGCAGCTGGAATATGGGCAAGAGCCGCAGTGCATCCTGACCATGCCGCTGCTGGAGGGGCTGGACGGCGTCGAGAAGATGTCCAAGTCCAAGCACAACTACATCGGCATCACCGAAGAGGCCAACACCATGTTCGCCAAGGTGCTGTCGATCAGCGATGCGCTGATGTGGCGCTGGTACACCCTGCTGTCGTTCAAGTCGATGGCCGACATCGAAGCCCTGCAGGCCGAAGTGGCCGCCGGCCGCAACCCGAAAGATGCCAAGGTGGCGCTGGCCAAGGAAATCACCACGCGCTTTCACAGCGCGGCGGCGGCCGAAGCGGCCGAACAGGATTTCATCAACCGCAGCAAGGGCGGCGTGCCCGACGAGATTCCTGAAGTCACGCTGACCGGCGCGCCGCTGGGCATTGGCCAGCTGCTCAAGCAAGCCGGCCTGGCCGCTTCGTCCGGCGAAGGCAACCGCCTGATCGACGGCGGCGGCGTGCGCGTCGATTCCAGCGTGGTCAGCGACAAGGGCCTGAAGCTGGAGGCCGGCACCTACGTGGTGCAAGTGGGCAAGCGCAAGTTTGCGCGCGTCAGCTTGACGTGATCGCCCAGGCTGCAGGTCGCAGTCCGGGGGGCTTTGTTCTTAATGAAATCGGCCTTTGTCGCAGTACTGGCGGGCGAAGGCAGCTATTGAATTAAGAGTATTCGCGCTGCTGCAAGGCGCCGTGCAGCACCGGGGCCACCGCCCCAGCCACGCTGCGCCTGCGGGACTGCGCTCTGCCCGCAGGGCCACTACGATAGCCGCCATGAACGCGCTTCCTCCATCGCAGCAGTTCGGCCCCGTGCAGGTCTATCTGGGCGACAAGTCCGGCAAGTACCCGGACGGCAACCAGGTCATCGTGCAGGGCGCCGACGTGCGCGTGGCGTTCGATACGCCGCTGGTGGCCAACCGCATCGGGCCTGCGCTGGACGAGGTGGACATGGTCATCCTGGGGCACGTGCACGAAGACCACACCGCCGGCCTGCACCGCCTGCCGCGCGCGGCGGTGCAAGTGCATCAGGCCGATCTGGCCGCTGCGCAGTCGTGGGAAGGGCTGTGCCGGCACTATGGCTACGCGCCCGAGGTGCTGGCCGCGCTGCGCCCGGCGATCGAGCGCAGCCACCACTGGGTGCCCCGGCCCGATGCGACGGGCTACGCCGATGGCGCGCTGTGGGACTTGGGCGGCGGCGTGCGCGTGCGCGCCCACCACATGCCCGGGCACACGTCGGGCCATTGCGTGCTGGTGGAAGAAAGCAGCGGCGTGGCCTTCATCGGCGATATCGACCTGACCGGCTTTGGCCCGTATTACGGCGATGCCACGTCCAGCCTGACCCAGTTTCGCCAAAGCCTGCAGCGCGTGCGCGAGGTGGATGCGCGCGCGTGGGTCACTTCGCACCACAAGGGCGTGCTGACAGATCGGGCTGAATTTGTGCGCGCGCTGGACCGTTTTGCCGCGCGCATCGACGAGCATGAAGCGCAACTGATCGCCTACCTGCGCGAGCGCCCGCACACGCTGGATCAGCTGGCCGCGCGCGGCGTGCTGTACCCGCCCGGTGCCACGGTGTCCTGGGTGCTGCCGGCCGAGCGGCGCACCATCGCGCAGCACCTGGACGAACTGGTGGCGCGGGGTGATGTGCAGCCGCTGGACGAGGGCGCTTACGCGCTGGCCAGCGGGGTGTGACTGGCCCGTGGGCCAACGCGGCGCTTTCTGTTGGGCTGCTTTGGCCTGGTTGAGGTGAAAGGCGCCAGCCAGCGTGGCGCAGCCAAAGCATGGCGCTCGCAGCGTCATGGGGCATCGGCGGGCGCATCGGTGGGTGCAATGCGAAGCAGGCGCATTCAGGTCCGATTCCAGGGCAATTTGCTACATTTAATATAGCTACTTGCGCAGTCTGGACGGGCGCCATTGGCCATTTTCATTCAATGTTTGCGGTGCGGCAGGCGGCCCAGCCACAGGCCGTCGACAATGCGGGCCATGTCACTCGATTCCCTTCGCGAATGGATGACGCCCAAACGGCTGATGGGCGTGTCGATCGCCGTCGCGCTGCTGACCATCGCGCTCAAGACCTGGGCCTGGTGGGTGACCGGCTCGGTCGGTTTGCTGTCGGACGCGCTGGAATCCTTCGTCAACCTGGCCGCCGCCGTGTTCGGGCTGTGGATGGTCACGGTGGCCGCGCGCCCGGCGGACGAAGACCACCCCTTTGGCCACAGCAAGGCGGAATATTTCTCGTCCGGCTTTGAAGGCATTTTGATTCTGGGCGCGGCGGCGGCCATTGTCTGGACCGCGCTGCCACGCTTTTGGGCGCCGCAACCGCTGGAGCAGCTGGGCTGGGGCATGGCGCTGTCGGTGGCCAGCTCTGGCCTGAATGGGCTGCTGGCCTGGGCGCTGTTGCGCGCATCGCGCCGACACCGCTCGATTGCGCTGGAAGCCGATGCCCGCCATTTGCTGACCGACGTCTGGACCTCGGCCGGCGTGGTGTTGGGCCTGCTATTGGCCAGCGCCACCGGCTGGCTGTGGCTGGACCCGCTGGTGGCCATCGGCGTGGCATTGAACATCGTGCGCGAAGGCACGCGGCTGATCTGGCGGTCGTCCCAGGGGCTGATGGATGTGGCGGCCGAACCCGAGGTGCAGGCCAAGGTCGACGCCGTGCTGGCGCGCTTCACGCAGGCCAGCGGCACGCCCGATGGCGCTGCAAGTGCCGCCCAGCGCGCGCCGAACACGGCCGGCCCGGCCTTGCGCATCGACCATGTGCTGTCGCGGCAGGCGGGGCAGCGCCATTTTCTGAGCCTGCACCTGCACCTGCCCGCCAGCTGCAGCCTGGGCCGCGCGGCGGCGCTGCGTGGGCAGGTGGAACAGGCGCTGGTGGATGCGGTGCCCGGCCTTCAGGTCAGCATTCAGCTGCTGCCGCTGGGCGTGGAGCCGCTGACGGTGCAGGACGAACCGGGCCGCGGGGCTGAACGGGGCGACCGGGTCAAACCCCAATCTGCGCCATCCGCCGATGCGCAGCCCGGCGCGGCAGGCCACGCGCCGCACGGCTGAACCGGCGCGCAGCGCAGGGCGCCTACTGCGCCGTTGGCTGGTTGCGCGGCTTGATGGCGGCGCACTCGGGCGTGTCCCACTTGTTGTTGCAATGGCGCCAGCCGCAGCCGTCGCGCTTGAACGGGTTGCCGCCCGCTTCCTTCAGGCAGCGGCCCAGCGGCGTGTGGTTGTTGGCGCCTTCGCGGCTCAGCAAATCGCCGCCCTGCGCCGGGCAGTCGCCCTGGCCCCAGCGGCCTTCGCAATGCTGGCGCATGCAGCGGTCACGCGCGGCCATGTTCATGCCCGAATGGTCCATGCAGCTTTTCAGGCTGGCGCGCGGGTCGGCGTTGGGGTTGGCGCTGGATCGGTAAGCGTCACCGCGCCAGGACTTGTCTTTGGCTGGCTGTGGCGCTTGCACGGGGGTGGTGCGCTGCGAGGTGCCTTGCTCGGCGCGGTGCTTGCGTGCGGCTTCGGCCGCTTCGCGTGAATTGCTCTGCGCGTTGGCCATGGTGGGCGCCCACAAAGCGGCGTGCGCCAGGGTCAGCGCGGCCAGTGCGCGCAGCAGCTTCTGTGACAGGCTCATGCATACTCCTCAGGATGACTTCAAGCAGCGCACCTTAGCGGAAATGCAGGCACTGATCCAGCGCGTGTCACAGGCCAGCGTCCACGTCGGCGGCGAACTGGTGGGCGCCATCGACCAGGGCCTGCTGGTGCTGGTGTGCGCCGAACGGGGCGACGACGAGGCGGTGGCCGACCGCCTGCTGGCCAAGCTGCTCAAGCTGCGCATCTTCAGCGACGACGCCGGCAAGATGAACCGCAGCGTGCAAGACGTGGCGGGCGGCCTGCTGATCGTCAGCCAGTTCACGCTGGCGGCCGATTGTTCGGGCGGCAACCGGCCCAGTTTCACCGCCGCCGCCGCGCCCGCAGACGGGCGCCGCCTGTACGAACACGTGGTGGCGCAGGCGCGTGCGCTGCACCCCACGGTGGCCACCGGCAGTTTTGGCGCTGACATGCAGGTGGCGCTGGTCAACGATGGGCCGGTGACGATCCCGCTACGCATGGCGCCCGGCGCGGCCTGACACGGCGCCTGGCGCAAGCTGAATCAGCGCGCCGCCAGCGCAGGGCCGCGTATCTGGCACGGGCCGCAGCGGCTGGCCGGGATAATCGCCCCCCATGAGCTCAGACACTTCCTCCGCCCAACCCGACGTGGCATCCGGCGCGTTTTCTTCCCTGCCGCTGTCGCCCGCCGCGCTGGACAACCTGCAGCAGCTGGGCTATTTGCAGATGACGCCGATCCAGGCCGCCAGCCTGCCGCTGGCGCTGCTGGGCAAAGACCTGATCGCCCAGGCCAGCACCGGCAGCGGCAAGACCGCCGCGTTTGGCCTGCCGCTGGTGACGGTGATCAACCCGCGCTGGTTTGCCATTCAAGGCCTGGTGCTGTGCCCCACGCGCGAGCTGGCCGATCAGGTGGCCACCGAAATCCGCCGCCTGGCGCGCGCGCAGGACAACTTCAAGGTGGTCACCGTGTACGGCGGCGTGCCGTCGCGCAACCAGATTGCCAGCCTGGAAAACGGCGCGCATGTGGTGGTGGGCACCCCCGGGCGCGTAATGGACCTGATGGAGCGCGGCGCGCTGGACATCAGCCAGCTCAAGCTGCTGGTGCTGGACGAAGCCGATCGCATGCTGGACATGGGCTTTCTGGCCGACATTGAAACCGTGGTGCGCCAGTGCCCGCCCGAGCGGCAAACCCTGCTGTTTTCCGCCACCTACCCCGACGGCATCGCCAAGCTGGCGCAGCGCTTCATGCGCAAGCCCGAGATGATCAAGGTCGCTT
>JAGOEM010000009.1 GCA_017997715.1 Ottowia sp.
CTGGTCAAGCGCTCGCTCACGCGCTTTCGCCTGCCCTACATCACCATCACGCCCACCTTCTCCATCTGCCCCACGCACGGCTACCTGGCGGGCGAGCACAAGTTTTGCCCCACCTGCGACGAAGAGCGCCTGCAGGCCAAGCGGGCCGCACTGGCGGCGTGACACGACTCCATCAAAAATATGAGTCAAATTGGCCTCTAGCGCTTATCCATCAATCGTAAGTAGCTATTGATTCAATAGTAAATCAACGGCGGGGCAACACCCCTCCGCTGCCCCCGGGCGGCGCAGCACACGCTGCGGCATGCCCCCTTTTCACCCTGAAGGAGAACATCCATGAGCCACTTTTCCACCACCGAACACCAAGCCTTGTCCGACGTGCAACTGACCGACGCCGAGCGCCAGCCCTGCGAAGTCTGGACCCGCGTGATGGGCTACCACCGCCCGGTCGCCAGTTTCAACATCGGCAAGCAGGGCGAGCACCACGAGCGCCAATTCTTTGCTGAAACCCCCAGTGGCCGTTGACCTGCAACGCTACCCCCCGCACCGGCCCGTGCCGGTGCCCGTGGTGACTGCACCCGCCGCACACGCCGATGCTGCGTTGCTGCGCATCGGCGGCATCACGCCGCTCACCAGCATCGACTTCCCCGGCCGCCTGGCCGCCGTGCTTTATGGCCAGGGCTGCCCCTGGCGCTGCGGCTACTGCCACAACCCCGAGCTGCTGTGCGCCACCACCCCCGCCGCCGTGCCGTGGCCCCAGGTGCTGGCGTTTCTCAAAAGCCGCCAAGGCCTGCTCGACGGCGTCGTCTTCTCGGGCGGCGAACCCACGCTGCAAGCCGCCTTGCCCGCCGCGCTGGAGCAAGTGCGCGCCCTGGGTTTTCAGACTGCGCTGCACACCGGCGGCATGTACCCCGAGCGCCTGCACGCGCTGCTGCCGCTGCTCGACTGGGTGGGCCTGGACATCAAGGCCCTGCCGCAGCGCTACGACACCATCACCGCCACGCCCGGCAGCGGCCGGCGCGCCTGGGCGGGGCTGAACGAGGTGCTGGCCCACGGCGGCGAATTCGAATGCCGCACCACCTGGCACGCCGGCCTGTTTGGCGTGGACGAACTGATGGCGCTGGCCACCGCACTGGCTGCGCGCGGCGTGCGCCACTGGTCGCTGCAAGAGTGCCGCACCCATGGCGCACCGCCCTGGACGCTGACCCGGGCGCAGACCAAGCAACTGGCCGCAGGCTTTGAGTGCTTCACCCTGCGGCGCGCGTGAAGGCTAAAGGCCCGAAGCCTGAAGCCTGATCCGCGCTTGGCCGGCGGGCTTCAGCCGGCCTTGCTCAGCAGCTGGACGACGCTGGAAAAGTCCAGCCCGCCGCGCCCTGCCTGTTTGTTCATGGCGTACAGGTTGCGCGCCAGCTCGCCCAGCGGCACGGTGGCGCCGATGCCGATGGCCGCTTCCACCGCCAGGCCCATGTCCTTCAGCATCAGGTCGTTGCCAAAGCCCCCCGAATAGCCGCGCGATGCGGGCGCGTTGTCCAGCACGCCGGGCCAGGGGTTGCACACCTCGGTGGCCCAGCTGCGGCCGGTGCTGACGGCCATCATCTGCGACAGGGTTTTCGGGTCCAGCCCATGCGCGGCGCCCAGCGCCAGGGCTTCGCCCGTCACCGCCATGATCACGCCCAGCGCCATGTTGTTGCACAGCTTGGCCACCTGGCCGGCGCCGGCATCGCCCATGTGGAAGATGTTCTTGCCCATGCCCTGCAGCACCGGACGCGCACGTTCCAGTGCGTCGACCGTGCCGCCGACGATGAAGGTCAGCGTGCCAGCGGCTGCGCCCGCCACGCCGCCCGATACGGGCGCGTCGATCATCGCCAGGCCCTTGGCCTGCGCGGCGGCGGCCACTTTCTGTGCCGAAGCCGGGGCGATGGTGCTGCAGTCGATGATCAGCGCGCCGGGCACCAGCACGTTCAGCAGGCCATCGTCGCCCAGGTACAGCGCCTCTACATGGCGGCTGGCGGGCAGCATCGATATCACCACCTGCGCGCCCTGCACGGCTTCATGCGCGGTGGCGCCAATGCCCACGCCCTGCTCGCGCACCTTGGCGATGGCGTCGGCGCTCAGGTCGAAGGCGTGCACGTCGTAGCCGGTCTTCTTCAGGTTGATGGCCATCGGGCCGCCCATGTTGCCCAGGCCGACGAAAGCGATGCGGGGAAGGTTGGACATGTGTGTCTCCGGTGTGGTTTGAAATGGATTGAGAACGCGGCGGAAGAATATGGGTGTTTTAGGCCTGCAGCGCCCACCCAGCGGGCGCAGGCAGCTTCCAATTTAATAGCAAAAGGCTTCAGACCAGATCGGCCAGCGGGTGGGCGCCTTGGTAACGCGGCTGCAGGTGATCCGCAATCCAGGCGGGCGTTACCTCGGCCAGCGTGGCGGGCTGCCAGCGCGGTTGCTTGTCCTTGTCGATCAGCAGCGCACGCACGCCTTCGGCGAAATCGGTGTGCGCGCAGCAACCCACCGACGCCTGCCATTCCAGGCGGAAGACGTCGGCCAGCGACAGGTTGCGCGCGCGGCGCTGCAGCTCCAGCCCCAGCGCCGCCGAGGTGGGCGAACCGGCCAGAAAACCCTGCGCCGCCTTGGCCAGCCAGGGATCGGCATCGGTGGCCAGCGCGGCCATGCGCCCGGCAATGTCCTGCAGGCGGTCCAGGCCAATCACCTCGCCAATGCGGTCGAAGTGCGTGCGCAGCGTGGATTCGGGCAGCTCGACCCCCTGGCCCTGCGCCTGCAGCAGGTGGCTGAGCTGCGCGCCATCGGCCACCTGGTCGCCCGCCCAGTGCCCCGCACGCAGCGCATCCAGCACCGCCGGGTAGCTTTCGTGCGCCAGGGCGAAATCGGCCAGCCCAGCAAACAGCGCATCGGCCGCGTTGATGTGCGCGCCGGTCAGCGCCAGAAATGGCCCAATGCGCCCCGGCGTGCGCGCCAGCAGCCAGCTGCCGCCCACGTCGGGGTACAGGCCAATGGCCACTTCCGGCATGGCCATGCGCGTGCGCGGCGTGGCCACGCGGTGGCTGGCGCCCGACATCAGGCCGATGCCGCCGCCCATCACGATGCCGTGGCCCCAGCACAGCAGGGGTTTGGGGAAGGTGTGGATGCGGTAGTCCAGCCGGTATTCGCGCTCGAAGAAATCGCGCGCCACCTGCGGCGCCTGGCCGGGGGGCTGCGCGCGGATGGCGTGCGCCAGACCCACCACGTCGCCGCCCGCGCAAAAGGCCTTGTCGCCCGTGGCGTCCAGCACCACGCCCGCCACCTTCGGGTCGGCACCCCAAGCGGCCAGCTGCGGGTCCAGCAAATCGACCATGGCCAGCGACAGCGCATTCAGGCTGGCCGGCGCATTCAGCGTGGCGCGGCCCCACACGTGCCCGCTGGCGGTGGGCAGGGTTTCAAACAGGATGGGTTGGTCGCTCATGTCGGTCTTGGTCGTTGAATTGCGGGGGCGGCCCACCTGGGGCCGCGATGGCCAATGGGGTGCTCAGTGCATACCGTCCAGCGGTTCGTCCTGCAGCACGCGCCGGGCAATGATGGTGCGCATGATCTCGTTGGTGCCTTCCAGAATCTGGTGCACGCGCGCGTCGCGCAGCAGGCGTTCCAGCGGGTATTCGCGGATGTAGCCGTAGCCGCCGTGCAGTTGCAGCGCGTCGTTGATCACGGTGAAGCCGGCGTCGGTGGCAAAGCGCTTGGCCATGGCGCAGTAGGTGGACGCGTCGCGCGCGCCGCCGTCCAGCTTGGCGGCGGCCAGGCGCACCATCTGGCGCGCCGCCACCAGCTCGGTCGCCATGTCGGCGATCTTGAACTGCAGGGCCTGAAAGCTGGCCAGCGTCTTGCCGAACTGCTTGCGCTCTTGCATGTAGCGCTGCGCATGGCCCAGCGCTCCCTGCGCCGCGCCGACCGAACAGGTGGCGATGTTGATGCGCCCGCCGTCCAGCCCCTTCATGGCGATGCGAAAGCCCTCGCCTTCCTTGCCCAGCAGGTGGCTGGCGGGAATGCGCACGCTGTCAAAGTTGATCTGGCGTGTGGGCTGGCTGTTCCAGCCCATCTTCTCTTCCTTCTTGCCGTACTGAATGCCCGGCAGGCCGGCCGGCACGGCAAAGGCGCTGATGCCGCCCGCGCCGGAGGCCGCATCGCCCGTGCGCGCCATCAGCACCAGCATGTCGGTGCTGCCCGCGCCGCTGATGAAGGCCTTGCTGCCGTTGATGATGTATTCAGCACCCACCAGCTCGGCCCGCGTCTTGATGGACGCCGCGTCCGAGCCGCTGCCGGGTTCGGTCAGGCAGTAGCTGGCCAGCTTCTGGCCGCTGCACAGCGCTTCGCCCCATTCGGCGCGCACTTCGTCGGTGGCCCAGGTGCCCAGCATCCAGGTCGCCATGTTGTGGATGGTGATGAAGGCGGTGGTGCTGGGGTCGACCGCCGCCAGTTCTTCAAACACCAGGGTGGCGTCCAGCCGGGGCAGCGCCAGACCGCCCGCGTTTTCAGGCGCGTACAGGCCGCAAAAGCCCAGCTCGCCCGCCTTGGCGATGGCTTCGCGCGGAAAGATGCATTCGGCGTCCCACTGGGCCGCGTGCGGGGCCAGTTCGGCCTGGGCAAACTGGCGCGCCGTGTCGGCAAAGGCGCGCTGGTCTTCACTGAGTTCAAAGTCCATGCCTATGTCTCCTGGTTTTTTGTTATTCAGTTGGGTGGCGGTTCGCCATGCTGCAGCCAGTGCATCAGCCCGGCGCGGCGGCTGCGCGTTTGCGCCAGCAGGCATTCGTGGTACAGCCGGGGCCATTCTGGCCGGGCTTCGGCGCTGCGCTGCTGCGCCTTGCACTGCGTGATGCGGGTGCGCTGCCAGGCCGACTGGTCCTGCCGCAGCGAAGGCCGCTCGTGCGCAGACAGCGCACGCATCACATCGCCATACAGCACCTGCAGGTCGCTGTCGGCCTGCTGAAAGTCGCGTACGGCGCAGGCGTTGGTCTCGGCCACGGTGCCGCCGGGGCGACAGTCGCTGCCGGCCTGCGCCCAGGCGGCAGGGCCGCCCAGGCACAGCGCCACCAACACGGCCGCGCGCGTGCCCGTCACTTCAGGCTGATCGTGGTGTTCACGCCCTGGCCCAGCGTGCTGTCGTCAAACCAGCGCGACGTCACGGTCTTGGTCTGTGTGTAGAACATGATGACCTGCTTGCCGTAGGGGCCCAGGTCGCCCAGCTTGGACGCGCGGCTGCCGGTGAACGAGAAAAGCGGCACTGGCACCGGCACCGGCACGTTGATGCCCACCTGGCCGACGTCGATGTCTTCCTGGAACTTGCGCGCCGCCGCGCCCGACTGCGTGAACACCGCCGTGCCGTTGCCGTTGGGGTTGTCGTTGATGAAGTCGATGGCTTCGTCCAGCGTGGCGGCGTTCACCAGGGCCAGCACCGGGCCAAAGATTTCCTGGTCGTAGATCGTCATGCCGGGCTTCACGCCGCTGAAGATCGTGGGGCCTACGAAGTTGCCTTTTTCGTAGCCGGCCACCTGGGGTTTGCGCCCGTCCAGTTCCAGCTTGGCGCCTTCGGCCACGCCGGTGTCGATCAGGCCTTCGATGCGCGACAGCGCGGCGCAAGAGATAACGGGGCCCACGTCGGTGCCTTTTTCAACGCCGCCGCTGATCTTCAGCGTCTTGGCCTTGGCCACCAGGTCGGGGATCCAGCTTTGCGCCTCGCCCACCAGCACCACCACCGGAAGTGCCATGCAGCGCTGGCCCGCAGCACCAAACGATGCGCCGGCAATCGCGTTCAGCGTTTGCTCCTTGTTGGCATCGGGCAGGATGATGGCGTGGTTCTTCGCGCCCATCATGCATTGCGCGCGCTTGCCGGCCAGGGTGGCGCGGTTGTACACGTGCGTGCCCACCTTGGTCGATCCCACGAAAGACACGGCCTTGATGTCGCGGTGGTCGCAAATGGCGTTGACCGCGTCTTCACCGCCGTGGATCACGTTCAGCACGCCGGCGGGAATGCCGGCTTCCAGCGCCAGTTCGCACAGGCGCATGGTGACCATCGGGTCTTGCTCGGAAGGCTTCAGCACGAAGGTGTTGCCGGTGGCGATGGCCATGGGGAACATCCACAGCGGAATCATGGCCGGGAAGTTGAAGGGCGTGATGCCCGCGCACACGCCCAGAGGCTGCAGCAGGGTGTAGGTGTCTACGCCGTTGGCCACGTTGTTGGCCAGCTCGCCCAGCTGCAGGTTGCCGATGCTGGCCGCGTGTTCGACCACTTCCAGGCCACGGAACACGTCGCCCTCGGCGTCGGGCAGGGTTTTGCCCTGTTCGGCCGTCAGCATCGCGGCCAGCTCGCCCATGTTTTCGCGGATCAGCTGCTGCAGCTTCAGGAAGATGCGGGCGCGCGCGCCAATGGGGGTTTTCTTCCAGGTCTTGAAGGCTTCCTTGGCCGAGGCCACGGCCGCGTCAATTTCCTCCGCCGTGGCGAAAGGCACGCGCGCCAGCACTTGCTGCGTGGCCGGGTTCACCACATCGCGCCATTGCGTGGTTTTGGATTCGACAAACTGGCCGTTGATCAGCAGTTTGACGGTGGGGGCCAGTGCGGCCACTTGGGTGGGTGCGTTCATGCTTGTCTCCTTGGAATGGGTGATTTGGCCATCCAGCGGCGGCGCTGGCCGCGCGCTGGGGGCTGGGGGGCTGATGGACCAAGTCTTGCGCCTGCCCCAGCATGCCAGCTATGGTATCTGTGCAAAATTACCCATGCAATAGACAATGATGCACGTTGGTTTTGCAAATACGCACATTGCGCCGACGCGCTTCAAACACGGGAAAGATGCACCATGGACTGGGACAACCTGCGCTACTTTCTGGAACTGGCCCGCACCGGCACCCTGGCCGCCGCCGCGCGCCGCACCGGGGTAGAACACACGACCGTCGCGCGCCGCATTCAGGCGCTGGAAAAGCAGATGGGCGCCCCGCTGTTCGCGCGTGAAACCGCCGGCCACCGCCTGACCGAAGCCGGCCGCCAATTGCTGCCCGCCGTGGAAGCCATGGAAACCGCCGTGCTGGGCGTGGAACGCCAATCGCCCGCCCAGGCCGCCAGCGCCGGCCCCACCGGCCTGGTGCGCGTGGGCGCCACCGAAGGCTTTGGCACCGTGATCTTGGCGCCGCACCTGGCGCGGCTGACGCTGCAGCACCCCGGCCTGTCCATCGACCTGCTGGCCGTGCCCCGCATGCTGCAGCTAAGCCGGCGCGAAGCCGACATCGTCATATCGCTGGAGCGGCCCAAGCGCGGCTCGGTCATCGTCACCAAGTTGGCCGACTACACCCTGCGCCTGTACGGCCAACGCGAATACCTGGCCCGCCGCCCACTGGTCACCAAGCGCGAAGACCTGCGCCACCACGCCTTCATCAGCTATGTGGACGATTTGCTGTTCACCAAAGAGCTGCAGTTTCTGGACCAGCTGAACCCGCCCGAACGCTTTGCCCTGCGCAGCACCAGCATCACCGCGCAATACGAAGCCGTGCGCGCCGGCGCCGGCCTGGCCGTGCTGCCCGCCTTTCTGGCCGACCGCGACCCGATCCTGTCGCGCGTGCTGCCGGGCGAGGCCGAATTCACCCGAACCTTCTGGATGAGCATGCCCGCCGAAGCCAAGCAGCTGGCGCGGGTGCAGGCGGTGTGGGGGGTTTTGAAAGAGGTGGGCCAGCGAGAGGCGGGTCTGCTGGTGCCAGTGCCGACGCGCAAAGCGGTGTGACGCCGCGCCGCGGTTGCGCCGCACAACAGCCATCGACAGACCGCGTTGCCCGCCACGCGATCAACACGCCTTGCGACTCAGTGACTCCGTAACTCTGTGACTTCGCGGTTTTGCGAACACCAGCCCCAACATGGCCCAAGCACATGCCCGCCGCCCGCGACGGCCAGGGCCAACCACGCCAGTTCAGCGCACGCGCGTGAACACCGATTCCAATGGCCGGTACTTGCGCCCATCGGTCGCGGTGTGCACCGCATTGAGAGCAGCAATCGCATAGAAGCGCCTGGGCGCAGACTTGCGCTCCCACACCATCAGGCGAATGCCAGGATCAGTGCTGGAAAAGCCCGTGCTGCGTTGCCATTCATGGCCCAGCAGGGTGTCGACCGACTTGGCAATGGCCTCGTCGCTGGTGGTGGCGTCCGCCGCCAAGGTCTGGCCGTCCACGCCCACGCCTGCCCCTCTGGCTTTGAAAGCATTGGCCAGCCGGGTGGTCGCCTGGTTCAGCCGCAACGTGCTCTCGTCGCGGTACGCAAAGGCTTGCACCCCGGCGATGCGCAAGGATTTCAGGTCTGTCGTTGATCGGGAAAAGGCTGCCGTCGGGCTCAGTACCATGGCGGCCATGCCGGCAGTGATGTCGCGGCGTGTCGGGCTCATTGGACGCGCACCTTGGTTGCCTTGCTGTCAAACGCGGCGGGCGCCGGGCCTTGGTACCGTTTGCCATGGGCGGCTAACGGTATCGCCAGTTGTTCCAGCACACGCGCCGTCTCGGTACGGCTGCCGTTTGCCTCACTCACCACCGCGTCAACCACGCTGTGGGGCAAGCCAGCGGCGTTGACCGTCAGGCCGCTGCCTGCGCCTTGCCGCTGCGCCAGTGGGCGGCGCAGAGTCTGCGCGCCCGCCGCACGGCCGTGGCGCATGACTGCGGCCACGTAGGTGCTCAGGCCCAGGCCGCCCATGGCGATCTGCTGGATGCCCAAGACGTTGAAGGGGCGCGGGGTGGTCATGGATGCAGGGCTCCGTCAGGCTTCAAAAACTATTGATTTGATAGCTGCTTGCGCCCGTCTGGCGGGCGCTACAGCCATTTTTTATTCATAGAACCCGTTTGGACTGGATGCGGGCAACGCCAGCGGAATGATTGGCGGTCGGCTCATTATTCCTGACCGCACAGGCTCTTCACGAATCGGTTTTGGCTGTGCCCCGGTTGATGTATGACGCAGCGCAGCACCCGCATGGCGCTTTTGGGCAAGCGCGGCATTTAGTGCAGGTGCTGCAGGTTGCAGCACAACGGCCATTGCCGCGATAGAGGACGCTTGGGGCCTTTCGCACCCGCACCGGCCTTATCGCCAAGTGCTTATAGCCAAGCACTTTTCGCCAAGCACCTGCGCCCCGCTATCCGGCCACCCGGCAAGCAAGGGGTGCGCGTCGCTCGTCAAACGTAACTTGACGTTCGTCACGGATAGCGTTTGTATCTCAACCGCTATGATTCTTCCCTTAGTTTTCAGCCTTTGACCTCATTGCGAGTAGCGCCTCCAGTCAATCTGCCTGCCGCCTCCGCTCGCGCCAATTTCCCCCCCCGGAGTTCCTTCATGACCCACTCAGCCCCGCCGTCCGGCCAGGGCTCGCACGTCGTCCCTCACGACGACGACCTGCAGCGCAACCTCACCAACCGCCACATTCAGCTCATCGCCATCGGCGGGGCCATCGGCACCGGCCTGTTCATGGGTTCGGGCAAGACGATCAGCCTGGCGGGGCCGTCCATCATCTTTGTGTACATGGCCATCGGCTTCATGCTGTTCTTCGTCATGCGGGCGATGGGCGAGCTGCTGCTGTCCAACCTGCAATACAAGTCGTTCATCGACTTTGCGGCCGATCTGCTGGGCCCCTGGGCGGGGTTCTTCACCGGCTGGACCTACTGGTTCTGCTGGATCATCACCGGCATTGCCGATGTGATTGCCATATCGGCCTATTCGCAGTTCTGGTTTCCGGATCTGCCGCAGTGGGCGCCCGCGCTGGCCTGCGTGGGGCTGCTGCTGTCGCTCAACCTGCTGACGGTGAAGATGTTTGGCGAGATCGAGTTCTGGTTCGCCATGATCAAGATCGTCGCCATCGTCGCGCTGGTGGGCACCGGCCTGTTCATGGTGCTGGGCAACTTCGTGTCGCCAACCGGGCGCGCGGCCAGCCTGGCCAACCTGTGGAACGACGGCGGCATGTTCCCGCATGGGCTGATGGGCTTCTTTGCCGGCTTCCAGATCGCGGTGTTCGCCTTCGTGGGCATCGAGCTGGTGGGCACCACGGCGGCCGAGGCCAAAGACCCCGAGCGCACGCTGCCGCGCGCGATCAACTCCATCCCCATCCGCATCATCGTGTTCTACGTGCTGGCGCTGATCGCCATCATGGCCGTCACCCCGTGGCGCGACGTGGTGCCGGGCAAAAGCCCGTTTGTCGAACTGTTCGTGCTGGCCGGCCTGCCGGCTGCGGCGGGCGTGATCAACTTCGTGGTGCTGACCTCGGCCGCATCGTCGGCCAACAGCGGCGTGTTTTCCACCAGCCGCATGCTGTTTGGCCTGGCGCTGAAGCGCGACGCACCGCGGGCGTTCGGCCGCCTGTCGCGCAACGGCGTGCCATCCCGCGGGCTGCTGTTTTCATGCACCTGCCTGCTGGGCGGCGCCTTTCTGATGTGGGTGGTGCCGGACCTGGTGGAAGCGTTCACGCTGGTCACCACCGTGTCGGCCATCCTGTTCATGTTCGTGTGGTCGCTGATCCTGCTGTCGTACCTGTCGTACCGCAAGCACCGCGCGGCGCTGCACGAAGCATCCAACTACAAAATGCCCGGCGGCGTGGCCATGTGCTGGGCGTGCCTGGTGTTTTTCGCCGGCATTCTGGTGCTGCTGACATTTGAAACCGACACGCGCCAGGCGCTGATCGTCACGCCGCTGTGGTTTGTGGTGCTGGCCGTCGCCTACCAGTTCCTGCGCCGCCGCGTGCAGGCCGCTGCGGCGGCTGCGGGGTCTGGCGAACCGCAGTCGGCCAGCCGGTAAGCGATTGAACGCTGGGTGGTGATGGGCGGGCGCGGGCGTGGCTGAATCCACGGCCCCGTGACCACCGCCGCCATCCCCGGCATCGACGCACAACAGGGCCTGCGCAGCGGCTCTATGCCGCCTACGACGCGGCCGGGCACTAGTCCCCGGCATCCATACCGTCGCGGGCAACGTGCGGCTACCCGCTGAAGCCGCACGCACGATTTACCCTGCGCAGCATCCGCATCACCGCATAGCACCCGTAGTACGAAGCCGTGCGGGCCGCCGTTGGCCTGGCCCGCTGTCGGGCAGCGGGAGTCGAGGTCTTGGTGCAGAGTGGAGTACGCAAGGCGGCGCGAAGACAACGTACAGTGAAGGGAATGTTGAAATCAGATCGGTCGGCGGCGCCCTCTGATACCACGCAATCGGCCATTAAATCAACGTCCATGACCCTTTAGTTCAATGCGCGACCAACCTATTGAGCGAAATACGCTTACACCTCTATATCTAAAGGCAGCAAGCCAAATCGGGAGGAGCGACCTTTCAGAATTAGCGACGCTTGAAGAAGGATGGTTTGTAGAACTAAAGGAGCGCACACCAGACCCTGCAAAATTCGCCAAATCCATCAGCTCATTCGCAAATTCACACGGCGGCTTATTGGTCATTGGCGCAAAGGAGGAGCAAAAAACACGGCGCCTTTCGTCGTTTTCCCCGATGCCTCGAGATTTCGCCGTAAAGTGTGTCGAACGCGCGCGAGATGCAGTGATTGCTCATATCTCACCCCCGCTCTATTTCGACTCCAACATCATCGAAATTGAGACCATAGATCGCCACGCCGCTGAACGGTGGATAGTAGTCATATCCATCCCAAAAGGAAATCGGGGGCCTTATCTGCACAGCAATGGTTGCATATACGTACGAATTGGAGATGCCTCGTCTCCTTTTCCGCTATCCGACTTATCACTGCAAGAGCGGCTTTGGTCGGAATCAATTAAGCGAAGAGAACGAATTCGCTCTCACATCGAAATGCTCTCCACACAATACAGAAAGAAAAACCCTTCATTACAACTTGTCATATTAGCTGAAGACATTAATCCACAGGCCAACTCCCTAACCTATGCAGCGTTTCGAAACACAGTTCTCTCTACACAAAAAAAAGAGGATCAACCAGTTTTCGATCAAGTTCAAACCCTCGACACATCGTTCATTGCAAGGAGAACCGACAAGAAAGTAGGTGGCCGAAATCTACTTTGGGAATATGACACCAGGAAAAAACTTCACTTTGTGCACATTCCGATAGGAACCCATCGTTGGGACGGAGAAAGTCTGGATAACTTTGGCACCGAAGTCGGGCTTGATCAACTATCGATGCTCCTAAGGGAGCGCGATGCACCAAAGGACTTAATAATATCAAACTTATTTCCAGCACTTATTATTCTAAGCCTCACCATACGAAAAATACAAGTTCTTCATCAAGAGAATGATTTTAACGGCCTATTAAAAGTCAATGCGTGTGTTGTTGACACAATAGAGACACTGCCATTTATAGGCACATCGGCATATTTCGACGAGGTACAGTCAACCAATTTCCCCTTTGTACTTCGAGATACAGGTTTTATATGGCTACTAGAAGATCCATCGACATGGCACTCCTTTCCGGCAAGAGCACCCAGCGAAACGATAGACAGCGGCAACGAGTATGAGCTCGCAAACTCGCTTCTGATATTTGCACTTATTGCAGAATCCGCAGGCATATCACTTCAGCTATCAGTTGGATTCAACGACTCCACCCGCGCCTTAAATCAAACCGAAATCATGGATATGTTCCACAAGCTGGTTAGTGGATCATTTTCCTACACGAGTCAAGAGAACCCAAATACTCACATAAACACTCGGCGAACGGATAGTTATTAAAAATGAAAATACTTGACTGCGTAGTCAATATATTCAGCCCGCCAAGCGCCCAAACGCCTCCACCACCTCCCCCGGCGCTTGCACCAACTCAATCAACACCCCCTCCCCCGCAATCGGAAACTCCTCGCTCGCCTTGGGGTGCAAAAAGGTGATGTCAAACCCCGCTGCGCCTTTGCGGATGCCGCCGGGGGCGAAGCGCACGCCTTGGGCGGTGAGCCATTCGACGGCCTTGGGCAGATCGTCGATCCACAGGCCGATGTGGTTGAGGGGGGTGGTGTGTACGGCGGGCTTTTTGTTGGGGTCGATGGGTTGCATCAGGTCCACTTCGACCTTGAAGGGGCCGGTGCCGATGGCGCAGATGTCTTCGTCGACGTTTTCGCGTTCGCTTTGGAAGGTGCCGGTTTTTTCCAAGCCCAGCATGTCAACCCACAGTTGCTGCAGCTTGAGTTTGTCGGGGCCGCCGATGGCGATTTGCTGGATGCCGAGGACTTTGAAGGGGCGTGTGGTGGTCATGGCTGCAGGACTCCGTTGGGTTTCAAAACTATTTATTTGATAGCTGCTTGCGCCCGTCTGGCGGGCGCTACAGCCTTGTTTGATTCATAAAATCTGGCTGGACTGGATGCGGGCAACGCCTGCGGCGGCCATGTCGGCCCAGGCTTTGGCCAGGCTGCCGTTCAGGTCGATGGCGCGGCAGGCGTCTTCGATCACGGTGGTGGCAAAGCCGGCGGCGCGGGCGTCCAGCGCGGACCAGGCGACGCAGTAGTCGGTGGCCAGGCCGCACAGCACCACGTCGGTGATGCCGCGGGCGTGCAGGTAGGCGGCCAGGCCGGTGGTGGTGCTGCGGTCGGCCTCGGTGAAGGCGGAATAGCTGTCCACGCTGGGGTTGCAGCCTTTGCGGATGATCAGCTGGGCGTGGGGCACGTGCAGGCCGCTGTGCAGCGCCGCGTCGTGCGTGCCTTGCACGCAGTGGGTGGGCCACAGCACCTGCGGGCCATAGGGCAGCGTGATGATTTCAAACGGCTGGCGGCCGGGGTGGTTGGCGGCAAACGAGATGTGGTGGGCGGGGTGCCAATCCTGCGTGAGCACCAGGTTGGCAAAGCGCGGGGCGATGCGGTTGATGAGGGGCACGATGGCTTCACCGTCGGCCACGGGCAGGCCGCCGCCGGGCATGAAGCCGTATTGGACGTCGACGGCGATCAGGGCGGTTTGGGCATTCATGGGGCGATTGTCGCGCAGCGCCTGTGCGGGCTGGTTTGCAAGACAAATCGGGCTGTAGCGCATGTCTGGCGGGCGCAGGCAGCTATTTTGTTCATAGCAAACGCCATCATGCGCCGCTGTTGCGCACGGCGGTCAGTATGTCTTTGCGGATCAGCGTGGCGGCCTGGCCGCGGCCCATGCTTTCGGGCGTGCGGCGCGATGTGACGGCCACCACCAGCTGCAGCGGCGGGTACACATAAATCCACTGCCCGCCGTAGCCGTTGGCCATGGCGGTGCGCGCGGTGGCGCCGCGCGGTGCGGCGGTGCCGGTCACCCACCACAGGTAGCCGTAGGCGGTGTACAGGGGCGCGCCGCCGGCGTTGCGGCGCTCGGTGGCGCGCTGCACAAAGTCGGCGGGCAGCAGTGCGCGGCCAGCCCAGCGGCCTTCGGCCAGCACCAATTCGCCCAGGCGGGCCATGGCGCGCGCGCTGATGGACAAGCCCAGCGCGCCCAGATCGTGCCCGCGCGCGCCCTGGCGCCAATTGAAGCGGCCAATGCCCAGCGGGGCAAACAGGCGTTGATTGGCGTAGGCCGACAGCGGCTTGCCGACGATGTTGGCCAGCGCCAGCGCCAGCAGGTTGGCGGCGCCGTTGTCGTAGGCAAAGCGCGTGCCGGGCGCGGCGACAAAGGGGCGCTGGATGAGCTGGCGCAGGTCGTCGTCGCGGTCGCGGCGCGCGGTTTCGTCGCCGGCCCAGCCGGCCGTCATGGTCAGCAGGTGTTCAAAGCGCAGTTCGCGCACGCGGGCGTCGGCGGTCAGGCGCAGCATTTCGGGCAGGCGCGGGGCGACCAGTTCGTTCGTGCTGCGCACCAGGCCATCGGCCAGCGCGCAGCCAAACAGCAGCGCCAGCACGCTTTTGGTGACGGACTGCGTGTCTTGCAGGCTGTCGGCGTTCAGGCGGTGGCGGTAGTACTCCAGCGCCAGGTGTCCACGGTGCAGCACGGCCACGCTTTGCACATCCTGCAGCTGCGCATCGATGCGCGCGGCCATGCCGGCAAAGGCGCGCTGGTGGCGCGCGGCCAGCACCGCATCGCCCACGGGCCAGGTGATGGGGCCGGCTGGCGCTTGCAGCGCGGCTGGGGCGGGCGCCGGCTTGGCCGCCGTGGCCTGCCGCTGTGCCCAGGCCGTTGCGCCGGCCGACAGGCTGCCCATCGCCAAGGCCAGGTTGACGGTGCGCCGGCCAAGCGGCACGGGCATGCGCATGGGCGCTGGCGAAGTCGCAGGCATGCCCAGTGCATCGCTCAGCGGCACGTCAGATTCAGGGTGTTTTTGGCCTGCAGCGCCCGCCCAGTGGGCGCAAGCAGCAATGGTTTTCATAGCAAGCACCTTATTCCGGCACGGCCATCCAGGCCGCCACCTGCGCCTGCGCGGCCACCAGCGCGGTTGGCGAATCAAAGCCAATCGCCAACACCTTCTGCCGCCCCGCCGCGCCATGCAGCAGTTCCACCCGGCTGCGCGGCACGCCAAAAGCCTGCGCCGCCCACGCGATCAGCGCCGTATTGGCCTTGCCATCGACGGGCGGCGCGGCCAGACGCACACGCAGGGCGGCGCCGTAAGCGCCCGCGGCTTCCGTGCGGCTGGCGCCGGGGGTGGCGTGGATGGAGAGTTTGAGGACCAAGCTCATGCCACAAGCACCTGTCCCGTCGGCGGAAGCTGGCCGGACAGCAGTTGCGCATCGCTCAACGCAGGGCCTTGCCAGATGGTGACTTCACGGGCCCCAGCGCCCAGCGCCATCTCGCGCAGGGCGCGCAGTTCAATGCCCGTCAGCCCGCCCAGCACGTCGCCAGGCGGGTGCAGCACCAACCGGGGCGAAAGCGCCAGCCAGCCCTTGCGCATCAGCTGCTGCAGCGCGAACTTCAAAAGCTGCTCGCCCACGGTGAAATCAGACACCAGGGAACGCTGGTGCGCGAAAGGGTGCAGCAAATCGACGGGTTCTGTACCCGACCACGCCAGCGCGGCCGCCCCCACGGCGGCCACGCGCTTGCGTTGGCCCTGCGTGATGGCCAGGACGGCAGGCTCGTCGAAGGTGTCGCCCGACTTGGGATTGCGCACCGTCAGACGGTCGGGCGACAGCCGCGCATACAGCGTGGGGCCTGCCAACAGGGCGGACAGGCTCATGGCCCAGTTCGCCCCAAGGTACAAGCGATCCGCATCAGCGCTGTCACCCTACGCCTGGTGTGGCAAGCCGCGCAGGCGGCTCACTCAAATTCCACAATCGCCTGGTCCACCGTCAAGCTGTCGCCCTTGGCGGCGCGCACTTCCTTGACCACACCATCGGCGGCGGCGAACAGCACGTTTTCCATCTTCATGGCTTCGATCACGGCCACGCGTTCGCCGGCCTTGACTTCCTGCCCCGGCTGCACGGCCACCTGCACCAGCAGGCCGGGCATGGGCGACAGCACGAACTTGCTCAGATCGGGCGGGGCCTTGAAGGGCATCAGCTGGTACAGCTCGGCGGTGCGGGGGTGCATGATGAGTGCGTCCACCTGGGTGCCGTTGTGCGCCACGCGGATGGCCAGCGGGTTCTTGCCGGCGCCGCGCGTGATCTGGGCGGTGAAGGGCAGGCCGTTGACGGTGCCCTGCACGCGCGCATCGCCCAGCGATGGGTTCATTTGCAGCGCATAGCTGCGTTCGCCCTGCGCGGTCTGGATGGTGATCTGCGTGGGCTGGCCGGGCTCGGTTTCGCCGACCTGGGCATTGGCGTAGTTGTTTTGACCGCCCTCGCCCAGCACGCACACCACGTAGTCGCGGCGCGGCAGGCGCTTGTAGCCTTCCCAGAACTGGCCTTGCAGGCCGCTGGCGCGGTTGCGGTAGAACATGTGCAGGTGCACGGCCAGCGCCTGCAGAAACGCTGGATCGGCGTGGGGCACGTCTTCGGCGCGAAAGCCGTGGGCGTAGTGTTCGGCGATGAAGCCGGTGTTGAAGTCGCCGCTGACAAACTTGGGGTGCGCCAGCAGCGCCGCCTGGAACGGGATGTTGCTTTGCACGCCGCGAATGACAAAGCCGTTCAGCGCCTCGCGCATGCGGGCAATGGCGTCGGCGCGGTCTTTGCCGTGCACGATCAGCTTGGCGATCATCGAGTCGTAGAACATCGGGATTTCGCCGCCGTCGATCACGCCGGTGTCCACGCGCACGCCCAGGTCGGTGGTGGCCTGGCCCTGGTACAGGTTCTGCGCGGGCGGATCAAAGCGCACCAGCCGGCCGGTGCTGGGCAGGAAGTTGCGGAAGGGGTCTTCGGCGTTGATGCGGCATTCCATGGCCCAGCCTTCGCGCTTCACGTCGGCCTGGGCGAAGGACAGCTTTTCGCCAGCGGCCACGCGGATCATCTGCTCGACCAGGTCCAGCCCGGTGATCAGTTCGGTCACCGGGTGTTCCACCTGCAGGCGGGTGTTCATCTCAAGGAAGTAGAAGTCCTGGTCTTTGCCGACCACGAATTCCACCGTGCCGGCCGATTGGTACTTGACGGCCTTGGCCAGCGCCACGGCCTGTTCGCCCATGGCTTTGCGCGTGGCATCGCTGATGAAGGGCGACGGCGCTTCTTCGATCACCTTCTGGTGGCGGCGCTGGATGGAGCATTCGCGCTCGTTCAAATACACCACGTTGCCGTGGCTGTCGCCCAGCACCTGGATTTCGATGTGGCGCGGCTGTTCGACAAACTTCTCGATGAAGATGCGGTCGTCGCCAAAGCTGTTGCGCGCCTCGTTCTGGCAGGCGGTGAAGCCTTCCAGCGCTTCCTTGTCGTTGAAGGCCACGCGCAGCCCCTTGCCGCCGCCGCCGGCCGATGCCTTGATCATCACCGGGTAGCCAATGCCCTTGGCAATGCCCACGGCCGTTTCGGCATCGGGGATCGGATCGTTGTAGCCGGGGATGGTGTTGACGTTAGCCTCGTTCGCCAGCTTTTTGGAGGCGATCTTGTCGCCCATGGCCGCAATCGAATGCGCCTTGGGGCCAATGAAGGCAATGCCTTCGTCCTCGCAGCGCTTGGCAAAGGCTTCGTTCTCGCTCAAAAAGCCGTAGCCGGGGTGGATCGCCTGCGCGCCGGTTTGCTTGGCGGCTTCAATGATCTTGTCAGCCAGCAAATACGATTCACGCGAAGGCGGTGGGCCCAGGCGCACGGCCTCGTCGGCCAGTTGCACATGGCGCGCGTCGCGGTCGGCGTCGGAATAGACGGCGACGGTGGCAATGCCCATCTTTTTGGCGGTGGCAATCACGCGGCACGCGATCTCGCCACGGTTGGCAATCAGGATCTTGGTGAACATGGAAAAGACTCCAGTAAAAATTGAACCGAAAGGACGGACTTGCGTCCGTCGAATGAAACAAGTCATGGCGCGTTGTGCGGCCCCATCAACCAGGCGCGGAACGCAGTGGCCTGGCTGCTTCGCACATCCAGGCCAGCGTTGCCAATGGCCCACTCAAAATCGTCGATGAAGCCGATGGACGACCACCGCGACAGGAAGGAAAACAAATCCGGTGCCAGCACCTGCTCGTGCGGGCCATTGAATTGCTCGTGGCAGAAAAAACGCACCACCTGCTTTGCAGGGTCGTCGCTGCGCATGTCAATGGTCAGCAAGTCTCCGCGTTCCAACTGACAAAACGGCATGTGCCGCAGCCATTCGTCGCGCGACAAAGGCTTGCCCAGCTCGCTGGCGGTCAGCCCTTTTCTCAGCTCATCGTGGTGCTGGGTCCACCAGTTCAGTTGGTCCAGCAACGCCTGATCGACCTGCCACACGTGCGCCACGCCATCGACGGCGGAAGGGCCAAGGCGTTTGGGCACGATGTAGCCACCCGACCAGTTGAACGCCCAGGCACCGGCCTGCTTTGCCAGCCAGCGCAGTTGCGGGGGCAACTTCAGCTGCGTTTCAAGTTGGGCCAACGCGGCTTCAGACAGCGGCGCTTGCAGGCCACAGTCGCCCAAATCCCAAGCACTGGCGGCGGCCTGGCGCAACAGCGCATCGGCGTTCGCCTGCCAAGCCGCCCACAAGGCCGTCACGCCAGGTGCATCGCTCAGCGCCACTGTCTCGGGTTCAAGCAGCTTCAAGCGATCAAGCATCGGTTCACCCTTCGTCTTGCCCAGCGCACGGCCGGACACACCCAGCGCCGAGAGAGCCAGGGCAGGCGCACCCAGCACGCAGGAACGGCGGGGCAGGAGGTTGGCGGCGGTCATCACAGGGGGCCGATGGACGGGCCGGCGCGGGAAGTGGCTCAGCATGGCATGCCCCCGCGCCAATGACCGGCAAGTGGCTTCATCACATCTCGCCCAACAGCGTGCTGGACGCGATCGCGAAATACTCGCGCAGCCAGGCGTTGTAGCGGATGTACAGCGGCGTGGGCGCGCCCACGGTCTGCACCTGCTGCCAGCCTTGGCGCTGGGCAATGCGCTGCGCGCGCCAGGTGTGGAAATCGCTGGTGACCACAACCACCGGGTCGTTCAAGCCCACGCCGCGCGCGGCCAGCACCGGCTGCGACAGCTTCAGGTTCAGTTCGGTGCTGGTGCTGGCTTCTTCCTGCACGATGCGGATGGCGGCTAAGCCCTTCGCACGCAGGTAGTCGCCCATCACCTGCCCTTCGCTGCGTGTTTCGCCAAAGTCGACGCAACCGCTGACCGCCACCAGAGCCTGCGGAAAGCGCGCGGCGATGTCCAGGGCCAAGTCCAGCCGCGCGCGCAAGGGCGGCGAAGGCTGGCCGCCCGGCGTGCCAGAGCCCAGCACGATGACCGCGCGCACCGGCGGTTGCAAACCCCCTGCCCCGGTCGGCTGCCGGGACAGCGCCACAAAGAAAACCACCAGCGTCAGCAGCCAGATGCCCAGCGCCAGGCACCCCACGCGCCACCAACCGCGCCGCCACCGCGCGCCCTGCACCCACGCGCGAATGCGGCGCCGCTGAAACGCCCAGACCGTCAGTGCGAGCCCGATCAGCAACGGAAAGGTCACGCCAAAGCTGCTCAGGCCCAGCCCCAACAGCAGCACCAGGCCGTCGATTGCCAGCACAGCGCCCAGACCGCCCAGCAGCCAACTTGCCCATTTGCTGCGCGTGGTGTTGCGGGAATCGGACTGGCTCATACATGGCTGCCCCGCGCGGACGGACGCCGCCGCCGGTTCACGGCGAAGGCGGTCGCGCCCAGGAAAATCGGTTGCTGACGCGCGGCAAGGCTCACAGCGCCTCCTCGCGCAGCCAGCGTCGGCCGGGCATGAAAAGATAGTCTTCGCAGTCGATGGCTTCGCAGCGCTTGCTGTCCACCATTTCCAGGATCAGTGCGTCGCGCGTGTGCTTGTCGGTAGATCGGCCCTGGATGCGCACCGCGACGATGCGGCCCTGGTTGTCCCAAGGGGCGATGGCGCCCTGCACCAGGGCGCGCGTCCAATCGCTGCTGACGCGCCGCGCCGGGCGCACCACGGCTTCGGTGGGTGTGCGCGCTTCAACCAACTGCAGGCCGACCAGCACCACGCCTTGGCCAAAGCGGAAGGGGTTCTGCTCGATCGCGGACAGTTCCACATACTGTGTGGCACCGGTGGCGCGGGCGTAGTTGCGCAGCCGCTCCTGGTTGGCCTGCATGCTGGCCGTTGCTTGCTGCTGATGGGCGGCATTCGTGCGCTGCTGCGCCGCGCGGTTGGTGTACTGGTTCCAGGCCACTGGCCCAGCACCAGTGGTCACGCTGGTCACGGCCTGCACGGTGCTGTCCGGCAGATTGCCATAGGCGTCGGGCGCCCAGGCGTCGTCCTCGCGCAGCTGCACACGCAGCAATCGGCCGCTGGCAGACTTGGTACTGGGGTTGGCATTGGCTTGCTGGCATACGGCCGACCAGCGCTGGTAGGCCGAGTGCAGCCACTGCTTGGCCACTTCGTCATCGGCCAGCGACCCGGCGGTGGAAATCTGCACGCTGATGGGCTGGCAAGCCTGCGCCGGCAGCTTGCCATCCACCCGGCTTTCCACCCACATCCGGCCAGACTGCCCAGCGCTTTGAAAAGTGCCCAGATCAAGCAGCACACGCGTGCGGTCGATTCGGCGCGCGCCTTTGACGGCCGATTCGGCCAGGTAAACACCTTGGTGGAACCGGCCTTCCCAAACCACGGGCGCAGCATTGGGCGCATAGCGCAGCCGCCATTCGGCGCGGCCCTGGCCATTGGCCTGGCCGTCTTTGCAAGCGCCCTGGTAGCTGGCGATGTATTCGTTACTGCCCAACTGGCCCGATGCCAACACTTCGCAAGCACCCGTGCTGACCCCTGCCGGCGAAGCGGCGCGGCCATCGCCAGCGGCCAACGCGGCAGGCGCGACCAGCCCAAAGGCCAGGCACGTCAGCATTTGGCGCGCGTTGGCCACGGATCGGGATGCGCAGGGCTTGCTCATGACAGCCGGGCTGGTGGATCAGAGCGGAATGTTGCCGTGCTTGCGCCACGGGTTTTCCAGCTTCTTGTCTTTCAGCATCGCCAGGCTGCGGCAGATGCGCTTGCGCGTTTCGTGCGGCAGGATCACGTCGTCGATGAAACCGCGCGCGCCGGCGACGAAGGGGTTGGCGAAGCGGGCCTTGTATTCGGCTTCGCGGGCGGCCAGCTTTTCAGGGTCGTCCTTGTCCTGGCGGAAGATGATTTCTACCGCGCCCTTGGCGCCCATCACGGCGATCTCGGCATTGGGCCAGGCCAGGTTGACGTCGCCGCGCAGGTGCTTGGACGCCATCACGTCATAGGCGCCGCCATAGGCCTTGCGGGTGATGACGGTGACCTTGGGCACCGTGCATTCGGCGTAGGCGTACAGCAGCTTGGCACCGTGCTTGATGATGCCGCCGTATTCCTGGCTGGTGCCGGGCATGAAGCCGGGCACGTCCACAAAGGTGATCACCGGGATGTTGAACGCATCGCAAAAGCGCACGAAGCGCGCCGCCTTGATGGAGCTTTTGATGTCCAGGCAGCCGGCCAGCACCAGCGGCTGGTTGGCCACGATGCCGACGCCGTGACCATCCATGCGGCCAAAGCCGATGACGATGTTGGCGGCGTAGTCGGCTTGCAGCTCAAAGAACTCACCGTCGTCCAGCACCTTGGTGATGGCCTCTTTGATGTCGTAGGGCTGGTTGGGGTTGTCGGGCACCAGGGTGTCCAGGCTCATGTCGGCGCGGTCGGCGCGGTCCACCGTGGGGCGGTGCGGTGCCTTTTCGCGGTTGTTGGCCGGGATGTAGTTGAAGAAGCGGCGCAGCATCAGCAGGGCTTCGACGTCGTTCTCGAACGCCAGGTCGGCCACGCCGCTGCGGCCGGTGTGGGTCAGCGCGCCGCCCAGTTCTTCTGCCGTGACGCTTTCGTGCGTGACGGTCTTGACCACTTCGGGGCCGGTCACAAACATGTAGCTGGTGTCTTTCACCATAAAGATGAAGTCGGTCATGGCGGGCGAATACACCGCGCCCCCGGCGCACGGGCCCATGATCATGCTGATCTGCGGGACCACGCCCGAGGCCATCACGTTGCGCTGAAACACTTCGGCATAGCCGCCCAGCGAGGCCACGCCTTCTTGAATGCGGGCGCCGCCTGAATCGTTCAAGCCGATGACGGGCGCGCCCACCTTCATGGCCTGGTCCATCAGCTTGCAGATTTTCTCGGCATGGGCTTCGGACAAGGCGCCGCCAAACACGGTGAAGTCCTGGCTGAACACGAACACCATGCGCCCGTTGATGGTGCCGTAGCCGATGACCACGCCGTCGCCCGGAATGTGGGTCTGGTCCATGCCGAAGTCGGCACAGCGGTGCTCGACAAACATGTCCCATTCCTCAAACGTGCCGGCGTCCAGCAGCACCTCGATGCGTTCGCGCGCGGTGAGTTTGCCCTTGGCGTGCTGCGCGTCGATGCGCTTTTGCCCGCCACCAAGGCGCGCCGCAGCGCGTTTGCTTTCCAGTTGTTCGATGATCTGCTTCATGGGTCGCACTTTCAAAAGGATCGATCAGGAGGGTTGACCCGACGCGCGGGGCGCGCCGTGTCTCAAGGCATATCGGTGGGCGGCGGCAGCCGCTGCCTGCAGCGCCACGGTATCGCGGCCATAGCGCCGATGGGTGGGAAGGTGACGCAGCCAGCGCAGGCGCCGGCCCGCCGTCAAAAACAGGGCGCGCACGTCGGGCCGTTCGCGGTCCATCCAGGCATCCAGCTGCGCGTCGGATGCTTCCTGCGCTTGCTGCAGCGTCCAGAGTGTGCTTTGCAGATAAGCCAGCCAGTCGCGCACCTGCGCCTCGGGCAAGCTCATGACTTCCAGCGGGTCGTCTTCAAAATCAATGGCGCCGGCCAGGCGCGGGGGCTGGCTGTGCAGATCAACGATCAGGTTGCGGGCAAATCCCTGGCTCAGGTACTGGCCGTGGGCGTGCACGCGCACCAGCGCGTCACCGGCCTCGCGCCACAGCCGCACCGCGTGCGGGTCGTTGGCCTGCAGCAGCGTGCCTAGGTGTTCGCCACCCAGCCACTGCATGACGAAATGGTCGGGCGCCACGTGCAGCACCTGCGGCACCTGGGCGCCCGCGTCGTGCAGGGCGCGCAGGCGGGTCACTTCCACCTGCTGCGCGCGGGCGCCGCCATGCATCGGTACCGCGCCAAGAAAGGGCGCGCCCGACAGGCGCGCCAGCGCGTTCAACAGCGTGTACAGCGCCGGATGCCGCTCAGCCCGCTGGCCTTTGACCAGCACCCGGCCGTGCGCGGTGTCAAACACTTCCACCCGGCGCTGGCGCCAGCCTGGCGACTGGTTGATCCGTTCCAGGTCTTGCGGGGACAAACCCAAGGCAGTCACGGCGCTGCCCCCAAACCGGCCAGTGCAAGCAACTGGCGCGCAGCGGTGGACGGCGGCAACTGGCCCTGCCCCACCGCACCGGCGGTGGCTGCCAGTGCCTCGCGCACGCCAGGGTGGGCGCGAAAGGCGGTTTTCAAGCCCGCGTCGATGCGGTCCCACATCCAGGCCAGCGACTGCTGGCGGCGCCGCTCGGCCAGGCGGCCGTTGGCGGTCTGCACATCGCGAAAGCGCGTGACGGAGGACCAGAAAGTGTCCAGCCCTTGGCCTTTCAGTCCGCTGATCTGGATGACTTCGGGTTGCCAGAACGACTGGCTCAAATCGGGGCTGCCGTGCTGCGCGGCATCGTCGTGGGGCATCGCTGCACCGTGTGCGCTGCGCTCCGGGTTGCCGTGCATGCCGAAAACGCGCAGGGCAGACTGGATCTGTGCGCGGGCGCGCGTGGCGGCGGCGGGGTCGATGTCGGCCTTGTTGATCACCACCAGGTCGGCCAGTTCCATCACGCCTTTCTTGATGGCCTGCAGGTCGTCGCCCGCGTTGGGCAACTGCAGCAGCACGAACATGTCGGTCATGCCGCTGACGGTGGTTTCGCTCTGGCCGACGCCCACGGTTTCGACCAGCACCACGTCGTAGCCAGCCGCTTCGCACACCAGCATGGCCTCGCGCGTCTTCTCAGCCACGCCGCCCAGCGTGCCGCTGCTGGGGCTGGGGCGGATGTAGGCGCTGTCGTGGACCGACAGCCGGTCCATGCGCGTCTTGTCGCCCAGGATGGAGCCGCCCGACACGGTGCTGGACGGGTCGATGGTCAGCACCGCCACGCGGTGGCCGCGCTCGATCAGGTACAGGCCGAAGGATTCAATGAAGGTGCTTTTGCCCACGCCGGGCACGCCGCTGATGCCCAGGCGAAGCGCGCTGCCGGTGTGGGGCAGCAAGGCCGTCAGCAACTCGTCGCCCTGCGCGCGATGGTCGGCGCGGGTGGATTCAAGCAGGGTGATGGCCTTGGCGACGGCCCGCCGCTGCGCCGCCGGACTGGCGGGGTGGAGGATGGCGTCGACCGACGCGGCAGGGCGGCCAGTCATCGCGCCGATCCAAAGGGCCTGTGGGCGACCCCGGGTCTGCCCAAGCGTTTCAGCTGGGCCAGTCGAAGGCGGAGCGTGCGCAACGCGGCGCCCCCGATCAAGCCGCCGCCGTGCTGCCGAAAGCGGACAGCCATGTCGTCGGCTTGGCCCATGTAGCAGAGGCCATCCGAACAGTGCAGCAGATCGACGAATAAGGGCTTCACGCGACTAGAAAGAAAGAGGCTCGGCGGGCAGCACGGCCATGGTTTCGAAATACGTGACGGCAACGCCTTCAAGAATGCGCAAGGGGCAGACCCCGCGCTCAGGCGGCCACGGCTTTTCTGATCTGCTCCAGCACATCCTTGGCGCTGGCCGGGATGGGTGTGCCTGGGCCGTAGATGCCTTTGACGCCTGCCTCGTACAGAAAGTCGTAGTCCTGGCGCGGAATCACGCCGCCGACGAAGACGATGATGTCGTCGGCGCCCTGCTTGCGCAGCTCGGCAATGATGGCAGGCACCAGGGTCTTGTGGCCGGCCGCCAGCGTGCTGACGCCCACCGCGTGCACGTCGTTCTCAATCGCCTGGCGGGCGCATTCTTCGGGCGTCTGGAACAGGCTGCCAATGTCCACGTCGAAGCCCAAATCGGCAAAGGCGGTGGCCACCACTTTGGCGCCGCGGTCGTGGCCGTCCTGGCCCAGCTTGGCCACCATCACGCGCGGGCGGCGGCCTTCGTCGTCGGCGAACTGGGCGATCTCGGCCTTGAGTTTGTCCCAGCCTTCGGCGCTGTCGTAGGCGGCGGCGTAGACGCCGGTGACTTTCTGCGTGTCGGCGCGGTGGCGCCCAAAGACTTCTTCCATGGCACTGCTCACTTCGCCCACGGTGGCGCGGGCACGGATGGCGTCAACGGTGGCGGCCAGCAGGTTGCCCTGGCCGGTCTCTGCTATTTTTGTAATAGCTGCCAGCGCTTGCTGCACCTGCGCTGGATCGCGTTTTTGCTTGATATTTTGCAGCCGCGCAATCTGCGCATCGCGCACCTTGACGTTGTCCACCTCCAGAATTTCGACGGGGTCTTCGTTCTTCAGCTTGTATTTGTTGACGCCCACGATCACGTCTTTGCCCGAATCGATGCGCGCCTGCTTTTCAGCGGCGGCGGCTTCGATCTTCAGCTTGGCCCAGCCGCTGTCGACGGCCTTGGTCATACCGCCCATGGCTTCCACTTCTTCGATGATGGTCCAGGCGGCGTCGGCCATGTCCTGCGTCAGCTTTTCCATCATGTAGCTGCCGGCCCAGGGGTCGACCACGTTGGTGATGTGCGTCTCTTCCTGGATGATCAGCTGCGTGTTGCGGGCGATGCGGGCGCTGAATTCGGTGGGCAGCGCAATCGCTTCGTCCAGCGCGTTGGTATGCAGGCTTTGCGTACCGCCAAACACGGCGGCCATGGCTTCGATGGTGGTGCGCACCACGTTGTTGTACGGGTCTTGCTCGGTCAGGCTCCAACCGCTGGTCTGGCAGTGCGTGCGCAGCATCAGGCTCTTGGGGTTCTTGGGCTCGAACTCCTTCATGATCCGGCACCACAGCAGGCGCGCGGCGCGCATCTTGGCGATCTCCAGGTAGAAGTTCATGCCGATGGCCCAGAAGAAGGACAGGCGGCCGGCGAAGGCGTCCACGTCCATACCCTTGGCCAGCGCGGTTTTCACGTATTCCTTGCCGTCGGCCAGGGTGAAGGCCATCTCCAGCGCCTGGTTGGCGCCCGCTTCCTGCATGTGATAGCCGCTGATGCTGATCGAGTTGAACTTGGGCATGTGCTGCGCCGTGTACTCGATGATGTCGCCAATGATCTTCATCGACGGCGCGGGCGGGTAGATGTAGGTATTGCGGACCATGAACTCCTTGAGGATGTCGTTCTGGATGGTCCCGGCCAGCTGATCCTGCGGCACGCCCTGCTCTTCGGCGGCGACGATGTAGCCGGCCAGAATGGGCAGCACGGCGCCGTTCATGGTCATCGACACTGACACAGAGTCCAGCGGAATGCCGTCGAACAGGATCTTCATGTCCTCCACGCTGTCGATGGCCACGCCGGCCTTGCCGACGTCGCCCGTCACGCGCGGATGGTCGCTGTCATAGCCGCGGTGCGTGGCCAGGTCAAACGCCACCGACACACCCTGCCCGCCCGCCGCCAGCGCCTTGCGGTAGAAGGCGTTGGATTCTTCGGCGGTGGAAAAACCGGCGTATTGGCGAATCGTCCAGGGCCGCACCGCGTACATGGTGGCCTGCGGGCCGCGGATGTAGGGCTCGAACCCAGGCAGCGTGTTGGCGTAGGGCAAGCCTTGCACGTCGGCGGCGGTGTACAGCGGCTTGACGCTGATGCCGTCGGGCGTGAGCCAGTTGAGCGCGTCGACGGATCCGCCCGGCGCCGACTTTTGCGCGGCTTTGTCCCAATCGGCCAGCGTGGCGGGACGGAACGTGGGTTGCTCTTGGCTCATGGTGTTCGGTCTTTCTGACAGTATTCGATGCACGGATGCGTTGCGCCGGCCTGGCCAGTGGGGCGATTCGGCGCAATTGTGCGCCGCTCGGCCGACCTGACACGCACCTGCGCGCCCAGCGCAGGCCCGCGCGCGGCAGCGGGCGCTGGCCGAGGGCGGGCGCCCAAAACGGCGGCACTCACCCATCGCGTATTCGTAATTATTAATTCAAAATCACGCGACAGACTTACAATCGCCGAAATATTTCGATTGCCCATGTCCGTCGTTGCGTCGCTCGCCCCGCGGCCTCTTTATGAAGCGGTTTCGGAGCGCCTGCGCCAGCGCATCTTCAGCCGCGAACTGGCGCCGGGCGAATGGATCGACGAGCTCAAGATTGCCGATGAGCTGGGCATCAGCCGCACGCCTTTGCGCGAGGCGCTGAAGGTGCTGGCGTCCGAAGGACTGGTGACCATGCGCGTGCGGCGCGGCGCCTACGTGGCGGAAAGTTCGGCCAAAGACCTGGCGGACGTGTATCACCTGCTGGCGCTGCTGGAAACCGACGCCGCGCGCGCCGTGGCCCTGCATGCTACCGATGCACAACTGGCCGAATTGACGGTTCTTCACACCGAATTGGGCGACGCAGTGGGCGATGCCGACCGCTTTTTCGCTCTGAATGAGGCATTTCATCTGCGCATCCTGGAACTGTCGGACAACCGCTGGCGCCTGCAGATGGTGCTGGACCTGCGCAAGGTGATGAAGCTGCACCGCCAGCATTCGCTGCAAAAGGATGGGCGCTTGCTGGCCTCACTGGCCGAGCATGAAGCCCTGATGCAGGCACTGACGACGCGAAACCCCGAGCGCGCGGCGGCCTGCATGAACCAACATTTCGCCAGCGGACTGGAAGCGGCAAGCTGACGCGTTCAAGCCGCCATCGCCCCGGCCCTCGCTTTCAATCATGGCTGCCGCGGTGCGCTGCAGGCGGCGCGCCTCACAGCCCGAACAGACGTGCCAGCCAGCCCTTGCGGCGGCTGCGCTCTTCTCGCAGTTCGGCCAGCACTTCGGCCTTCAGTCGCTCTTGCGCCGATGCGCCTTGGTTCGACGCCATGCGCTGGTAGGCCTTGACCGAATCGATGTAGCCGTGGTCCTCGTTGCGGATGTGGTTGAACAGCCAGCGCGACAGCATGCCGTGCAACTCGACCGTGACGTCTTCGCCCGCATCGAATCGGCTCTGCATCTCGGCCACCTTGCGGGTGAACAAGTCATGCACTTTCTTGTGTGGCCCGGCAAACATGTAGCCCGCGTTTTCGATCAGCGCCTCTTCGAAGGCGAAGTGCGACATGGTGTAGTCGACCATCTCGGCGATCACGTTGGACAAGCCTTCTCGGTCGTGCGAATGCCGCAGCTCTTGCAGCTGGTTGATGTAGTCGACGATACGGCGGTGCTGGGCATCAATTTCAGCGATGCCGGTGTCCAACTCCGGCACCCAGTGCAAATAGTCCATAGGAGTACCTGTAGTCCATGTTTTTTAGAATCAGGGCAGTATCCGCCGACACCCCAAAACGCTATTTGACTCACATCAATCGATGTAACAAGCGCCATACCAGGGCAGCAATGCGCATACCGCCTCTATAGCGTGACAAAATAGCTACACTATTGCTAGCTACCTACGCCGACCTGGCTTGCACCAACACCGGTTTTATGCATAGTTTTTCTTCTGATTCCCACCGGGCGATTCGGCGCCTGCTGACCTTCGGCCCAGCCCTGGCTGCGCTGACACCGCGCTGGGTTGGCGCCCAGCCTGGTGCCGGATCGCCACTGTGGCCGCGCGAAAGCGCCGTGCCCGGCGGCGTGGCGCATGTCGCGCTGGGTGCGTCGGCGCAGCGCCCACAGGCGTGGGCTGACGACGTGCCCTTGCTGGTGCTGGGCGAGCCCGCTGGCTGGACGGCGCTGGTCGGCATTGCGTTGGCGGCCGAGCCCGGCACCGCGCGCATCCGCGCGCGCAGCGCCGAGGGCGGCGAGCGCGAACTGGCCTACACCATTCAACCCAAGCGCTACGCCGAACAGCACCTGAAGGTATCGCCCCGCACCGTGGATCTGTCCCCCGAAGACCTGTCCCGGCACGAACGCGAGCGCGCCCACCAGCAAACGGTGATCGCCACGCTGACCGCAGCGCCGACCGTGCCATTGAAGATGCGCCAGCCCACGCCGGGGCGGCGATCCAGCTCGTTCGGGCTGCGGCGCGTCTTCAACGGCCAGCCGCGCAGTCCGCACAGCGGCATGGACATTGCCGCCGCCACCGGCACGCCCGTGGTGGCGCCCATGCCCGCCACGGTGGTCGACACGGGCGACTATTTCTTCAACGGCAACACCGTGTGGCTGGACCATGGCGGCGGGTTGCTGTCGATGATGTGCCACCTGAGCCGCATCGGCGTGAAGCCAGGCGAGCGCCTGGCTGCGGGCGAGCGCCTGGGCGACGTGGGCGCCACCGGCCGGGTGACCGGCGCGCACCTGCACTGGACCGTGAGCCTGAACCGCGCATCGGTAGACCCGGCCCTGTTCCTGCCCACCTGAGCACCGGCCGGCCACACGCCAACCAGACTAGCGCCTGTCTTACAACCGATACATGATCGCGTTGACACCTCTTTCTACCCCTGAGAGCATCGCCCGCTATGCCCACATCCGCTGACCGCTTCGCCCCCCGGAAACTGCTGCGCGCGACCCTTGGGGGCGCCACGCTGGCCTGCGCGGTGCTGCTGGCAGGCTGCGCCCATCTGGCCGACCCTGTGCGGCCCGGGGCCCAAGCCACCACCGCCAGCGCCCTACCGACCGACCGCCTGGGCATTGCCTTTGTTCGTGTGCCTGCGGGTGAATTCATGATGGGCAGCGACGAATCGCCCGCCGCGCTGGCCAAAGCCTTTCCCCACGCAGACCCCAAACGCCTGGCCGACTTCAAGGATGAAGCCCCGGTGCACCGCGTGCGCCTGACGCGCGACGTCTGGATGGGATCGCACGCGGTCACGGTTGGCCAGTTCCGCGAATTCCTGCGCCAATCGGGCTACGTGCCGGAATCGGTGCGCGACGGCACGGGCGCCTACGGCTTCAACCCCGACTACACCCCGCCCAACACCGAGCGCGCCGACCTTTTCGAAGGGCGTGACCCCCGCTACTCATGGAGCCACACCGGCTTTGACCAGACCGACCAGCACCCGGTGGTCAACGTCACCTGGCACGACGCAGTGGCCATGGCGCGCTGGCTGACCGAGCGCGAAGGCGTGGTCTATCGCTTGCCGACCGAGGCCGAATGGGAATACGCGGCACGGGCCGGCACGCGCGCCCGCTTCCCTGCGGGTGACGACCCCGCATCCTTGCTGCAAACGGCCAATACCTTCGACCGCGAAACCGCGCTGCGCTGGCCGCGCTGGCGCGAACAGGCTGGCGATGGCAGTGATGGCTTCGCCTTCACCGCGCCCGTAGGCAGCTTCAAACCCAACGCCCTGGGCCTGTACGACATGGTGGGCAACGTGTGGGAATGGTGCAGCGACTGGTACGAAGAGGACTACTACGCGCATTCGCCGGTCGACGACCCAAAGGGCCCGGCCGAAGGCACGGTCAAGGTGCGCCGGGGCGGCTCATGGCACAGCTGGCCCTTGTATGCACGCACCGCGTTCCGCAACTGGAACACCCCTTCCACACGCTACGTGTTGGTGGGTTTTCGCCTGGTGCGCGAGCAGGCGGTGAAGCCCGCGGCGCGCTGAACAGCAGCTTGGCGCGTGCCAGCGCGGCGCGCTCAGGGCATTGCGTCAATCGGCTCGACGGCCGGGTCGGCGTGTTCCACCGTGGCCGCGGCCAGGCGCTGGCGCCGCTCCAGCATTTCGCCGCTTTCGCGCTCGCCGATCTGCTGGCGCCACATGGCGTAGTACAGGCCCTTGAGCGCCAGCAGTTCATCGTGCGTGCCGCTTTCCACGATGCGGCCTCGCTCCAGCACATGAATCACGCTGGCGTGCAGGATGGTGGACAGCCGGTGCGCGATCAGAATGCCAATCTGCTGACTGCCGCGCGAGACTTCGCGCACGGTGTTGGTCACCTGCTGCTCGGTCAGCGAATCCAGCGCCGAGGTGGCCTCGTCAAAGATCAGCAGGCGCGGCTGGCGCAGCAGTGCGCGGGCAATCGACAGGCGCTGGCGTTCACCGCCCGACAGCTTGTAGCCCGACTCGCCAATCATCGTCTCCAGCCCCTGCGGCAGGCGCGCGACCAACTCGGCCGCCTGCGCCTGGGCCAAGGCGGCCCGCATCTCTTCGTCGGATGCGTCGGGCCGCACGAACAAGAGGTTTTCCTTCACGGTGCCGGCGAACAGCGTGGTTTCCTGCGTCACGTAGCCCACTTGCCGGCGCGCCTCGTTATAGCGCAGGCGGCGGGCGTCGATGTCGTTGAACAGCACCGCGCCTGAATCGGGCCGGTACAGGCCCAACAGCAGCTTGACCAAGGTCGACTTGCCTGAGCCCGATGGCCCGACGAAGGCCAGCGTATCGCCCAGCCGGGCCGAAAAGCTGACGCCGTCGATCGAGTTGTCGGTGGCGCCCCGGTGGCGGAACACCACATTGTCAAAGCGCAGCGTTTCTATCGGGCCCAGCGGCACGGCGTCGGGCGGGCGGCGCTCCACCGGCTTGGCCATCAGCTCTTCGTAGTTGGCCAGGGAAGAGCTGGCTTCGCGCCACGCCAGAATGATGGTGCCCAGCTCTTGCAGCGGCCCCAGGATGGCGACCGATATGAACTGCATGGCAATCAGCTCGCCGGTGGTCAGCACATCGCGAAAGATCAGCCACAGCAACACGAACAGCACCGACAGCTTGAGCATGCTGAGCGTGGCGCCCTGCAAGAAGCTGAGCCAGCGGATGCGCTTCACCTTGGTCATCTCCAGCGCGAAGATCTCCTCGGTCTTGGCGTGCATGCGCCGCACTTCGCGGAAAGTCAGGCCCAGGCTTTTGATCAGCGCGACGTTGCGCAGCGATTCGGTGATGAAACCCGCGTTGCGGGTGGTTTCGCGGTTGATCGAGCGCTGCTGGCTTCGGATCTGCCGGCTGAGCAAGCCAGACAGGCCGCCCAACACCACCAGGCCCACCAGAAACACTGGCACCAGCAGCCAGCTTTTGGTGACGGCATACCAAAGCAGGAAGGCCAGCCCGATCACCGAGGCGAACAACACGTTGATCAGCGCGTTGATCAGCCGTTCCGTATCGGTGCGCAAGCGCATCAGCAAGGCCAGGGTTTCGCCGGTGCGCGCGTCTTCATATTCCTGGAAGTTCAGCCGCATGGTCTGGCGCAGGCCGTCGTTGAACAGCTGCGTGCCAAAGCGCTGCACCACCATGCGCGTCACGTAGTCCTGCAGCGCCCGCGCCGCGCGTGAGCCCAGGGCGACCAGCACCGCCAGGCCCAGCAAACCCAAGGCGCCGCGCACCAGTTCGTCGTCCGGGCGCACGCCTTTTTGGGTGGCGTAGTCGTCGATCAGCTTGCCGAAAATGATCGGATCGACCAATGCCAGAACCTGGCTGATCGCCGCCAGAAGCAGCGCCAGCGCCACCATGCGCGTTTGGGGTTTAAGGTACTTCCAGAGTATGTGCATGGGCCTGCATCATGAACCCTGCGCGGCACAGTGTCTGTCGGACACGGGCTGGACACCCGCCGTTGCGGCGCCCCTGCGCGAGCAGCACCCTGGCCGCCGCCACGCGGACAAAAGGCAGGGGCCGCGCGGGCCTGGCCTCGCTCAGGAAGCCAGAACGCGCAGCAGCCAGCGCTGCAGATCGGCCACCTCTTCCATAGAGACCGAATGGCCCATCGGGTAGCTGTGCCAATCCACCTGGTAGCCCAGCGCCTGCAGCGCATCGCGCGAGGCTTCGGCGCGCGGCAGCGCAATCATCTGGTCCTGCGTGCCGTGGGCCAGCCACACTGGCACGTCGGCGTTGGCAGGGCTGCGCTCTGCCGCCAACAAGCCCGCCAGAGGCAGATAGCCCGACATGCCGGCCACGCCCGCCAACCGCTGGCCATAGCGCAAGCCCGTCAGCAAGGCCATCGCGCAGCCCTGCGAAAAACCCGCCAGCACGGTACGGCCAGCGGGCACGCCCCGCGCCTGTTCGCGCGCCAGCAAGCCATCGACCAATGCCTGCGAGCGGCGCAGGCCGGCCTCATCTTCGTTCGACCGATCGGCGCGGATGTCGTACCAGGCGGGCATGACATAGCCACCGTTGATGCTGACCGGGATCTGGGGGGCATGCGGAAAGACCCAGCGCACGGGGCCCACGGCTGCCAGGTCGATCTCGCTGGCGAAGGGCTCGAAGTCGTGGCCACTGGCGCCCAGGCCGTGCAGCACGATGATGCTGGCGCGCGGCTGGGCGCCGGTTTCGATGTCAATGGTGTCGGGCAGTGCGTTCATGCACGCATGGTAGCGGCTCGCCGCTGCGGTCAAATATTTGGATCAAATCACCCTCTGACGCAAGGAGGATAAGCGCCTATAGCTATCATTTGAATAGTATTCAGCCGACGACGCAGCGCAGCCCCCACGCCGCTGCCACGCCAGCCATCGGCATCAACTATTTCAACTGAATGGCCGCAGGCCAGGCCCTGACGATGGACAACCGAGGCCCGGCGCTGGCAAGGCAGCACGCGCCACCATAACGGACAGGCAACGCGCGTCAAGCCCAGCGCCACCTGCCTGTCAAGCGCCAACTCAGGCCGTCGTCGCTTCTTCGTGCTCGGTCGGTTTGCTGTCGGCCAGCCTGCGCAGCGCCTTGTCCACCACGGCGGCGGCATCCACCGGGCGAAGGTGCCGGGCGCGGATCAGCTTTTCGCAGGTGCGTCGCGTCATGCTGTGCGGGCGCCCGCCCCGGCTCACGAACATGTACAGCGAGCCGTTTTCGCTGGTCCAGACCAATTGGGCGCGTCGCCACTGATCGCGCACGCTCAGGTCCACCCAATCGCCGGTGCGCAGCCGCTCCAGAATCGCGCGCTGTTGCGCCTGCTCGACCTCGTCCATGACATGGGCGCTGGCACCCACGGGCATGCCTTCTGGCAGCGCAGTCGGAGCCCGTGCGGGCGCTTCGTGCGCAAGGTCCAGCGGTACAAACCCATCGGCGTGAGGGGGCACGCCGCTGTCAGCCACCGGCGATGCGTTGATGCCAACAAAGCCGGTGTCTGTCAGCGTCGGGATGTGATGCGGATCGTCCAAGGCCATGACCGTGGTCAGGCCGAACCCATCGGCTGCATTCAGGGGCGCATGAACGGTGCGGCCGTCGGCTTCGTGGTGGAAGCCGGCGGCTTCCAACTCGTGCTTGCCCAGCCAGGGCTGATCCGCGGCGCGCGGCGTCGGCCGCTCCAACGGCGTCGCCTCGGTGTCGCTCTCCAGGGGCAGCATCATGGAATCATCTTCCAGCCGCGCCATGCCCGAAGCCTCGGCATCGCGCGCTGTGCGCAGCCGGCGCAAGCGCAGCACCGGATCGTGGTAACGCATCAGTGCGCCAAAGAAGGCGTCTGACTCCTGAGGCTCCTTGCCCAGCATCTCCAGGCCGCGTCGCAGCGTATGCACGACGCCTGGCACCACTTCAAACAGGCGGCGCGGCTCTTTCAGCACGGCGCTGCGCTTGACGCTCCAGAGCAGGTCCGTCACGACAGCCAGATAACCGCCGGGATCCAACTGACCCCGTTTGTCCGTCAACTGTGCATGCGCAATCACAAGCGACCAGTCTTTGAACAGGAAATCGGCGACCACCGCAGGCACGCGATCCAGATCCGACCGCAGGCTGAATTCCCAAGCCACCTTATCGGCCAGCGCCTGGCGCTCTTGCGCGAAGTGCATGGACCGCAGGCCGGCCTCATGCCCTGGCTTTTCATCGGTGTCTTCGGCTTTCCATCGCTCTTCCAGCTGCTGCAGCCGTTCGCCAAAAGCCCCAGGCGTCGCTTCAGCTTCAGACTGATCGTTGAGCTCGCGCACCGCATCGCGTACGGGCGCCATGAACTGCTCGAACTCTTCGCCGTATTCGTCGTTGTATTTGAAGCTGCGCTGCGCCACACCTTCCATCCGGCGGCGCG
>JAGOEM010000261.1 GCA_017997715.1 Ottowia sp.
GCCTTGCGCCGCCAGCGCCCGCATGGGCCATTCGATCAGCGGCCGGCCCTGCACCGCCAGCAGCGGCTTGGGGGTGTGGTCGGTCAGGGGGCGCATGCGGTTGCCGCGGCCAGCGGCCAGCAGCAAGGCCTGGGCAGGCTGAAAAGGAGCAGACATGGGGCGCGTGTGAATAGACTGGACAGATGCCAAACAGGAATGAACCGATTGTAGGCACAGGCGCGGGCACGGCAACGCGCCCGGTGGGGTTGTCTGTTGCAACCCGAACGGCCCCGTGGCCGATACGCAAAACAGCGCATTTTCACGCCCGCCGTTTCAGGCCGGGCGATCAGGGCTGGCTTCATTGCCCGTTAGAATGGCAAAATTTTCCGCCCCCTTTCCTGAACTTTTCACCATTGCCCGGAGCCCCCATGACATCAGCCACCCCCGCCCTGATGGCCAACGCCATCCGCGCCCTCAGTATGGACGCCGTCGAGAAAGCCAAATCCGGCCACCCCGGCGCCCCCATGGGCATGGCCGACATGGCCGTTGCGCTATGGAGCCGCCATTTGCGCCACAACCCGGCCAACCCCAAGTGGTACGACCGCGACCGTTTCGTGCTCTCCAACGGCCACGCCTCCATGCTCCAGTACGCGCTGTTGCACCTCACCGGCTACGACCTGCCCATGGAAGAGCTGAAGAACTTCCGCCAGTTGGGCAGCAAAACGGCCGGACACCCCGAATATGGCGCCACACCGGGCGTGGAAACCACCACCGGCCCGCTGGGCCAGGGCCTGGCCAACGCCGTGGGCATGGCGCTAGCCGAAAAATTGCTGGCGGCCGAATTCAACCGCCCCGGTTTTGATGTCGTCAACCACAACACCTACGTCATGCTGGGCGACGGCTGCATGATGGAAGGCATCAGCCACGAAGTCTGCGCGCTGGCCGGCGCATGGAAACTCAACAAGCTGATCGCGCTGTACGACGACAATGGCATCAGCATCGATGGCCACGTGCAACCCTGGTTCGTGGACGATACCGCCAAGCGTTTTGAAGCCTACCAGTGGAACGTCATCGGCCCGGTTGACGGCCACGACGTGGACGCCGTAGACCAGGCCATTGCACAGGCCAAGCAATCCGCCACCAAGCCCACGCTGATCATCTGCCGCACCACCATCGGCAAAGGCGCGCCCAACCGCCAGAACACCGCCAAGGTACACGGCGAACCGCTGGGCGCCGAAGAAGTCAAGCTCGCGCGCGAAACGCTGGGCTGGAAACACGCCCCGTTCGAAATTCCCGATGATCTGTACCAGGCGTGGGACGCCCGCGCCGAAGGCGCCGAGCGCGAAGAAGACTGGGAAGAACTGTTTGCCGGTTACGTCAAGGAATTTCCGCTGCTGGCATCCGAACTGCGCCGCCGCATGGACGGCGCCGTCACCCGGATGGTGCAGCAACTGGCTGAACGCATGCCGCGCGTGTACCAGCCCCACGCACCGGCTGCGGCCACGCGCAAGGCCTGCCAGATGGCGCTGGAAAGCTTCACGGCGCACTTCCCCGAACTGCTGGGCGGCAGCGCCGACCTTACCGGCTCGAACCTGACCAGCACCCAAAACACCCCGCCGCTGCGGTTTGCCGACGACGGCTCGGTCGTCAAGGTCGACGACGGTTCGGTCATCCTGACCGACAAGTCCCGCGTCAGCGAAAGCGCCAAGCCCGGCCGCCACATCAACTACGGCGTGCGCGAATTCGGCATGGCCGCCATCATGAACGGCATTGCGCTGCACGGCGGCTACATCCCCTACGGCGGCACCTTCCTGACTTTCAGCGACTACAGCCGCAACGCCATCCGCATGGCCGCGCTGATGAAACTGCGCGTGATCCACGTCTTTACCCACGACAGCATCGGTCTGGGCGAAGACGGCCCCACGCACCAGTCCATCGAGCACGCAGCCAGCCTGCGGCTGATTCCCAACCTCGACGTCTGGCGTCCGTGCGACGTGGTGGAAGCCGCCCTCGCCTGGGCCAGCGCGCTGCAAAACGACAAGCGCCCCACGGCCATGCTGCTGAGCCGCCAAAGCGTGCCCTACATGAACAAGGACGACGCCAGCCTGGTGGCCCGCGGCGGCTATGTGCTGGCCGGTCCTTCGCACGCCGGCCTGAATCGCCCGGCCGAAGCGGTCATCATCGCCACCGGCAGCGAGGTGCAACTGGCCATGCGGGCACAAGAAGTTCTGGCCCGGCGCGACATTGCCGTGCGCGTGGTCAGCATGCCCAGCACCTCTGTGTTCGACCGCCAGACGCCCGACTACAAGGAAATGGTGCTGCCGCCTGAACTGCCGCGCATCGCCGTGGAAATGGGCGTGAGCGATTACTGGTGGAAATACGGCTGCGCCGCCGTGGTGGGCATCGACTCTTTTGGCGAATCGGCCCCCGCAGAGACGCTGTACGAGCATTTTGGCTTCACGCCCGAAAACGTGGCCGACACGGTGCAGGCCGTGCTGGGCCGCTGATGATTCGCGGGCGCGCCACAACCACGGACTGCGCCCGCTTGCACCCTACACGCCCTTCGGGGCGCTGCCAGCCCGGAACTGGGCATGGTTTTTCTTTTTACGTACAGGAGTAGCAAAGCATGGCAATCAAGGTAGGCATCAATGGCTTTGGCCGCATCGGGCGCTGCGTGTTCCGCGCAGCAGTGCAAAACTTCGCAAACGACATCGAGATCGTGGGCATCAACGACCTGCTCGAACCCGACTATCTGGCATACATGCTCACCTACGACAGCGTGCACGGCCGCTTCAAGGGTGGAACGGTGGCCGTGGACGGCAACAACCTGATCGTCAACGGCAAGAAAATCCGCCTCACCGCCGAGCGCGATCCCGCCAACCTCAAGTGGAACGAAGTGGGCGCCGACGTGGTGATCGAATCCACCGGCCTGTTCCTGACCAAGGAAACCGCGCAAAAGCACATCGATGCCGGCGCCCGCAAGGTCATCATGAGCGCGCCCAGCAAGGACGACACCCCCATGTTCGTGCACGGCGTCAACTGCCAGAGCTACGCCGGCCAGCCCATCGTCAGCAACGCCAGCTGCACCACCAACTGCCTGGCGCCGCTGGCCAAGGTGCTCAACGACAAGTGGGGCATCAAGCGCGGCCTGATGACCACGGTGCACGCCGCCACCGCCACGCAAAAAACGGTTGACGGCCCCAGCAACAAAGACTGGCGCGGCGGCCGTGGCATTCTCGAAAACATCATCCCCAGCTCCACCGGCGCTGCCAAGGCCGTGGGCGTGGTGCTGCCCGCGCTCAAGGGCAAACTCACCGGCATGAGCTTCCGCGTGCCCACCTCCGACGTGAGCGTGGTGGACCTGACCGCCGAACTGGAAAAACCCGCCACTTACGCCGAAATCTGCGCCGAAATGAAGGCCCAGAGCGAAGGCGCGCTCAAAGGCATCCTGGGCTACACCGAAGACAAAGTGGTGGCCACCGATTTCCGCGGCGATGCGCGCACCAGCATTTTCGACGCCGAAGCCGGCATCGCGCTCGATTCCACCTTCGTCAAGCTGGTGAGCTGGTACGACAACGAATGGGGCTACTCCAACAAATGCCTTGAAATGGTCAAGGTTGTGGCCGCCAAGTAAGCGCCCGCACACCCTGCACAAAAGCCCGGCCACCGTGCCGGGCTTTTTTATGGGATGCCGCACGGCTGTCTGCAGCCCTTTCACTGGGCAGACCGTCAGCCCGGCCGCAAGCCGGTCAGCGCGGCTTGGCCGGTTTTTTGGCCAGCGCGCCGCAGTCGTCCGACAGGCGCCGCCCCTCGCTGCGCATCTCCATGCGGCCTTCCTTGCCGGTCAGCACGGCCTGTGACGTAAAACGCTCCGGGCTGTGCAGCGTGGTGGTGAACTCGCCCTGGCTAGGCGGCTCCTTGCACACCATCGTCCCGCGCCAAGTATTGCCGATGTGACTGACCTTGGTGTACGTGCATTGCCCCTCCACCTTGCC
>JAGOEM010000262.1 GCA_017997715.1 Ottowia sp.
TTGCAGGCCTGCACACCGGAATAGTCGAACTCGCAGGCCTGGCCAATCACGATGGGGCCGGCGCCAATGATGAGGATGGTTTTCAGATCGGTACGTTTTGGCATGGCTGGTCGGTCAATACAAAAGCTTGACCGGAATGTGGCAACGCAGGAAAGCGTCGGTCAAAAGGTTCACTGTCTGCACGCGGGCAATGTCTTGCCCGCGCTGCGTGGCACTGGCCGGCGCACCACCGGCCAGACGCGCCAGACCAGTGGCCTGGCGCAGATCTGCATAACGCGCTTCGGTCGAAAAAGCGACCAGGGCGCGCGCCTGTTCGCTGGTGGCGGGCGCAGGCGCGCGGGGGCTGGGCAGGCCAGCGCCGCTGCGCATGGCTTCGCCTATCAGGCGCGCCGCGCCGCCTTCCAGCACGGCAAGGTCGGTCGCCAGGGTGTCGGGGTGGGCCTGGGCATAGTCGCGCGCGGTCTTGCGCTGCGCCGATTCGACCTCGGTGGGCAGCAGCGCCCGGCGCATGCAGCCCAGTTGCGCTTCACTGACCAAGGCGGCTTTGGCGCCCAACGGCCAGCTGGGGTCCTGCTTGGCGGCGTGATCCATCAGTGCGGCGACGGGCAGGAGCTCGATGTAGGCGTCGGCGAATCGGTCTGGCACGCTGCGTTCGGCCGGCGGCAATGCGGTGCAAGCGGTCATCACAACCACCGCACCTGCCGCCACTGCCATCCGCCACCGCGCCAGAGTCAAGCTCACGTTGGGGTCCCGGCGGCGTCAAACAGGTCGGCGGGCGCAATGCGGCAATGCTCCATCGCGGCCAGCAAAGGCCCGATCAGCAACGCCTGGCCGATCTGGTAGCCGCGCGAGCGCGATTGCGCGCGGGACTCGGTGCTGCTCAAGCCATCCAGGCGCAAGGCGCGGCGCAGCTCGGTGTATTGGCTGCCCTGCGTCAGTTCCATAAACCCGCGCAGCTGCGCGCTGGACAGCTTGCCCAGCGTGGTGCGCGTATCGGCGCGCCGCCCGGTCATGCCCTGCACGGCGCCGGCACGCATAGCGTCGCCCAAGGCTTCGGCGGCGCCGTCTTCCAGCAGCTTGATCGAATCGGCTACCCGGTCGGGATGGCGCCGGGCAAAGTCGCGGGCATCGGCTTGCTGCGTTACAACGATCTTGTCTGCGGTCAGCTGGCCGCGCGTGCAGGCCAACTGCGCGGCGGTGAACTTGCCAGCGTGCTCCTGAAAGGGCCACGCCGCCTCTCGCTCGGCGATGCGCTCGACCATCCAGGCGATCGGCACCGTCTGCGTGAACAAGGCGCCCAGGCGATCCACCTGCGCGGGCGACACCGTGGCCTGGTGCGCGCAGCCGGTGGCAAGCGCTGCCACGGCCATCGCCGCGGCAAAGCGCCCAAGCAGGCGAGCACAGCGACCCCAGCGCTGCTCAGGCATGGCGGTCGTTCTCCAGCTTGTTCAGCAGCGCCTGGATGCGTTCGGGCGGCATGTTTTTCTGCATCAGCTGCAGCAGGCCATCGCCTTCGACCATGGGGCGCAGCACTTCGGCTTCGGCGTCGTAGAACTTGACGTCCCAGCCAGCCAGCTCGCCGTTGAATTCCTCGTCGGTCCAGGTCTTGCCCTTGGCCACCAGGGTGATCAGCGGCATGGCCTTGAATTCCATGAAGGACTTCTTGTAGGGCTTTTGCGACCAGCGGTCGGCAAACCATTCCTTGTGCGGCGGCGGCAGCGTCATCATGCGCCGGGCAATGGCCTTTTCCAGCGAGGCTTGGGGAAAGCTGTACAGCTTCATGCGGCAATTACTCCCTTTTTTGTAGCTGCTTGCGCACTACCACCCTGCGCTGCAGCCATGTTTTCTATAAAACGGTCAAACAGGTAGCCAATGTCGTGCGGGCCGGGCGATGCTTCCGGGTGACCCTGGAAGCAGAACGCCGGCTTGCCCACGAATTCCAGCCCTTGCAGCGTGCCATCGAACAGGCTGAGGTGCGTGGCCCGCAGCGTCGCGGGCAGCGAATCCAGCGCCACGGCAAAACCATGGTTCTGGCTGGTGATGCTGACGCGGCCCGTGTCCAGGTCTTTCACCGGGTGGTTGGCACCGTGGTGGCTGTTGGCCATCTTGAAGGTCTTGGCGCCAGCGGCCAAGGCCATGATCTGGTGGCCCAGGCAGATGCCGAAAGTGGGCATGCCGCTGGCCACGATGTCGCGCACGGCTGAAATGGCGTAGTCGCACGGTTCGGGGTCGCCCGGGCCGTTGGACAGGAACACGCCATCGGGCTGCATCGCCAGCACGTCGGCGGCGGGGGTCTGCGCCGGCACCACGGTCAGCGCGCAGCCGCGTTCGGCCAGCATGCGCAGGATGTTGTACTTGACGCCGAAGTCGTAGGCCACCACCTTGAAGCGCGGGGCGTCTTCGCGGCCATAGCCCTCGCCCAGCCGCCATTCGGTCTGGGACCAGGTGTAGGGCTCGGTTGCGCTGACCACCTTGGCCAGGTCAAGCCCGTTCATGGGCGGCGCCGCACGTGCGGCGGCAATGGCTGCGTCGATGGCGGCCTGGTCGGGCGCCTGGCCCTGCGCCAGTGCCACGATGGCGCCGTTTTGCGCACCCTTGTCGCGCAGCAGCCGGGTCAGCTGGCGGGTGTCGATGCCGGCAATGGCCACGCAGCCCGCGCGCTGCAGGTATTCGCTCAGGGTGGCGTCGCTGCGGAAGTTGCTGGCCAGCAGGGGCAGATCGCGAACGATCAGGCCGGCAGCAAAAATGCGCGCCGATTCGACGTCTTCGCCGTTGGTGCCGTAGTTGCCGATGTGGGGGTAGGTCAGCGTGACCAGCTGCTGGCAGTAGCTGGGGTCGGTCAGGATTTCCTGGTAGCCGGTGAGCGAGGTGTTGAACACCACTTCGCCCACCGTTTGCCCGGCGGCGCCGATGGATTGACCGATGAAGACCGTGCCATCGGCAAGGGCCAGGATGGCGACGGGATGTTTCCCGCTCAAGGTGGAAAGCACGGGGTACTCCGTTGTATGACGGCCGCCCATACTTGCCTGGCCACACGGCACGCCGCGTGGCTCGTCTCAGTTGAATTTTGGACTTGGCTGCGGTCGGGCGACGCGGTTTCGAGAAAAGCCGCTGATTATAGCCCGCTGCCCCGCCGCAGCCGGCCTTCAGCCCGCTTGCGCGGTGGCGCTGGCGTGCAGGCAAATGGCGGCAGCGGCGGCCACGTTGAGCGACTCTTCGCCCCCCGGCTGCGCGATGCGCACCGCCTGGGCAGCCCGCGCCGCCAGCGCCGCATCCACGCCCTGCCCTTCGTGCCCCATCACCCACGCGCAAGGCCATGGCAGCTGCGCGCGGTGAAGCCACTGGCCCTCGTGCGAGCTGGTCACTACCAGCGGCACGCGCAGCGCCGCCAGCGCGGCGGTGTCCAGCCCTTCCACCAGGCGCAGGCCGAAATGCGCACCCATGCCGGCGCGCAGCACCTTGGGCGACCACAGCTGCGCCGTGCCTTTGATGGCCAGCACCTGGCTGAATCCGAAAGCGCCCGCACTGCGCAGGATGGAGCCGACGTTGCCCGCGTCCTGCACGCGGTCGAGCACCACCGTGGGCAGATCGGCGTCCAGCGCCTGCTCGGTCGGCAGATCGAGCACGAAGGCCAGCGGCGCGGCCGATTCCAGCCCGCTGATACCGGCCATCAGCCCGTCATCGATCACTATGTTTTTAGGAGCTGCCTGCGCAATGCTAGCCTGCGCCAGAGGCCAAAAAGACTCTGAAAACACCGCCAGGGCAGGCCGCCAGCCGCGCGCCAGCGCAGCGCGGCACAGGTGATCGCCCTCGATCCACACGCGGCCCTGTTTGCGGTAGGCGCCGTTGTCTTGCGCCAGACGGCGCAAATCCTTGAGCAGCGCGTTGTCGCGCGACCGGATCAGGGTGGGGCCGCTCTCGCTCATCGCGCCTGTGCCTTTGCCAGTGCCTGCGAAGCCGCGCCG
>JAGOEM010000263.1 GCA_017997715.1 Ottowia sp.
GGCCGCGTGCATGGCCACGTCGGTGCCGCTGCCCATGGCGATGCCGACGTCGGCGGCGGCCAGGGCAGGGGCGTCGTTGACGCCGTCGCCGACCATGGCCACGGTTTGCAGGCCGGCGCGGTCCCCGGCGGCGCGCGGTGCGCTGCCGCTCGCGGGGGGTTGACCGCCTTCGGGGCGGCTGGCCGATGGCGGCGCGTCAGTGCGATGCCCCCCGGGGTTTTTCAATGCGCCGATCGCCGCGGCCTTGTCGCCGGGCAGCACATCCGCCATCACCTCGCCCGCCTCGGGCTTCAGGCCCAACCTGCGCGCCATGGCTTCGGCGGCGCTGCGGTTGTCGCCGCTGATCATCACGGCGCGCACGCCGCGTGCGTGCAGCGCTTCGATGGCGGCGCGGGCGCCGGCCTTGGGTTCGTCGCCGAAGGCCAGCAGGGCCACGGGCTGCGGGGGTTCAGCTTCGCCCCGGCGCACGGCAACTACTGAAATCGTAGCGCCTTGCGCTTGCTGGGCCTGCGCTGCAGCCTCAAAAGGCTTGAAATCCACGCCCAATTCGTCCATCCAGCGGCGGCTGCCGATAAGCACGGTGTGGCCGTCCACCTGGCCTTCGGTGCCACGGCCGGGCACGGCGCGCACGTTCTGCGGCGGGTCGAACGCCACACCGCGTTCCTTGGCGGCCGCCAGCACGGCGCGCGCCAGCGGGTGTTCGCTGCCCGACTGCAGGCTGGCGGCGGTTTTCAGCGCCGCGGTGTCATCCACGCCGGGCGCGGGCACCAGGGCCAGCAGGCGCGGCTTGCCCTCGGTCAGCGTGCCGGTTTTGTCAAAGGCCACGGTGTCGACGCGGTGGGCGATCTCCAGCGCTTCGGCGTCCTTGATCAGGATGCCGAACTTCGCCGCCACGCCGGTGCCGGCCATGATGGCCGTGGGCGTGGCCAGGCCCAGCGCGCAGGGGCAGGCAATCACCAGCACCGCCACGGCGCGGATGATGGCGGTTTCCATCCCCACGCCGGCCAGCCACCAGCCGAGCAAGGTCGCCAGCGCAATCACCAGCACCGTGGGCACGAACACGGCCGACACCTTGTCCACCAGCCGCTGCACCGGCGCCTTGGCGGCCTGCGCGTCTTCCACCAGGCGGATGATGCTGGCCAGCACGCTTTCGCTGCCGGCGGCGGTCACTTGCACGCGCACGCGGCCGTCGCCGTTGATCGATCCACCGGTCACGCCATCGCCCAGCGCCTTGGCCACCGGCAGCGGCTCGCCGGTCAGCATGGATTCGTCCACCTGCGTGGCGCCTTCGGTGATGCGGCCATCGGCCGGCATGCGTTCGCCCGGGCGCACCACCAGCGTGTCGCCACGGCGCAGCTCGTCCACCGGCAAATCCTTTTCGGCGCCGTCCCAGTCGATCACGTGCGCCACCTCGGGCCGCAGCGCGTGCAGCGCGCGGATGGCGGCGGTGGTCTGGCGCTTGGCGCGCGATTCCAGCCACTTGCCCAGCAGCACCAGGGTGACCACCACGGCCGCGCTTTCAAAGTACAGGTGCGCATGTTCGCCATGGCCCGAAAACAGCCACAACCACATCGACAGCGCCCACGCCGCCGTGGTGCCAATGGCCACCAGCAGATCCATGTTGCCGCTGCGCGCCTTCACCGCGCCCCAGGCCGCCTTGTAAAAGCGCGCGCCCAGCCAGAACTGCACCGGCGTGGCCAGCACAAACTGCACCCAGGCCGGCGGCATCCAGCTGATGCCGAAGGGCAGCAACAGCATCGGCGCCACCAGCGGCAACGACAGCAGCAGGCCGATGCCCACCGGCGCAAAACCGGCCCAGGGCGATGCGTCGCTGTTGTCAATGGCCGCGTCGGCGGCGCGCGGCTCGTAGCCGGCATCGCGCACGGCGCGGCGCAGCAGCGGCGCCAGTGCGTCGGCATCGGGCGCGGTCACGCGGGCCGATTCGGTGGCCAGGTTGACGCTGGCCGCCTGCACGCCGGGCACTTTCTTCAATGCTTTTTCGACCCGCGCCACGCAGCTGGCGCAGGTCATGCCGCCGACGCCCAAATCCACGGTTTCCAGGGTTGATGTGTTCATGCGCTGCAGTATGAAGCTTGCCATGGTGGCAGAGTCAAGCGGCCCGGTTTTATATATAAAAATGGCCTATGACGCCCATTCTGCGGGCGCAGGCAGCTATCAATTTGATATTGATATGCCTTCACCAAACACGGCCAAAGCCCCCGCTTGACATTGCCATGGTGGCAAGGTTCACACTTGCGGTGTCTGGTCGGTCAGCTTGTGGCCGCCCGGCTTCCTTCCTTCATCGACCTTTTTTTCGGGAGCATTCCATGCAACAGCAATTCACCGTCACCGGCATGACCTGCGGCCACTGCGAAGCCAGCGTCACCCGCGCCATCAAGCAGCTGGATGGCGCCGCACAGGTCAAGATCGACCGCGCCCACAACCAGGTGGAAGTGGACAGCAGCGCCCCGCGCGAGGCCATCGCCAGCGCCATCCGCGAGGACGGCTACGCGGTCGAGGCCTGAGCGGCATCCGCCCCCAGAAACCATGACCACCGCCCTGAACACCGACCCCTCCCTGGGCCCGGTGCCGATCGGCGAGGCAGCGCGCGCCTCGGGCGTGTCGGCCAAGATGGTGCGGCACTACGAATCGCTGGGCCTGCTGGGCGATGTGGCGCGCACCGAATCGGGCTACCGCCAGTACGGCGCGGCCGATGTGCACACCTTGCGCTTCATCCGGCGTGGGCGCGACCTGGGTTTTTCCATGGCCGAAATCGCCGAGCTGGTCAGCCTGTGGCACGACCGTTCGCGCGCCAGCGGCGACGTCAAGCACATCGCGCAGCAACACCTGGACGACCTGGACGCGCGCATCGCCGCCATGCAGGCCATGCGCCAGACCCTGCGTGCGCTGATGCACGACTGCCATGGCGATCACCGGCCCGATTGCCCCATCCTGGACGACCTGGCGGGCAAGCCGGGCTGAGCTGGCCGAAGGCCCTCGGCGCCACCATAGGCCCACCATCGTTCCCGCACCGGCCCGCAGCGCGCAACGGCCGGCACCCAGGGGCGGCGCCAGCATCGCAGCCGCCCGGGCCACCGCGGCCCGAAGGCAATACCGGCCAGTGCCACACCGCCCGCGCACCACTCCATCGGCCTTGGCCTAACTTTACAAAGCATCACCCTGGCGTGATGCGGCCTATACATCGGCCGCGCAGACTTGCACCCAAGCTGAACGCCCAAGGCCCCTGGCCCCACGCTCCAAGCCTCGCTGCCTTGTGCGGCGTCCCTTTGAACCTGGATCGAACCTGGAAAGGAATCCGAAATGCGCTTCGCACCCAAACAACTCCTTCTGGCCAGCCTGCTGGCCGCTACCGGCGTGATCGCCACCGCCCAGACCACCGCACCAGCTGCGCCCACCGCGCCTGCCGCCACCACCGCACCGGCTGCGGGCGAGGCATCGGCACAGCGTCCGCGCGGTGAACGTGGTGAGCGCCGTGGCCCGCGCGACCCCGCCGAGTTCCAAAAACGCATGGCCGAGCGCCACGCCAAACACCAGGCGGAGCTGAAAACCGCGCTGAAGCTGACCCCTGCGCAAGAAGGCGCGTGGACCAGCTTCACCAGCGCCACCCAGCCCCCTGCCGCCGGCCAGCGCCCGCGTGGCGACCGGGAAGAGTTCAAGAAACTCACCACGCCCCAGCGCATCGACCTGATGGAAAAACGCAGCGCCGAACGCCAGGCCCACATGAAGCAGCGCGGCGATGCCGTGAAGGCTTTCTATGCCCAGCTGACACCCGAGCAGCAAAAGGTGTTTGACGAACGCGGCCTGCGCCACCCCGGCGAAGGCAAAGGCAAAGGCGACCAGCGCAACCCGCGTGGCCATGGCCACCACGGCGGCCCCGGCCCGCGCTGAGCCCGATGTGAAGATCCTCCCCTGAGC
>JAGOEM010000088.1 GCA_017997715.1 Ottowia sp.
GCTCAAGACGGTCTACAAGGTGATGATTCCGCTGCTCAAGCCGTTCATGGGCAGGCAGGCGCTGACGCTGGGTCAGGTCGGCAAGGCCATGATCCATGCCGTGCAGCGCGGCTACCCCACGCACACGATCGAAATTGACGACATTCGGCAACTGGCGCTGCCAGATGCCTGAGATGAGGAAGATGAGGAGCGCGCTCTGAATACAGCGAACAACAAGCTGCGCCTGGGCGCTTTGACGGCGTTGGTGGTGGGCTCGATGGTGGGCGGCGGCATTTTTTCGCTGCCGCAGAACACCGCCGCGGGCGCCAGTGCGGGCGCCACCCTGCTGGCCTGGGCCATCACGGGGCTGGGCATGCTGGCGCTGGCACTGGTGTTCGTCAATCTGACGTTGCGCCAGCCGCAGCTGGATTCGGGGGTGTACGCCTACGCGCGCGCCGGCTTCGGGCCTTTCGTGGGCTTCAGTTCGGCCTGGGGATACTGGTTCATGGCGGTGCTGGGCAACGTGGGCTATTACGTGCTGCTGTTCAGCACGCTGGGCCACTACGTGCCGGTGTTTGGCGAGGGCAACACGCCGGTGGCGGTGCTGTCCGCCTCGGTCATGCTGTGGGGCATGCACGCGCTGGTGTTGCGCGGCATTCGGGAAGCGGCCTACGTCAACCAGGTCACCACCGTGGCCAAGCTGGTGCCGCTGGGCCTGTTCGTGGTGCTGGTGGGGCTTGCGTTCAGCACGGATGTATTCACGCAGGACATCTGGGGCAGCGCCAACCCGTCATTGGGCAGCGTGACCGACCAGGTGCGCAGCATGATGCTGGTGACGGTGTGGGTTTTCATCGGGGTGGAGGGGGCCAGCGTGTGTTCCGGGCGCGCGGCCCGGCGCATCGACGTGGGGCGCGCCACGCTGCTGGGCTTCTTGTTCACGCTGGCCCTGATGGTGTCGGTCAGCTTTTTTTCCTTGGGGGTGATGTCGCAGCCGGCGCTGGCGCAGCTGAAGAACCCGTCCATGGCGCACGTGCTGGCGCACGTGGTGGGCCCCTGGGGCGCCGCGCTGATCAGTGTGGGCCTGCTGATATCGCTGTCGGGGGCCTTGCTGTCGTGGCTGATGCTGTCCAGCGAGACGCTGTACATGGCGGCGCGCGACGGCGCTGCGCCGTCCTGGCTGGCGCGGGCCAACCAGCATGGCGCGCCCACCCACGCGATGTGGCTGACCAGCGGCTGCGTGCAGGCGTTTTTGCTGATCACGCTGGTCAGCAATTCCACCTATCTGTCGCTGGTGAATCTGGGCACCTCGATGATTCTGCTGCCCTACACCTGGGCGGCGCTGTTTGGGCTGGGCCTGGCCTGGCGCGGGCAGGGCTACGACGCGGGCGCGGGCAACCTGCGCAGGCGCGACCTGGCAATTGCCGGCGTGGCCGTGCTGTATGCCGCCTGGCTGTTGTACGCAGGCGGCGTGAAATACTTGTTGCTGTCGGCCTTGTTGTATGCGCCGGGCGCACTGATGTATGCCTGGGCGCAGCGCGCGCAAGGCCGCGCCGGTCTGTCGCGGCGCGAATGGCCGATATTTCTGGCCACCTTGGTGGGGGCCGCCGTTGCCGCGTGGGGGCTGCTCGCCGGTTGGTTGAGTTTATGAAGGAAAGCCGCTCTATCCCTTTGCGGTAGGGCGTCAGCAGCTATGAATTCTGATGCAATGAAACCCTCTTCACCCAGCAGCAGCCTGGCCGATGTGTGGCGCGTGGGCGATGTCGCGCTGGGCAGCCGCTTCCTTTTGGGCACCGCCGGCTATCCCTCGCCCCAGGTGCTGGGCGAAGCCATCGCCACATCCGGCGCGCAGATCGTCACCGTGGGCCTGAAGCGCCAGCTGGCTGCTGCGGGGGACAACGGCTTTGTCGAAATCATTCGCGCCGCCATGCAAAAGCACGGCGCACGCCTGTTGCCCAACACCGCCGGCTGCACCACCGCGCGCGAGGCGATTCAGCTGGCCCACATGGCGCGCGAGCTGTACGACACCCCCTGGGTCAAGCTGGAAGTGGTGGGCGACGAATACACGCTGCAGCCCGACCCGGTCGAGCTGGTTGAAGCCGCGCGCCAGCTGGCCAAGGACGGCTTCACCGTGTTTCCCTACTGCACCGACGACCTGGTGACGGCCAAGCGCCTGCTGGACGCCGGCTGCCCCCTGCTGATGCCCTGGGGCGCGCCCATTGGCAGCGGCCAGGGCCTGGTCAACCCGTTTGCGCTGCGCCTGCTGCGCGAACGCCTGCCCGATGTGGTGCTGATCGTCGACGCCGGCATTGGCGCGCCCAGCCACGCCGCGCTGGCGCTGGAGATGGGCTACGACGCCGTGCTGCTGAACAGCGCCGTCAGCCAGTCGCCCGACCCGGTGCGCATGGCCGGCGCCTTCCGCCAGGCGATTGAAGCGGGCCGCGCCGCGTACCTGGCGGGGGTGATGGCCAAGCAGGACTTTGCCACCGCCACCACGCCCGTCACCGGCAACCCGTTCTTGATCGGAAACTGAGCGTGGCGCAATCAGCACCTGCGCAAGCAGCTATTGAAAACGAAGCAAACAGCGCGCCCAAGCCCATCATCTGGAGCATCGCCGGCAACGACAGCGGCGGCGGCGCGGGCCTGAGCGCCGATGCGCGCGCCGCGCAGGCCTTTGGCGTGCACCTGTGCCCCGTGGTGGCCGCGATCACCGCGCAGAATTCGCGCGCCGTCACCCAGGTGCAGCCGGTGCCGCCCGAGCTGCTGGACGCCCAATTGGCCGCGCTGGCCGACGACCTGCCGCCCGCCGCCATCAAGACCGGGCTGCTGGGCGGCGCCGCCAACATCGCCGTGGTGGCGCGCTGGGTAGACCGCCTGCGCGAACGCGGGCCGGTGGCGCTGGTGGTCGACCCGGTGCTGGGTGCCAGCAGCGGCGCCGCCTTTGCCGACGCCGCCGCGCTGGCCGCCTACCGCGATCTGCTGCTGCCGCGCGCCACGGTGGTCACACCCAACCGGCGCGAGGCGCAGATGCTGGCCCAGCTATTTGACAGCCAGGCCGGCGACGTGCCCGCGCTGTCAGCGGCCATCCAGGCGCTGGGCGCGCAGGCCGTCGCCATCACCGGCGGCGACGATGCGCAGGCCGCCCCCGGCTGGTCGCTGGACTGGGCCGACACGCCCCACGCCAGCGGCTGGCTGGCGCTGCCGCGCGTGCCCACCGCGCACACCCACGGCACCGGCTGCACCTACGCCACCAGCGTGGCCAGCGCGCTGGCGCTGGGCTTTGTGGCGGCCGATGCGCTGGTGCTGGCCAAGATGGCCACCACGCAGGCGCTGCGCCAGGCCTACGCCGCCGGGCAGGGCGCCGGGCCGGTGGGCGCGCCGCTGGGCTTTGGCACGCAGCCCGATCTGCTGCCGTTGATGTCGTGGGGCGACGACGCGGCTTTTGCCGCCGCGCCGACTGGCTGGCGCGCAGGCAGCGACGCCCAGGCAGCGCAAGAAAACATCAAATTTGATAGCTACCAGCGCCCACTGGACGGGCGCCATAGGCCTTTTTCATACCAAGACCTGGGCGTATACGCCATCGTCGACAGCGCCCAGCGCGTGCAGCAGGTCGTGCAGGCCGGCGCGCACACGGTGCAGCTGCGCATCAAGACGCCCGACGCAGTGGATGCCGGCTGGTACACCGACCTGCAAGCCGAGCTGCAGGCCGCCCTGGCCGCCTGCCGCGCCGCCGGTGCCACCCTGGTCGTCAACGACCATTGGCAGCTGGCGCGCACGGTGGCGCACGAGGCGGCGCAGCGCGATGCGGGCGCCGCCCAGCACTTGGCCCTGCACCTGGGTCAGGAAGACTTGGACGCGCTGGGTACGCCGGGCCGGGCCGATCTGGCCGCCAGCGGGTTGCGGCTGGGCATCAGCAGCCACAGCCTGTGGGAACTGTGCCGCGCCCGCAGCCTGCAGCCCTGGTACGCCGCCTGCGGCCCCGTGTGGCCCACGCTGACCAAGGCCATGCCCTGGGTGCCGCAGGGGCTGGACAACCTGGCCTGGTGGGTGCGCATGGCCGGCGCGCCAGTGGTCGCCATCGGCGGCATCCTCGAACACGCTCAGCTGGTCGAAGCCGCGCGCAGCGGCGCCAGCGCCGTGTGCGTGGTGCGCGGCCTGGGCGACGACCCGGCGCGCACGCTGCCCGGCTGGCAGGCCGCGCTGGCCCAGGGCCGCGCCGCCGCGCCGCTGCCCGTGCCGGCGCTGCCGCATCCGGCCCTGGCAGGGGGCTTTTCAGCCCAAAGCGGTGCGCTTGGCGTACAGTGACCCCATCGATTGACATCCGCCAGCGAGCCAACATGAAAGACGATTCACAACGCCAGGAATACGTGCGGGTGCTGACCATCGCGGGCTCCGACTCGGGCGGTGGCGCCGGCATTCAGGCCGACCTGAAAACCTTTGCCGCGCTGGGCTGCTACGGCATGAGCGCCATCACCGCGCTGACCGCGCAGAACACCGTGGGCGTGACCGGCATCCACCCGGTGCCGCCCGCCTTCATCGCCGAACAGATCGACGCCGTGGTGGGCGACATCGGCGTGCACGCGGTCAAGATCGGCATGCTGCATTCCGAAGAAGTGGTGCACGCCGTGGCCCAGGCCATCGAGCGGCACACCCTGCAACACGTGGTGCTGGACCCGGTGATGGTGTCCGTCACGGGCGCGCGTCTGATCGAACCGGCCGCCGTGCAAGCGCTGGTGACCGAGCTGTTCCCCCGCGCCACGCTGATCACCCCCAACCTGGACGAAGCCGCCTTGCTGCTGGACCGCCCGGTGGCCGACGCCGACGCCATGCCCGACACGGCCCTGGCCTTGATGCAGATGGGCGCGCGCGCCGTGCTGTTGAAAGGCGGGCACCTGCCCGGTGATCAGATCCTGGATGTGCTGCGGGAACGCGGGGCCGAAGCCCACGTCATGCAATCGCCCCGCATCGAAACGCGCAACCTGCACGGCGCCGGCTGCACCCTGTCATCGGCCGTGGCGGCTTTCCTGGCGCAGGGCCTGCCGCTGTCGCTGGCGGCCGAAGCCGCGCGCAGCTACGTGCTGGACGCCATCGAATCCGGCGCGCTGGCAGTCACCGGCCACGGCGTGGGGCCGCTGAACCACGGGTTCTCGCCGCGCGCGATGCTGTTGCGGTAGTCGGCGGCGCTCAGCCGGGGTTTCCGGCTCCGGTTAAGCACCGATCCGACACCGACACCGACACGGATTGCAGCGCCGTGCGTGCGGCCCCGTCGATCGGCGCTGCCATGCGTATTGGGCGCGGTGGCGGCACCGTTGCATGGGCCAGGGTTTATTTGGCGCCGTGCAAACGGATCGCGTGGGGTCCAGATCGGCGCTCAGGCACGCCCCATGGCGTTACTTCGCCCGTGCCGTCTTCAATGCAGCGGTGTGCGCCGCCTTGGCGTCTTTCTCGCAGCTGTTTTTGGTATCACCACTCAAGTCGTCGCACTTTTCCTTGGCCACTTCATAGGCGGCGTCGGCACGGGCCACGCGGGCTTTTTCCTGGTTGCGCGGGGTGGGCTTGTACTGGGCTTCCAGATCGGCCTTGGCAATGTCTTCCTTGCCTTCGGCTTCTTCTTCGCACACGTCCTTGGCGTTGCCAGCCAGCGTGGCGCAGTTGGCCTTGTCGGCCTTGTATTCGGCCTTGATGACGTCTTTGGCGGCGTCGTATTCGGCCTTGGTCATGGCCATGGCGTGGCCTGAAAACAGGGCAACGGTCAGTGCGGCCAGCAGGGTGGGGGTGGTTTTCATGGTGTCTTCCTTGGTTGGTCTGTGGGCACGCAGGGCTTGCGCGCCACTGTCTGCACCTTAAGTGCCTGCGGGCGGCGGCGGGGTAGGGGTGACTTTACGGCGCGTGTCAGCCTGATCCCACAGTGCCGGCGCCGTAACATGCCGCATCTGTTGGGCTTTCCTCTATGCGCATCTACATCAACCCCGAGCAGGCTGGCCACGCGCCAGCGTATGAATTTTTCCGTGGCGAACGCGTGCCGTGTTTCGAGAACCCGTCGCGCTTTGCGCATGTGATGCAGGCGCTGCAGGCGCGCGGCTGGGCGGTGCAAGCGCCCGACGCGCGTTGCGACGAGGTGCTGGCGCAGGTACACGCACCGCGCTACCTGGATTTCTTGCGCACCGCGTGGGACCAGTGGCTGGCACTGGATGCGGCCAACGCCAGCGTGCAGCCCTTTCCAAGCGTGTGGCCGGTGCGCAGCTTGCGCAGCGATGTGGAGCCGGCCAACTTCGTCGCCTGCCTGGGCTTGTATTCGATGGACAACGGCAGCCCGCTGGCAGCCGGCACCTGGGCCGCGGCCAAGGCGGGGGCCGACGCCGCTGCCAGCGCCGCGCAGGCCTTGCTGGCGGGCGAGCGCGCCGCCTTTTGCGCCACGCGCCCACCGGGCCACCACGCGGGGCCCGATTTCATGGGCGGCTACTGCTTCATCAACAACGCCGCCGTGGCCGCGCAGGCGCTGCGCCATGGCGGCGCGCAGCGCGTGGCGGTGCTGGACGTGGACTACCACCACGGCAACGGCACGCAGGCCATCTTTTATGACCGGGCCGATGTGCTGTTCGTCAGCCTGCATGGCGACCCGCGGACCGAGTACCCGTTCTACCTGGGCCACGCCGACGAAACCGGCGCGGGCGAGGGCGCGGGCTTCAACCTGAACCTGCCGCTGCCCGCCGGCAGCAGCACCGCGCAGTGGTTCGGCGCGCTGGACGTGGCGTGCGCGCGCATCGCCCAGCACCGGCCCGATGCGCTGGTGGTTTCGCTGGGGCTGGACACCTACGCCGGCGACCCGATCAGCAAGTTTCAGCTGCAGCAAGACGACTTCGCCCGCCTGGGCCAACGCCTGCAGCGCCTGGCCCTGCCCACCGCCTTCGTCCTGGAAGGCGGTTACGCCGCCGCCGAACTGGGTGAAAACGCCGTGCGCGTGCTGCAAGGCTTTGAGCAATGAGCGCCGCCCGGCCGCCCGAAGGCGCGCGCACCGCAGCCCGTGAGGGCGAAGGTATTCCCACCAGCGCCGCCCGGCCGCCCGAAGGCGCTTGCACCGCAGCCCGCGAGGGCGAAGGTATTCCCATCAGCGCCGCCCGGCCGCCCGAAGGCGCTTGCACCGCAGCCCGTGAGGGCGAAGGTACGTCAATCAGCGCCGCCCGGCTGCCCGAAGGCGCGTGCACCGCAGTCCGTGAGGGCGAAGGTACGTCAATGAGCGCCACCCGGCCGCCCGAATGCGCTCGCACCGCAGCCCGTGAGGGCGAAAGCAGCTCAGTCAACGCCGAACACGTCGACGCCATGGTGATCGGCGCGGGCGTGGTGGGCTTGGCCGTGGCGCGCGCGCTGGCGCTGGCTGGGCGCGAAGTGCTGGTGCTGGAAGCCGCCGACGCCTTTGGCACCGGCACCAGCGCCCGCAACAGCGAAGTGATTCACGCCGGCATTTACTACCCGCAGGGTTCGCTGAAGGCGCGGCTGTGCGTGCAGGGCAGGCAGATGCTGTACGACTACTGCGCGCAGCGCGGCGTCAGCCACCAGCGCTGCGGCAAGCTGATCGTGGCCACCAGCGCCGCCCAGGTCGATGAACTGCGCGCCATTCAGCAGCGCGCCGCCGCCAACGGTGTGACGGACCTGCGCCTGCTGACCCAGGCCGAGGCCCAGGCGCTGGAGCCCGCGCTGGCCTGCCACGCCGCGCTGCTGTCGCCCTCCACCGGCATCGTCGACAGCCACGGGCTGATGCTCAGCCTGCTGGGCGATGTCGAGAACGCAGGTGGCCTGCTGGCATTGAATTCAGAGGTAAAAAGCCTTGTAGCGCCCACTGGGCGGGCGCAGGCAGCTATCAATATACTAGTTGGCAGCGGTGCTGACCAGATGCAGCTGATCGCCCGCACCGTCGTCAACGCCGCCGGCCTGCACGCCCCCGCGCTGGCCGCGCGCACCCAGGGGCTGGACGCGCGCCACGTGCCCACCGCGCATTTCGCCAAGGGCAACTACTTCACCCTGGCCGGCCGCGCGCCCTTTGGCCGCCTGATCTACCCCGTGCCCGAGCCCGGCGGCCTGGGCGTGCACCTGACGCTGGATCTGGGCGGCCAGGCCAAGTTTGGCCCCGATGTGCAGTGGGTCGAATCGGCCGACGACTACGTGGTCGATGCGGCACGCGGCGACGCCTTCTATGCCGAGGTGCGCAAATACTGGCCCGCGCTGCCCGACGGTGCGCTGCAGGCGGGCTATGCGGGCATCCGCCCCAAGACCAGCGGCCCCGGCCAGCCAGCGGCGGATTTCGCCATCCAGGGCCCGCGCGATCACGGCGTGCCGGGTTTGGTCAACCTTTTCGGCATCGAATCGCCAGGGTTGACGAGTTGTCTGGCGGTGGCGGACGCGGCGGTTGCGGCGGCGCAGGCCTGAACGATCTGGCTGGCTTCAGGCCGCCGTCAGGTCGTCGTGCAGCCGCACCGGCACCCGCCCGATGGCGCGCACGCCGTCCAGCAGGTCGGCTTCGTGCCCCGCGTCGGGGCGAAAGCGCCGCACCTGCACGCTGCCACTGGGGCGCAGCACCAGGCGGTGGTAGTTGGGGCCGTCGCTGTCGGTGCAGACTTCCCAGGTGGTGATGTCTGACCAGGGCACGTAGTACTGGCCCGCGGCGTCGGCGGTGTGCAGGGCGGCCACATGATCGGCAAAGCCGCCCGAGCCATGCAATTGCAGCAGGGCGCTGCGCGATATCAACACGCCGTCGGCGCTCAGATCAAGCCAGTGCCGTGCGTGGGCGTAGCGCTGGGGCGGCGTGATGGCCGGTGCGCCTTCGGGCGGAATCAGCCGGCCGTGGCGCCATTCGCTCATCACGTCGGCGGGTATGCGGCGGCGCGCGGCGCGGTCCAGTTGCCCCAGCAGGATCAATCCGCCAACCGGAATCAACGCCAGGTACAGACCGGTGAGCAAGCCTTGCTCTACCACCTTGCCCTGAATGGCAAAGCCAATGAAGGGGCTGAAGACGATCAGCAGCCAGCACACCATGCGCCAGCCGGTTTTGGGCTGCGTGCCGGGCGGAAAGGGCGTGCGGTGGTAGACGGGATGCGGTGGCTGCGGCATGGGTGCGCGCATCCTACCGTGGCATGGCCACGATGTGACTGGGCGAATGGGCGAATGGGCGAATGGGCGATCGGGCGGAAGGATTCGCAGGCCTGGCCGATTCCACTGTGGGCCGCAAAGCGGTGCGGGCGAATCCGTCGCCCAGGTGACTGGGTGGGCTTGTCCGCTGCCGCGTGCGCGGCCTAAGGTGCGGCCTCCTTCAACCCCAGAGGAATTGCTCCATGTCCACCGATTCGCAATTTTCTGTCTTGACCTCAGGTCACAGCTTTCTGGAAAGCCCGCGCTGGCACGATGGCCAGTTGTGGCTGTCGGATTTCTACACCGACCGGGTGCTGCGCGTGGACGCGCAAGGCCGGGTGGAAGTCGTCACCACGGCGGTCGAACAGCCGTCGGGCCTGGGCTGGCTGCCCGACGGGCGCCTGCTGGTGGTGGCAATGCGCCAGCGCAAGCTGTGGCGGCAGGAGGCGGACGGCCAATGCGTGGTGCACGCCGACCTGTCCAAGCTGGCCAGCGGCCATGCCAACGACATGGTGGTCGATGCCCAAGGCCGTGCCTATGTGGGCAACTTCGGCTTTGACCTGATGAACGGCGAGCAGCCGCACACCGCCACGCTGGTTCGGGTGGATCCCGATGGATCGGTACACACCGCGGCGCCAGAGATGTATTTCCCGAATGGCAGCATGATCACGCCGGACGGAAAAACGCTGATCGTTGGCGAGACCATGGGCAACCGCATCTCGGCCTTTGACATTCAGCCTGACGGAAGCCTGGGCCCGCGCCAGGATTGGGCCAGCTTTGGGCCGCAGCCCGCGCTGACAGACGTTCCTGCGGTGATGGGCGTGCTGAAAGCCGCGCCCGATGGCGCCACGCTGGATGCAGAGGGCGCGGTTTGGTTTGCCGACGCCATGGGCAACCGCGTGGTGCGGATGGCGCAGGGCGGTGAGATTCTGGAAACCATTTCCACGGGCCAGATCGGCGCGTTTGCTTGCACGTTGGGCGGGCCAGACGGTCAAACCCTGTACGTGTGCGTGGCGCCCGACTTTTACGAACACATGCGCAAGGGCAGCCGGGATGCGGCAATCTGGACCACGCGGGTCAAGGTGCCTGGTGCCGGGCGGCCTTGAAAAACCTGCGCATTCATCGCTGCAAGCGCCGCCTGCACAGATGCACGCCATGTCTGGGCAGCCCGGGTGTTGGCGCATATTGCTAAGAGCGTGTTCAACCTCTCAGCGCGAGGGGTGGGGGATGTGGATCGGGATGGGCTGCGAGGCGTAAACCGCAGCGATACCGGACGGTATCGCGAGGATTTGCAACGAAGCAGACCGCCCGAGGCCATGCCCACACACCCGCGAGGAGACATTGAACACGCTCTAAGGCGCCGTGCCAGCGGTAGCGGGCTGCGGCGCTGACTGAATGCCCCGACGGCGCAGCACGCTGAAGCCGCCAGCCACCAGCGCGCACACAGCCCCCAGCCCCAGCGCAATGGCCGGCCCCGACGGGCCAGGGACGGCGCTGAACACAATGGCCAGCAGCACCGCGCCCGCGCTTTGCCCAGTCAGCCGCGCGGTACCCAGCATGCCGCTGGCGCCGCCCGCCCGCGCGGCGGGGGCCGATGTCACGATGGTGAAGTTGTTCGGCGTCTGGAACAGCGCAAAGCCCGCGCCGCACAGCGCCAGCCGCCAGGCTATGTCGGCGTGTGTGGGCATGGCGGGCAGCAGCGCCAGCAGGGCCAGGCCGGCGCTCATCAGGGCCAGGCCCATGGCGCTGAGCACGCCGGCGTTGTAGCGCCCCGTCAGGCGGCCTGCGACCGGCGCCATGGCGATCGAACCAATCGGCCAGGCGGTCATCAGCAGGCCCGTCTCGGCAGGCGATCGGCCCTGGTTGACCAGCAGCAGAAACGGCATCGAAATCTGCCCCAGCGTCTGCGCGGCAAACGCGGTGACCGAGGTGCACATCGACAGCGCAAACACCGGAATGCGCAGCAGATCGACCGGCAACAGCGGCACTGCGCGGCGCAACTGCCCGCGCACAAACACCGTGCCGACCGCGACACCCGCCCCCAGCAAGCCTGCAGCCACGGCCAGATCGTGGGCACCAAGACCAGCGCCGCTGCCGCCCGCGCGCGTGCCCAGCTGTTCCACCCCCAGAAACACCAGCGCAAACATGGCGGCGTTCAGCAGCACATCGCCCACGCGCAGCCTGACCGGGGTGGCGCTGCGGTGCGCCGGCAGGGCGCGCCGGCCCAGCCACAGCAGGCCCACGCCCAGCGGCAGGTTGATGGCGAACAGCCAGGGCCAGCTGGCGTGCGACAGGATGGCCGCCGCCAGGGTTGGCCCGGCCACCGAGGCCACGGCCACGGTGACCGAATTGAACGCCAGCCCGCGCCCCAGCTGCGCGCGCGGGTAGGTCAGGCGCACCAGCGCGGCGTTCACGCCCATGATGCCGGCCGCGCCCAGCCCCTGCAGGGCGCGCCAGCCGATCAACACCGGCAGGCGGGGCGACAGCATCGCGCCCAGGCTGGCGACCAGCATTACCGCCACGCCGCCCAGGTACACGCGGCGATAGCCATAGCGGTCGCCCAGCGCGGCAAAGGGCAGCAGCGACACCAGCACGGTCAGCTGGTAGGCGTTGACGATCCAGATGGCGCTGGCCGGCGTGGCGTTGAATTCGCCCGCCATGCGCGGCAGCGCCAGCGAGACGATGGTGCCGTCCAGCACCGCCACGGCAATGCCCAGCAAGATGGTGGCCATGGCCCAGCGCCGCTGCGGCTGCGGCAGGCCGTCGGTGGGGGGCGGCGCCGCCTCGGTTGAATGCGTGGGCGGCGCCGGTTCGGCCGTCACGCCCGGGCCTGCTGGCGCAGCGCCTGCGCCACCTCGCTGACCAGCGCCGGGCCTTTGTAGATCAGCCCGGTGTAGATCTGCACGGCGTCGGCGCCGGCCTTGATCTTGGCCACGGCGTCGGCGCCGCTCATCACGCCGCCCGCGCCAATGATGGGAAAGCCCGTGCCCAGCGCCGCGCGCAGCCCGGCGATGACGCGGTTGCTGGCCTCACGTACCGGGGCGCCCGACAGGCCGCCGGCTTCGTCGGCGTGCGGCATGCCTTGCACCGCGTCGCGCGCCAGCGTGGTGTTGGTGGCAATCACGCCTTCGATGGCATGGCGGCGCAGCGCATCGGCAATCGATTGCACCTGATCGCCCTGCAGATCTGGGGCGATCTTCAGGAACAGCGGCACGCGCTTGGCGTGCTCGTCGGCCAGCTCGGCCTGGCGGGCCTTGAGCGCGCCCAGCAACGCGTCCAGCGCGGCGTCGCTCTGCAAATCGCGCAGGTTCTTGGTGTTGGGGCTGGATATGTTGACGGTGACGTAGTCGGCAAAGGGGTACACCCCGGCCAGGCCGATCAAGTAATCGTCCGTGGCGCGCTCGATCGGCGTGGCGGCGTTCTTGCCAATGTTCAAGCCCAAAATCATGCTCTGGCGCCCGTCAGACGGGCGCGGGCCGCTATGAAATCGTGAGTTCTTGACGTTGCGCACGAAGGCATCCAGCCCGCCGTTGCTACATCCCATGCGGCTGATCAGCGCCTGCGCGGCGGGCCGGCGGAA
>JAGOEM010000264.1 GCA_017997715.1 Ottowia sp.
AAACAGGCCTACAGCGCCCGTCCACATTGCGCAAGCAGCTACTTGATTCATAGCAATGGCGCCGCCGAAGTGCTGCTGCGCCCGGGGCAGGTCAGACGCCCTGCGCTGGCCGGTCACCGCCGCAACGCCTTCAGCTGCTGCTCAAACCACTGCTTGCTGGGCACCGCCTGCGCCTGCCCGCAGCGCACCTGGTAGGGCTTGCCAGACAGGCTGCTTTGGGTCGCCGCGCGCTCAATGAAGGCCTCGGTCGTGGGCGCCAGCTTTTTCTTCAACAGGTAGTCGTACTTCTGTCGCAGGTGTTCAGTGGCCTTGCCCGCGTCGTACCAACTGCCGTTGCGCTGGAACTCGCATTGGGATTGCTGGAGGGCGGTGAAGAGCTGTTCGATTTCTTGCTGGGCCGCGGCGGATGGCGCTTGGGCATGCGCCGTTCCAACCGTCAGCCAGATCGACATGAAAACCACGGCCCATCTGATGCGCAACGTGTGCATGAAGCAGTCTCCCATTCAACTCGACTTTTGCCGATGGTCCATCAACATGCCTACCACGATTGCGATGGTCAACGCCGCAAGGGCACTGATGACGACCGCTATCTTGATAAATGGGTCAACATGGCCGCTGTAGGCATACGCAGCCAGCTGGAACAACACACAACTGGCCACCGTCGCACACAAAGAGGCTGCAGCGAAATGCGCTATCCATCGGTGCGAGAGGTAGGCCGCTGATGTGCTGATGATGACCAGGACGATCAGCCCCACGGCGCCTTCACTCATCGCAGAACTCCTGAAATATGGCGTCTGATCCGGTCGTGAAAGACAATCAGATCTGTACGAAAAAAGTAAGAAATACACCTCCAGCGCTTGGCACAAGGGCGTTGGCAGCTCCTTTATCCGTAGCAAGCCTATGCCCCCACTGCGTCACTATCGCGTCACTGCAACGTCACCACAATCGGCTCACCCTTGGTGATGATCATCGTGTGTTCGTACTGCGCCGACAGGTTGCCGGGCGCGCCGGCCAGGGTCCAGCCGTCGTCCAATTCGGTGACGATGCGGGTTTTGGTGGACAGGAAGGGCTCGATGGTGATGACCATGCCTTCGGTCAGCAGGCGCTTGTCGGCGGGGTCAAAGTAGCCGGCGATGTGCTCGGGCGCTTCGTGCAGCGCGCGGCCCACGCCGTGGCTGCCCAGGTTTTCGATGACTTTGAAGCCGTAGGCCTTGGCCGTGCGTTCGATGGCGGCGCCGATGCCGTTGATGGGCTGGCCGGCGCGGGCGTTCTTCATTGCGGCGGCCAGTGCCATGCGGGTGGCGTGGCACAGGCGGGTTTTCTGCGCGGTGCCGGGCGGCACGACGACGGTGCCGCCGGTGTCGGCAAAGTAGCCCCCCAGTTCGGCCGATACGTCCACATTCAGCACGTCGCCCGCGCCGATGATGCGGTCGCCCGGAATGCCGTGCGCGGCCTCTTCGTTGATGCTGATGCAGGTGGCGCCGGGAAAGTCGTAGGTCAGCTGCGGGGCCGATCGGGCGCCGTGCGCTTGCAGCATGGCCGCGCCGATCTGGTCCAGCTCGCGCGTGCGCATGCCGGGCTTGGCGCTGTCCAGCATGTGCTGCAGCGTGAGGGAGACGATGCGGCCAATGCGCTTGAGCGCGTCCACGTCTTCTTGCGTTTCGATGGTCATGGGCTTGCCTTTGAAAGAGGCTTGAGTCTAGTGCCGCGTGATGCGGCCCGCTGCACGCGCTATCGCCTGTCGAGCCGTGGGCGCGGCGGATCGGCGGGATTGACTGCGCATTTTGCGGGCCGGCGTGCGGGTTTGCCGTGGTCAGAACACCCCGGCGCTAAGGCCCGCCGCCAGGCCTTCACCCAGTTCGGCGCAGCGCGCCAGCTCGTCGGCGCCGATGGTCTTGGGCGCCAGGATTTGCTCAGGCGTTTGCGCGTGGGTGCAGACGATCAGGCCGGGCGCAACGGCTTTCAGGCGCCAGCCGGTGGCGATGCGTTCCATCGGGCGCAAGGCGTTTTGCCCATCGCTGCCGGCGCACACCATCGCGGCGTAGGGGCGGCCCTGGATGCGGTCCAGCACGGGGTAGTAACAGCGGTCGAAAAAGTCCTTCATCACGCCCGCAATGGCGGCCAGGTTTTCGGGGCAGGCGAACAGGTAGCCGTCGGCGGCCAACAGGTCTTGCGGGCCGCTGGCGGCGGCGGTTTGCAGCTGCGTGCGGACGCCGTCCTGCCGGCGCGCGGCCGTGGCGGCGGCTTCGGCCATCTGGCGGGTGCCGCCGGTCAGCGAGTGGTAGACGATCAGCAGGTGTTTCATGGCGACGGTGGCGCGGGCCGGGCGTGCCCCCATTGTTGCGCAGGCGCACGCACGGCCGCCGCGTGCGCCATGGCGGGTGATGGGCCACAGCGGATGCTGGCGAGCGGCCGACACGCGCTTGCGAAGTTGACTCAAGTCATGGCCGGCTGGCGCGCGCTGGGCAAAGATGCCTGGGTCTTCATAGCCAACCCTTACAGGGGAGCCACGATGTTCCGAATCTCCCAGTTCATGCACGAATTGGCCCAGGCCGAGGCCACGGGAACCTACCCCGCGCCCCTGCGCCGAGGCGCCGGCACTGGCGCTGCGGCGCCCCAGCCGCTGCAGCCACTTGGCCCGGTGGTGATCTGGAATCTGATCCGCCGCTGCAATCTGACCTGCAAGCACTGCTACGCCTTCAGCGCCGACCACGATTACCCCGGCGAGCTGAGCACCGAACAGGTGTTTGGCGTGCTGGACGACCTGAAGGCCTTCAACGTGCGCGCGCTGATCCTGTCGGGTGGCGAACCGCTGCTGCGGCCCGACCTGTTCGAGATTGCCGCGCGCGCCAAGTCGATGGGTTTTTACATCGGCCTGTCGACCAATGGCACGCTGATCGACGAAGCACTGGCGCAGCGCGTGCACGCGCAGGGCTTTGACTACGTGGGCATCAGCCTGGACGGCATTGGCGCCACGCACGACAAGTTCCGACGGCTGGAAGGCGCGTTTGACCGCAGCCTGGCCGCCATCCGCCACCTGCATGCGCTGGGCACCAAGGTGGGCCTGCGCTTCACCATGACCGAGCTGAACGCGTTCGACCTGCCCCCGCTGCTGCAGCTGATGCGCGACGAGCAGGTCGACAAGTTCTACTTCAGCCACCTCAACTACGCGGGGCGCGGCAACATCCACCGTGGCAAGGACGCGCACCACCTAGCCACGCGCGCCGCGCTGGATCTGCTGTACGACACCGCCTGGGCCGACGCGCAGGCGGGCGGCGCGCACGAATTCGTCACCGGCAACAACGACGCCGACGGCGTGTACCTGCTGCAGTGGGTGCAGCAGCACTTTCCGCAATGGCACGGCGCGCTGCGCGAAAGGCTGGTTGCCTGGGGCGGCAACAGCTCGGGCGTGAATGTGGCCAACATCGACAACGTGGGCGACGTGCACCCCGACACCATGTGGTGGCACCACACGCTGGGCAACGTGAAGGCGCGCGCGTTTTCCGACATCTGGCGCGACACCAGCGACCCGCTGATGGCCGGACTGAAGACCCAGCCGCGCCCGGTGCATGGCCGCTGCGGCGCGTGCCAGCACCTGGCCATCTGCGGCGGCAATACCCGCGTGCGCGCCCAGCAGGTAACGGGCGACGCCTGGGCCGAAGACCCGGGCTGCTACCTGAGCGATGAAGAAATTGGCGTGACCCCCGGCGCCAGCGATGCCCGCGTGGTGACCACCGCCTATGGCACGCGGCGCAAAGTGATCAGCCTGGTGCCGGAGCTTTGATGAAAAAAGTGCCTTCAGCGCTTGATATACGGGCGCAAGCAGCTACTTATTTGATAGTAAATACGGTGTCCGCGCACCGCGCTGCGTGGCTGCGTTGCGCGGCCGCCCTGATGGTGCTGGGCGTGACGGTGGCGGTGGCG
>JAGOEM010000265.1 GCA_017997715.1 Ottowia sp.
GCCCAGCAGATCGAAGCCGCCAGCATGTACAGATCGCCCGGCACCAGGCGCAGCTGCGCCAGCTGGGCCAGATCGCCGCGCGCCAACACCAGCGCCACCCCGGCGATGGACAGCAGCACCCCCATCAACTGCTGGGGCGACACCCGCGCGTCGAAAAACAGCCGCCCGATGGCCAGCATCCACAGCGGCATGCTGGACGCCACCAGCGTCACATTCAACGGGGATGAGGTTTGCAGCGCCAGGTACTGCAGGGCGTTGTAGGCGCCCACGCCCAGCAGGCCCAGCAGGGCAAAGCGCCGCCAGTGCGACCACAGGCCCGAACCCTGCCGCAGCACCCAGCCGCCCAGGGGCAGCAGGATGCAAAAGGCCAGCAGCCAGCGGAAGAAATTCAAGGCCACTGGTGAAATCAGCGGCACCGCCAGCCGGCCTACGACCGCGTTGGCGGCCCACAGCAAGGGGGGCAAAGTCAGCAGGGCCGCGGCGGCAGGGGTCAGATGCGATGAGGACATGTGGGGCGATGGTGCCATGCCGGCCACGCCCCCCGCCCAGCCATGGCAACATCGGGCGATTGTTTCGCTTGCTTGATGGCATTAGGAGATTGCGCATGGCCTTGACTGTTCAGATCGACCAACCCGGTGGCCCCGAAGTCATGAAACTGGTGGACCTGCCCGTGGGCGAACCCGGCCCGGGCCAGATTCGCATCCGCCACCAGGCCATTGGCCTGAACTACATCGATGTGTACCAGCGCAGCGGGCTGTATCCGTTTCCCATGCCGCTGTCACTGGGCATGGAAGGCGCCGGCGTGATCGAAGCCGTGGGCGAAGGCGTCACGCACCTGAAGGTGGGCGACCGCGCGGCCTATGCGGGTGGGGCGCCGGGCAGCTACAGCGAAGCGCGCGTCATGCCGGCGCTGCCGGTGTGCCGCCTGCCGGACGACATCGGCTTTGATACCGGCGCGGCCATGATGCTCAAAGGCCTGACGGCGCAGTACCTGCTGCGGCGCACCTTGCCGGTCGGTGGCCTGCAGGCGGGCGACCAGATCCTTTGGCATGCCGCAGCGGGCGGCGTGGGCCTGATTGCCTGCCAGTGGGCCAAGGCGCTGGGCTACGAGCTGATCGCCACAGCCGGGTCGGACGAGAAGTGCCAGCGCGCCTTGGCCAACGGCGCTGCGCACGCCATCAACTACCGCACCGAGGATTTTGCGGCCCGGGTGAAGGAAATCACCGGCGGCAAGGGCGTGAAGGTGGTGTACGACTCGGTCGGCAAGGACACCTGGGAAAAATCGCTGGAATGCCTGCGCCCCTTCGGCCTGATGGCCAGCTTTGGCAACGCCAGCGGCCCGGTGCCGCCGTTTGCCCCCGCCGTGCTGGCGCCCAAATGCCTGTACGTGACCCGCGCCACGCTGTTTGCCCACATCGCCACGCGCGAAAACTGCCAGGCCATGGCGGACGAGCTTTTCGAGGTGGTGCAAAGCGGCAAGGTCAAGATCCACATCGAACAGCGCTTTCCGCTGGCCGACGTGCAGGGCGCGCACCGCATGCTGGAATCGCGCAAGACCACGGGGTCGACCATTCTGCTGCCGTGATCGCCGGCCCAGGCTGGCCGGCGCCGCGCCCCTGGCGTATCAGAACTGGGGCGGTGCGGGCGTCTTGTCGGGCTGGCGCCAGACGTCGCGCGTCATGTAGCCCGCACGCAGCTTGGCCTTGGCGGCCATGGCGTCCAGTCCGCCGCGCATGAGCCCTGCCAAGGCAGCGTCGACCGCCTGAACGAAGGCCTTGTCGTTCTTGCGCATCATCAAGGCGTAGGGTTCCACCGTGAGTTGTTGCTTGCGCACGGCCACCGCCGGATCCAGCGGCAGCAGCGCGCCGTCGGCCACCAGGGTGTCGATCTTTCCGGCCTTGAGCATGTTGATGCCTTCGGCGTAGGAAGGAAACGAGACCACTTCCTTCAGGTTGCTCTGGAGCATGGCCTTGGCCGGCGCCGCGACGGCCTTGCCCGCCGTCGAGCCTTCCAGTGCGCCCACGCGGCCGAATTCGGTGGGGTTGGCGTACTGAACCTCATCCGTGCGGTAGGCGGTGACGATGCCCGAAACGAAGAAGGTGTAGGAAAAATCCACCTGGGCTTCGCGTTCCTTGGTGTGCGTGGTGCTGCCGCACTGCATATCGATCTTGCCGGTGCGCAGCAGATCGAAGGATTCGGCCAGCGAGACCGGTACGACCTTGATTTCCAGCGGCGTCTTCAGCTTCTCGCTCAGCACGCGAACCACCCCTTGGCACAGGTCCCAGCTGAAGCCGCTGGGTTTGCCCGCTGCGTCAACGAAGGCAAAAGGCGGGGCGCTGTTGCGCACGCCAAGAACGATGGTTCTGGTGGCCTGAATCTTGTCCAGCGTGCCCAGGCTGGCAGTTTGAGCGTGCCCGGACGTGGCTGAGGCAACGTCAGGGCGAACAACAGGGAATGGGCGCAGGCGCCTGCGCGGCGCAGTGGGTGGGTGGATAGCATGAATATGTACTTGCAACGTGGGTCGGACGCTCTGCCCGGCAACGAGGCCGACGCACACCGAGCGGGGGTGGGCGCGGTCTCATTGTGTGCGGGTTAACCCACATTGATTACATTTTCATGATCATGTAATGATCATTAACCTCGAATACAGGTATCTTTTAACGGCGGCAAGCGACGGCGGCCATGCGCTTGGTGCGCCCACCGCCCTCAACGTGCCCGGCGCATGCGCAGCAGCTCGTCCAGAATCAGGCCGATGGCCCCCGCCGTGATGGCCATGTCCGCAAAGTTGAAGGCGGGAAAGTGGCCGCGGTAGAAAAGCCCGCTCAGGAACGACCAGTGGAAGTCGAGGAAGTCGACCACGTAGCCGTGCTGAAGGCGGTCCACCACGTTGCCGATCGCGCCGCCCAAGATCATGCTGAGCGCGAAGGCGAACAGCCGCTGCCCGGGGTGCGAACGCAGCAGCCAGACGATGAAGATCGACGCGACCAGCGCCAGCCCGACAAAGAACCAGCGCTGCCAGCCGCCCGCACCGGCCAGAAACGAGAACGCGGCGCCGGTGTTGTGGGCGCGCACGATGTTGAAAAAGCCGGTGATGTAGGTGCTGTCGCCCAACTGGTAGTTGGCCAGAATCCACTGCTTGCTGATCTGATCGAGCAGCACCACCAGCGCCGACAGGCTGAGCCAGCGCGCCATGCTGGCGCCCGATGTTTTGGCGGCGCCGCTCATCAGGCCACGGTCCGCGTTTCGCCCGCGCCAAACAGGTTGCTGACGCAACGGCCGCACAGCGTGGGGTGTTCGGCGTCGTGGCCGACGTCGGCCACGTAGTGCCAACAGCGTTCGCATTTGGTGCTGTTTGAGGGTGTAGCGCTTACTGCGACTGCGCTGCCAGCTTTCAATTTGATAGCAGACGTGATGAACACAAAGCGCAGGTCGTCGCCCAGGCTGTTCAGCGCGGCCAGCAGATCGGCGTGCGTGGCTTCGGGCAGGGTCAGCTCGACCTCGGCCTGCAGCGACGAGCCGATCAGGCCCTTTTCGCGCTGTTGTTCGATGTCTTTGTTGACCAGCTCGCGTGCGCCGCGAATGCGCGCCCACTTGTCCAGCAGGGCGGCGTCGGCGGGGTCAAACTTCCAGAATTCCTCCAGGAAGATCGAATCGCCGCTGCCCACCAGCTTCCACGCCTCTTCGGCGGTAAAGCTGAGGAACGGCGCCATCCAGCGCAGCATGGCTTGCGTCAGCTGCCACAGCGCGGTTTGGGCGCTGCGGCGCGCCAGGCTGCCGGGCTGGGTGGTGTACAGGCGGTCTTTCAGCACGTCCAGGTAAAAGCCGCCCAGGTCTTCCGAGCAGAACAGCTGCAGCTTGGCGACCACGGGGTGGAACTCATACACCTGGTAATGCGCCAGCACTTCGTCCTGAAACTCGA
>JAGOEM010000266.1 GCA_017997715.1 Ottowia sp.
ATGGGCGACTGGGTGATGTACAAGGACATCTGGACGGGCAAGATCCGGTTCTGAGCGCCGGCCGCCAAGTCAGCCGCCCGCAACAACGGCGCCTGCCGCAGACGCCGTTTGCTACCTATTAGATAGCTGCCTGCGCCCGTCTGTCGGGCGCTGGAAGCCTTTTTTATTCATGAATCCTGGTCGGATGCCAGCAGATCGGCCACCGTCATCTGGTTCAGCCGGCCATCGCCCCACCAGCCGGCCAGGGCCGGATCGGGCTTGAGCAGCAGTTTTTCCACCAGCGGGCGCAGCGGCTGCTGCGCCGGGTCAAACAGCAGCACGTAGCGCGGCTCTTCGTTTTCGACGCGGGTGCCCAGCTCGCCCACCCAATCCAGTTCGCACAGCGCGGCCAGCACGGGCGCCAGTTGCAGGGTGTCGACGCGCAGGCGCCCGGCCAGCTGCGGGGCGGTGCGGCCGCGCGCGGGGGTGTCGCGCACCTTGGCCAGGGCCTGCAGCACCTCGGCCGCCAGCTGAAAGCCCCAGCCCGGCCCGCCGCCGCGCCGCGCCACGCCGGTCAGCAGGCTGGGCAGGTAGGCGGCGATGACGGCGCCAAACAGCACGATCAGCCAGGAGATGTACATCCACAGCAGCAGGATGGGCACGGTGGCAAAGGCGCCGTAGATCTTGGAATAGCTGGGCACGCGCGACAGGTACACGCCCAGGCCCCACTTGGTCAGCGCCAGGCCCACGGCCACGAACAGGCCGCCGGCCAGCGCGTGCTTCCAGCGCACGGGCGTGTTGGGCACAAAGCGGTACAGCAGGGTGACGCCCAGCGCCATCAGCAGGAACTGCGTGGTGTCCAGCAGCAGGTTGAGCGCGCCGCCGATGTCCGGCAGCCAGCCGCGCGACACGGTCGTCACATACGAGGTGATGGCCAGGCTGGCGCCCAGCACCAGCGGCCCCAGCGTCAGCACCGCCCAGTACACCAGCACGCGCTGGCCCAGCGGGCGCTTGGCCGGGGTGCGCCAGATGGCGTTGAGGGTGTGGTCGATCGTCAGCACCAGCGATATCGCGGTGAACACCAGCGCCCCAAAGCCCAGCGTACCCAGCTGGCTGGCCTGGGTGGCGAACTGGGTCAGGTAGTCCATCACGTTGCCGGCGATGCTGGCGGGGATCAGGCTGTCGGTCAGCCAGCGCTCCAGCGCGTCGCGAAAGCGCCCGAACAGCGGAAATGCGGTGAACACCGCCAGCACTACCGCAAAGAACGGCACCAGCGCCAGCACGGTGGTGAAGGTCAGCGCGCTGGCCGTCACGCCCAGGCGGTCTTGCTGAAAGCGTTCCCACAGCGTGGCGGCCGTGGGCAGCACCGGAAAGTCGGTGACGTCGGTCACAAACGTCTGCAGCTGGTTCTTCGGCCCGTCCAGATTCATGGTGGGTATGATGCCACCGCCCATGTCAGCCCCTGCCACTTCCCCTCCCGCCACCACCGCCAGCCGCCTGGCCCGCACCACGCGCGCCGTGGCCGTACCGTCGCTGCTGGCCCTGGTGGCGCTGTGCCTGGCGTGGGAGCTGTGGCTGGCGCCGCTGCGCCCCGGCGGATCGTGGCTGGCGCTGAAAGCCCTGCCGCTGCTGCTGGCGCTGCCCGGCCTGCTGCGCATGCGCATGTACACCTACCGCGCGCTGGCGCTGTTCATCTGGCTGTATTTTGTGGAAGGCGTGGTGCGCGCCACCAGCGACCGCACGCCATCCGCCTGGTACGCGCTGGCCGAGGTGGTGCTGGTGGTGATTCTGTTCGTCGCCTGCACCGCGCACATCCGCCTGCGGCTGCGCGAGGCACGCCAGGCCAAGGCACAGGCACAGGCAGGCACGCAGCCGGTCACACCAGATTCATAGTGTTTCAGGCCGCCAGCGCCCGAAGTACCTGCGCAGGCAGCTATTTAAACGATAGTATTTCGCCATGTCACCACCTTCTCCCCTGATCGACGCCCTGCAACACGCCGTGGGCGCAACCCACGTGCTGACCGATGGCGATCTGAGCGCCTACGAGCACGACTGGCGCCGCCGCGCACGCGGGCGGGCGCTGGCCGTGGTGCGCCCGGCCAGCACCGAACAGGTGGCCGCCGTGGTGCGGGCCTGCGCCGCGCATGGCGCCACCATCGTGCCGCAGGGCGGCAACACCGGGCTGGCGGTGGGGTCGGTGCCGGACGAAAGCGGCACGCAGGTGCTGCTCAGCCTGCGCCGCATGGACAAGGTGCGCGCCATCGACGCGGCCAACCTCACGCTGACGGTCGATGCCGGCTGCATCCTGCAGAACGTGCAAACCGCCGCGGCCGACGCGGGTTTTCTGTTCCCGCTCAGCCTGGCCGCCGAAGGCAGCTGCACCATCGGCGGCAACCTGGCCACCAACGCTGGCGGCACGCAGGTGGTGCGCTACGGCAACGCGCGCGAGCTGTGCCTGGGCCTGGAAGTGGTCACCGCGCAGGGCGACATCTGGCACGGCCTGGGCGGCCTGCGCAAGGACAACACCGGCTACGACCTGCGCGATTTGTACATCGGCAGCGAAGGCACGCTGGGCATCATCACCGCCGCCACCATGAAGCTGTACCCGCAGCCGGCCGCCAAGCTGACCGCCTGGGCCGCCGTGCCGTCAATGCAGGCCGCCGTCGACCTGCTGGGCCTGGCCCATACGCGCCTGGGCGCGGGGCTGACCGGTTTTGAGGTAATGGGCCAGTTTGCCCTCAGCCTGGTCGACAAACACTACGCCCAGCTGCGCGTGCCCCTGTTCAAGGAAACGCCGTGGTGCGTGCTGCTGGAAAACTCTGACCACGAAAGCGAAGCGCACGCCCGCGCGCTGTTCGAGCAGCTGCTGGAAACCGCGCTGGAATCCGGCAGCGTGACCGACGCCGTGGTGGCCGAGAACCTGACGCAGGCCAAGGCGCTGTGGCACATCCGCGAAAGCATTCCCCTGGCGCAGGCCGAAGAGGGGCTGAACATCAAGCACGACATCAGCATTCCGGTGTCGCTCATCCCGGCCTTTGTGGAAGAAACCGACGCGCTGCTGGCGCGCGAGATTCCCGGCGTGCGCCTGGTCGATTTCGGCCACCTGGGCGACGGCAACCTTCACTACAACGTGCAGGCGCCCGAAGACGGCGATGCCAAGGCCTTCTTGCGCGATCAGGAAGAGCGCATCAACACCCTGGTGTTCGACGCCGTGGCGCGCTTTGGCGGCTCGATCAGCGCCGAACACGGCATCGGCAGCCTGAAGGCGGCCAAGCTGCCGCACTACAAATCGCCGGTGGCGCTGGGGCTGATGCGCGGCATCAAGCAGGCGCTGGACCCGAAGGGGATGATGAATCCGGGGCGGGTGTTGGAGTGAGGGGTGCGCTTGGTTTGGTGTGGCGTGGCTGAAGTCGCGCATCGGCTGAGCCATGAGGTGCCGGGGGCGGCAAGGCAGTAAGAGCGATCTGGTTTCTTGAGTTGAATTGGGCTGCAGCGCTTGTCTGGATTGCGTGGGCAGCTATGGAATTTGATGTTTCTTGCTTGACGTTGGTTGGGCTTGGTTGAGGCTGGGAGGCCGGGAACTGCGCCCGGCGGCGCACCTTCTTTTCTTGCTCGCACAAGAAAAGAAGGCAAAAGAAGTGCGCCCCGCTGGCTGCGACCCCGCAGCTTTCGCTACGGGGCAACCTGGGTCGGGGAATGGGCGGGGTGGGCCGCAGAACTCACTTCGCGCTTTCAGCGCTCCGTTCAGACAGCTGCGGCCAGTCAGTTAACGAAGCGTTGGCACTCTGCGGTGCCAACGCCACCCCGCCCAGTCCCCGACCCAGGCGCATCCAGAAGGGGGGTGGAAGTCCATACGGGCCATTGCTTCGCTCGGCCCTGGGAGCCCTCACCCCTGCCCTCTCCCAGGGGGAGAGGGAGTAAAGCCGGGGTTAGGC
>JAGOEM010000267.1 GCA_017997715.1 Ottowia sp.
CGAACGGAGCGAAGTTGTTGGAAATTCACAATGGCGTGCAGCGTGCCAGCGCCCGCCCCCAAGACCAACGACCGAGTAATTGTTAGCTTATGGGTGTGGGCCGTGGGCAACGCGGTGGCGTGGGGTGTGGCGGCTTTGTCTAGTTCGATTTGCAGGTGCTGATTCTTGGCTGAATCGGCCTGTATCGCCCGCCAGTAGGGCGTAGGAAGCTATCAAAAACATTGCGTATTGGGGCCGCCTGCGCGGCGGGCAACGCCTTGAGGCGGCAGCTTTCGATCCTGGCGCGGGATGTGTGACAGTCCGTGCAAAGCCGCCACCGGCCCTTGACCAAACTGGCCATCCGGCCTTGCTGCCGTTGCTGCAACGCGGCGGCGCTCATTGGCCGGGCCAATCGCAAAAAATGCCCAAACCTTCCAGGCCGATCAAACCCAGAGCCAGAGCCAAAGCCAAAGCCAGAGCCAAAGCCAAAGCCAAAGCCAAAGCCAAAGCGAGCCCGCGTACCTTGGTCGGTGTAGGCGCGCATAAGCACATGACCATTTGGTCGCAGCGGCGCTGGCTTTGGCGTGGTGTCGCGACTAGACTGTGGCCCGGCTCTGCCGGTGGCGGGGCCTTTTGAAGGATCAATAGGGCTCTGGCGCTTGATAGGCGGGCGCCGGCAGCTATCAAATCAATACTCTCCACCCCATCCGAGGAGCCGCAGACATGTCCGACAACTGGAAGTTTGAAACCAAATCCGTGCACACCGGCTACACGCCGGACCCCACCACCAAGGCGGTGGCGGTGCCGATCTACCAGACCGTGGCCTACGCCTTCGACAGCGCGCAGCACGGCGCCGACCTGTTTGACCTGAAGGTCACCGGCAACATCTACAGCCGCATCATGAACCCGACCAACGACGTGCTGGAAAAGCGCGTCGCGGCGCTGGAAGGCGGCATTGCCGCGCTGGCCGTGGCCAGCGGGCAGGCGGCCATCACCTACGCCCTGCAAACCATTACCGAGGCGGGCGACAACATCGTCAGCAGCACCGCGCTGTACGGCGGCACCTACAACCTGTTTGCGCACACGCTGCCGCAGTCGGGCATCACCACGCGCTTTGCCGACCACCGCGACCCGGCCAGCTTTGACAAGCTGATCGACGACAAGACCAAGGCCGTGTTCGTCGAAAGCATTGGCAACCCCGCCGGCAACGTGACCGACATTGCGGCGATTGCCGCCATCGCCCACCGCCACGGCGTGCCGCTGATCGTCGACAACACGGTGGCCACGCCCTATTTGCTGCGCCCCATCGAGCACGGCGCCGACATCGTGGTGCATTCGCTGACCAAGTACCTGGGCGGCCACGGCACCACGCTGGGCGGCGCCATCGTCGACAGCGGCAAGTTTCCGTGGGCCGAACACAAGGCGCGCTTCAAACGCCTGAACGAGCCCGATGTCAGCTACCACGGCGTGGTCTACACCGAAGCGCTGGGCCCGGCCGCCTACATCGGCCGTGCGCGCGTGGTGCCGCTGCGCAACACCGGCGCGTCGCTGTCGCCGTTCAACGCCTTTCAGATCCTGCAAGGCATCGAAACCCTGGCGCTGCGCATGGACCGCATTGGCGACAACACGCTGGCCGTCGTCAAGCACCTGCAAAAGCACCCCAAGGTGACCTGGGTCAGCTATGCCGGCCTGCCCGACCACCCCGACTACGCGCTGGCGCAGAAGTACCTGGGCGGGCGCGCATCGGGTTTGCTGACCTTTGGCGTCAAATCTGGCGCGGGCGACGATGCGCGGGCCGCCGGTGCGCGCTTTCTGGACGGGCTGCAGCTGTTCACCCGCCTGGTCAACATCGGCGACACCAAGTCGCTGGCCACGCACCCGGCCAGCACCACGCACCGCCAGCTCTCGCCCGAAGAGCTGGCCAAGACCGGCGTGAAGGAAGAAACCGTGCGCCTGTGCGTGGGTATCGAGCACATTGACGACCTGCTGGCCGATCTGGACGGGGCGCTGGCCAAGGTCTGACTGGCCAAGGTCTGACGCGCGGCCCCGTCTGCGGCGGGCGATGCCGCCATGGCCGGCCGCCGTCGCCCCTGTCGACTTTCACACACGGCCGCCCGGCAGCGCGCTGGTATGCTGGCTGCGCGCCGCATTCAGGCGCCGGGCAACGCCGCCCGCACAGCGCGGCGAGGAGGGGTGAGAGGACATGGGCTGGTTTTCCAAATCGACGGACAATTTTTTCTTGTCCACCGTGGTGCCGCAGGGGCAGGGCGGCGCGCAGGTGGCGCAGTTTCTGGGCCTGGTGAACGGTGAAGCCGTGATCGGCGCCAACCTGTTTCGCGACATGTTCGCCAGCGTGCGCGATGTGGTGGGCGGGCGCGCTGGCGGGTACGAACGCGCCTTGGCCGGCGCGCGCGAATCGGCGCTGGACGAAGCCAAGGCCGCCGCCCGTGAACTGGGTGCTGACGGCATCGTCGGCATCGACTTCGACTACGAAGTGATGGGCGAGACCAACGGCATGATGATGGTGTCGGTCAGCGGCACCGCCGTGAAGATGGCATGAGCGCGGCCCGGCCGCCCGAAGGCGCTCGCGCCGCAGCGCGCCAGCGCGAAGGCATATCAATGACGGGCGCCACTGCCAGCGCCGGCCTGCCACCCACGCCGCCGGCCTGTGCCACGCGGCCGCTGCAGGCGCGCCGCCAGATCCAGAAAGTGGGCAACGACCTGGTGCGCCAGCACGGCAAGCAGCGCTACTACAGCGTGCAGCAGGTGCGTGCGGCCAACCAGCGGCAGGGCATTGACCTGGATCTGGCCTGCTGGTCGCACGCGTTCTTCAACAGCCACGCCGACTTTGACCGCCTGCACGCCGGCAGCGGCGAAGCCTGCGACTACGCGGCCATGAAGGCCGAGCTGACCGAGGCCCTGACCGCCAGCGACGTGGCCGTGGACACCTCGTCCTGGCTGGACTTCGACTGGGATCTGTCGTGGCTGGAATTGCCCAGCGTGGACTGGGCCATCTTCGACTTCTTCGATCTTTAATGCTGTTCTGATGCCCGCGGCCGCCCCTGCGCGGCTGCCTCTTTGCGCCGGCCATGTTCATCGCCATTCCACTGGAAACCAAGCCGTCCTGGCGCTCGCCGCCCTGGATCACGCTGCTGCTGATCGCCATCAATTGCTGGGTCTACTTTGGCTGGCAGGCGCCCGAGGCGCGGGCCGTCGAACGCGCGGCCGAAAAGTACGTAGACACCCCGCTGCCGCAGATCGAGCTGCCGGCCTACGCCAAGGACGTGCAGGCGCGCGCCAGCCAAAGCACCCGCCGCCGCGACCGTGAACGCGCCGAGATGATCGGCCACGCGGTCGAGGCCGAGGCCTACGAGCCGGTCTACCAGGCCATGTGGCACGACAACGACTTTCGCCAGCGCCTGCTGGACGGGCAAGTCATCAGCAAGAACGACCCGCAGTACGCCGCCTGGCACGAAGCGCGCGCCGCATTCACCCCGCAAGAGCCCGCGCGCTTTACCGAACGCTGGTCGCAAGACCACAGCGCCGAAGCGCCTTTTCGCCCCATCACCTGGCTGACCAACACCTTCCTGCACGGCGGCGTGGGGCACCTGGTGGGCAATATGGTGTTCCTGTTCCTGTTCGGCTTCACGCTGGAAATGGCGCTGGGCCGTGGGCTGTACCTGGCCTGCTACCTGATCGGCGGCATCGGCGCGTCGGCGCTGGCGGCCTGGGTGTATGCCGGCAACGGCGGGCTGGGGCTGGGCGCGTCGGGCGCGGTGTCGGCGCTGATGGGCATGTACGTGGTGCTGTACCGGCTGCGGCGCATCCCGTTCTTCTACATGTTCTTCTTCTATTTCAACTACGCGCGCTGGCCCGCGCTGGTGATGCTGCCGGTGTGGATGGCGTTTGAGCTGGTG